>JBMYNJ010000015.1:0-24278 GCA_049598145.1 Flavobacteriaceae bacterium | reverse complement strand
CAATTTGAGGAATAGGAGCAGAAAATTCTAGGGTGAGCGCACTAATTCCAATAGGTCCTTGGGCGATCCGTTGATACAATTCCTGACTGATGTCTGCTTCAGATCCTATAGGTTTACAATGCGGCCCATCGCAATGGGAACAACGATCATCAGCTTTTTCTCCAAAATAATTTAACAACAATTGTGTTCGGCATTTGTTTTTTTGTTGAATAAAATACTGGAACTTATCCAACTGGTACTTTTTTCGGTCGCAAATCTGTTTGAGTGCCTCTCGATGGGGCTGCCAAACATAAGCATCTTCTCGTGGGAGTAGCCATACCAATTGGAGGTTGGGCGTGTTTTCATAAGGGTTTAATATCCTCTGAGCTACCAATCGATTCAGGCTTTGAATTAGAGCGGCTTTGGAACGGTTCATTCGTTTTTGCAAGCTTGTCCATCGAATTTTATGGGAGCGATCAAACATTTGAGGAATTTGCCGCAATAGGTCTTCTAATAATTCATGTGCTGGGATTTGTTTTTGGATGAGTCGCTGAACTTCTTGGGCAGCTAATGGGCTGTGGAGTTCAAGCCTTTCGCTACTGGATATCTGAAAACGAATGAGATCGAATCGTTCCATTAATTCAAAGGCCTGCAAGGCTTTTCGTTTGGAAAAACCATAGGCTTCACAAAAATCTTCAAACCGCAACTCAAAACGTTCCTCCTTCCCATTGCCTTGAGCGATCGAAAGGTAGTTCGCTAATTTGTTGTAAAAATGCTTTAAAAATTGAATGTCTGGCCAGTGGCCCAAAACACGATCCTTTAATACGTCCAAATCATGAGTATTATATAGAGTCAAGGCATGGGAAGCTTTTCCATCCCTTCCGGCCCGCCCGATTTCTTGGCAGTAGCTCTCCAAACTATCGGCTAAGTCCCAATGGATCACCGAGCGCACCTCTCCAAAGTCGATCCCCATTCCAAAAGCAGTGGTGGCGGTCATTACCTGAGAACGTTTTGCTTTCCAGGCAGAAACCCGATCTTTTTTCTCTTGTGGGCTTAATCCGGCATGAAAATAATCAGCAGATATTTCGTGGTTGTTAAGCTGAGCGCTCAATCGTTCGGTTTGTTTTCGACTGTAACAATAAACAATCGCCGGATCGGAATTTTGTTTTAAAAAATGGAGGAGTTCTCGAAATTTGTCTGAGGTTTCTCGAATATGTAGATGAATATTTTTTCGGACAACAGATTCTTGAAAAATCTTTGGCTTCCGCAATTCCAGAAATTTTTGAATATCTGTTACTACCTGAGGAGTGGCAGTGGCTGTGAGTGCCATCAAGGGAGCCTTTGGGAAAAATTTTCGAAGTTGATGAATGTCTAAATAGGCCGGTCGAAAATCGTGCCCCCAACTGGAAATGCAGTGTGCTTCATCTACGGCAATCCGCTTGATGGATGCGTGAGACAAATGGTTTAAAAAGCCCGCTTGGGTAAGTCGTTCGGGCGAACAATAGACCAAGACATAATCGCCACGAATACATTCTTGTAATTGCTGGTCGATGCTTTTATCCGTTTGGTGACTAAAATACATACTTGGAATTCCACGAGCGTTCAATTGGGAGACTTGCTCTTCCATCAGGGCCAGCAGCGGAGAGATCACTAAAGTGATCCCGCCTTCTACCACGCCAGGAAGTTGATAGCAAAGGGATTTTCCTCCTCCGGTGGGTAGCAGTACCAAGGTGTCTTTGCCACCTACATATTCATTGATGATGGCTTGTTGAGGGGATCGAAAGTTTGCGAATCCCCAATAGTTTTGAAGGCTTTTTAAATACTTATCCATAGCCGATTTGAGTGAGAAGAAAATCGCAGCGTTCGGAAAGAGTTCCCGGAGGTATTTTTACTGGAGCATAGTCCAGTTTAGTATAGTGGGAGAGAAGTATTCGTCCTATTTCTTGGGCCTCCACAAAAGTTTCCATGCGTTGTGAATCTTGCTGGTAGATGGCTTCCCACGGCGGAAGAAAAAAGACTTGATCGTAACGGTATTCCTGTTTAAGATTAATGCTAAAAGGGGGGTCTTGTTCGATGGAGTCAAAATAGGCGATCACATCGGGGAGTCCCCGATCTAAAAACACAAAAGGATCCAGCGCAGCATTCGCCTGGTGAAATTGTTGGATTCGGGCGTCTAAAAGCTTTTGACTAAAGGGGATGGGAGCCTCCTTGAAATAGTTTTGCGTGCCCGCTTGCTGGCCTTCAGCAATCAGTTGGCGTGAAATTTCGTGGAACACCGGAAATCCTCTGTTTTCCAAGGCTTGAATCAGGCTTGTTTTTCCACTTCCAGGGCCCCCGGTGACCACTATTTTTTTACACTTTTTCATCGAAAAAATCCAGCTTGGTAAGCTGAATACTTATCTTTAACAACTTAAAATTAATCGCGCTTTGAGTACAAATATCGAGTTTTACGAACGATTAAAAATACAATTGGAGGAATCTCAACAATGGCCGGGGGCATATATGTTTAAATTTATTGTAAAACAAAAAAAAGCAAAATCTGAGGTGCTTGATTTATTGGAGCCCTATCCGGCTGAATATTCCGAAAAAACTTCCCAAAAGGGAACTTATACCAGTTTAACCTTTAAAACCACAATGGTTTCTCCCGAGCAAGTTATCTCCATTTATCAGGCGGCAGAAAAGATTGAAGGAATTTTAATGCTTTGATGCTTTTTTGACTCAAAAAAATCCCTAATTTGCGATGTCGTCCCCTTTAGCCATTAAATTTTATGGAAACATTAAGTTATAACACCCAACGACCGCAGTTGGTTATCCCAGAATATGGGAGGCACGTGCATTTGATGATTGAACAAGTGAAATCCATTCCTGAACGCGAAAAACGCAACAATATGGCCAAAGCTATTATTGGTGTGATGGGAAATTTAAATCCTCATTTACGCGATGTTCCTGATTTTCAACACAAACTCTGGGATCAGTTGTTTATCATGTCGGATTTTGAATTGGATGTAGACAGTCCTTTCGAAAAGCCCGAAAAGGAATTGTTGGAAGCTCAACCTGAACCCTTGGTCTATCCACAGTCCTATCCAAAATATCGCTTTTACGGCAATAATATCAAACGAATGATTGATGTTGCTCTTCGTTGGGATGTTGGTGAAATGAGAGACGGGCTTGTCTTTACGATTGCCAATCATATGAAGAAGTGCTTTTTACACTGGAATAAAGACACCGTAGAAGATCAAGTGATTTTTGATCATTTAGACGAGCTTTCGAAAGGGCAGTTAAAGGTAAACCCGGATTTATTACCGCTGACCTCTTCAGCCGATTTCCTCAAAGTTCGATCTAAAAACGGCAATGGTCCAACCAAAAGCCATGGGCATCATTCCCGTAATCGAAAACGCAAACGCTACTAATATTTCATGTCGAGTTTTAAGATTCAAGGCGGGCAGGCTCTTTCGGGAGAAATCACGCCACAGGGCGCTAAAAACGAAGCCCTTCAAATTCTTGCTGCTGTATTATTAACAGATGAAGAGGTAATTATCCATAATGTTCCAGACATCGTAGATGTCAATAAATTAATCCGTCTGCTTATCAACTTTGGGGTGCGCGTGGAAAAACGGCCATCCAATAGCTATTCCTTTCAGGCAAATGCCGTGCGGTTGGAATATCTCAGTTCCGATCAGTTTAAAGAAGACGGCAAAGGGCTTAGAGGGTCTATCATGTTGGTGGGGCCCTTATTGGGTCGTTTTGGTCAAGGGAGTATTCCTCGTCCTGGGGGCGATAAAATTGGACGTCGACGTTTAGATACCCACTTCGAAGGCTTTATTCGTTTAGGGGCAGAATTTAACTATGATCGTGAAAATTATTTTTATACCGTTAAGGCCGAAAAACTCACCGGTACCTATATCCTTTTGGATGAGGCTTCGGTAACCGGAACCGCAAATATCGTTATGGCTGCGGTTTTGGCTGAAGGAACGACGACGATCTACAATGCAGCTTGCGAACCTTATCTGCAGCAACTTTGTTCCATGCTCAACCGTATGGGAGCCAAAATTTCAGGGATTGGCTCCAATCTGTTAACGATTGTAGGGGTTTCCAAACTTGGAGGAACTACCCATACGATACTTCCCGATATGATAGAAATCGGAAGTTGGATTGGATTAGCTGCGATGACGAGAAGTAGCCTTACCATTAAGGATGTTCGATGGGAATATTTGGGTCAAATTCCAACCGTCTTTCAACGCTTAGGTATTCAATTGGAAAAGCGAGACGATGATATTTTCATCCCTGCACATACTGAAGGCTTTGAAATTCAAAATTTTATAGACGGTTCCATTTTAACCATCGCAGATGCGCCTTGGCCTGGCTTTACCCCCGACTTGTTAAGTATTATACTGGTAGTGGCTACCCAAGCCCGAGGCAGTGTCTTAATTCATCAAAAGATGTTTGAAAGTCGCTTATTTTTTGTCGATAAGCTCATTGATATGGGAGCCAAAATTATTTTGTGCGATCCCCATCGGGCGACAGTAATCGGGCACGATTTTCAGTCCCAACTGAAAGCCACTACGATGACCTCCCCAGACATCCGTGCCGGAATTTCACTATTGATAGCAGCTTTATCTGCCAAGGGAACCAGTGTGATCCACAAC
Organism: Flavobacteriaceae bacterium; assembly: GCA_049598145.1. GTDB lineage: Bacteria > Bacteroidota > Bacteroidia > Flavobacteriales > Flavobacteriaceae > WTJH01. Next base: position 19,653 of record JBMYNJ010000015.1, on the reverse strand, counting down.
ATTGAACAAATCGACCGAGGCTATGAGCGTATCGATGAGCGCCTTCGAGCCATAGGAGCTAAGATCGAACGTGTTTAATGTTCTGAAGTGGTACTGTTTACGGCTATTTCAACCAGACTTTTGAGTGGGTTTAGATGGACATCCGATAATTTTTTGATATACACACATCCCTTGCTTCGATCGTGTTTCCCGAGGGTTTCCCAATCGAAATTTAAGGCCTCTAAGTCACAGCTGAGATAAAGTGAAATGGCTCTTTTTCGCATGGCGAAGCCACAGTAAAACCAATCCCCTTCGCGGCCGCTGGCATAGCGATAGCGATATTGGCCAAATCCCACAATAGACGTCCCCCATAAGACCGGGGGAGCAGAAGTGATGGTACTCATGAGCGCGATTAAGCCTTGGGCATCTTCTCTTTGAACGGGACTCAGGGTGTTTAAATAGTCCGGAATCGGAACATTGGTCGGTTGAGTTTTATTGGTAGCCATGGGAATACTTTTCTCTAAAATACAAAAATCAAATGGTCTATTTTCGTGGAGCTCAGTCTCTTCTATTTTGTTTAACTTGTCGTTCCCAAAACTTATCCTATGAAAAATGTCCCAATCTTTATCCTTATATTTTTAGGGATTAGCTGCTCCAAAAAAAACAGAACCTACCGACAATCCTTTTTTAGGCACGTGGAGACTCACCGAATTGGAATTTGTTTATGAATCTGAGGGAATTGATTTCAATCTCAGCCAATTTGCTCGATATGTGGGAGAAGACGAATTTTATGAGGCCACTGAGGTTGAGGATTGTTTTCGAGGCATGCGTCTTGAATTCGAGGAAAACACCTATCGGTTTTATAAAACTGCTCACAATACCTATTGCGATGAAGACGTCGATAACGACCAAGGAAGCTACCAATACGATGCTAATGAAGCAACAGTTACTACTGGGGAAATTTTTACGGACGGAGGAGAAGACTCGCAACTCATGCGGATTGAGAATTCGCAATTAAAATTAATTTCGACAGAAGGTGAAGATAACGACTTACAGATCACCATGATCTTTGAACAGGATTAATTCCCTTAGCGTTTCGAAATTTTGTTGTTGGAAATGCCTCGCTGGCGGTTACACCGAAAGCGATCCACTTCTTCCGATCGACCCATACGGTGTTTGGTTTTACGCCCTTGTACCCGAGCCCGCCACATCCGAAAACTACTGGCTTTCATCTCATTGCGCATTAAGGTAATTACTTCTTGTTCTTTTAAACCAAATTGATCTTGAATGGCATCAAAAGGGGTGCGGTCTTCCCAAGCCATTTCAATAATTCGGTCGATTTGAAGCGGGGTTAAAGATGGACGTTTTTTTTTCATTGGATACTGTTTCGGTCGGGAAGGGTATGTTTGGATAGAATACGTTTACTCTCTCGGCGGACTTCAAGGTCTTTTTGAAGATTCCAGAGAACATCTGAAGCTTTTTTTCGGCTTTGCTCCAAATCTACAATCGGATAGGAATATGCTTCGCCCAATTTAAATCCATAGGCAGCTAATTCCAAAGGAGTTAAAAGCCATGGATGATGAATCATAGGATCCGGGAGTGTTTTTAACTCCGGAATCCATTGGCGGACAAAATGGCCTTGCGGATCGTGCTCCAAACCATTTTTTACGGGATTGTAAATTCGGAGGGTATTAATTCCAGTTTCTCCGGCTTGCATTTGGAGTTGAGGAAAATGAATACCGGGTTCAAAGTCCAAAAACATCTGCGCCAGAAATGCGGAGGCCGCCTGCCAGGGTTGCCAAAGTTGATGTACAAAAAAAGAAACAACCAAAGCACGCATCCGAAAATTTAAATAGCCGGTAGCGACTAGGCATCGCATGGCGGCATCGACAATCGGCACGCCAGTTTGTCCAGTTTCCCATGCTTGGATATAAGAGGGGTTAAGCGGTTTTTCCAAGCTGTGGTAACCCGAATTGACACTGACAAATTCCATCCGATGCTCCATTTCAAACTTTTGAATAAAATGAGCTTGCCATCGCAGTCGGGAACCGAATGCTTTTAATCCAAAACTTTTGACTCCTCGTTCTTGAATTTCTTGGGTTCGATGTAAGACTGTTCGCATAGATAGGTTCCCATAGGCAATGTAGGGCGATAATCGACTGCAGCTTTGTCGTGACAGGTCGGGTTTGGAAATATGTTTTTGATAGTTCCGGTGACGTCCTTCCAAAAACGAATTCAAATATCTCCACCCATTTTGTTCTCCGCCGGGCTGAAAATTTTTGTTGGAAGGCACTTCTAAATTCACCATTTCAAGGGAATGGACAAGACGATTGATCTCTTTTTGATGTAAAAACTGATCCGCGTTTGCTCGAAAGGGAAGTAAGGGACTGTTCATCAGTTCTCCCCACAATTCCAGCCACTTTCGTCGGTGGCGTAGACCGCGGAAAACTCCTTGTTGAAGTGATTCTTCCCAGGGGATATTCCGCTGAGCACACCATTTTTGTACCGCCAGATCGCGTTTGTAGGTCTTTAAAATTCCCGTTTCTTGATGGGAATAAATATGAGCGATTGAATATTGCTGATGGAGCTGTTCTAGAACCTTGATTAGTTTTCCTTGAACTGCTAATACAGCTGTTTGTAAAGGAGCCAACTGAGAGTTTAAATCTGCGAGAGACTCCTTGATAAAGTTCCAATGCCGTTCACTCGTATGCGAATCTTCTAAAAGGAATTCTTCAAAAACATAAAGCAATAGAACCTTTTTCTGGCTTTGCAAGGCTTTGTACAGGGGCTCGTGATCCTGCAAACGCAAGTCTCGTTTGAACCAAACAACAGCAAGTGGAGGGCTATTAGAAGGCATCGGGTTGAGACAGAATTTCGGCAGCACGCGCTTTAATTGCAAACATCTCCTCAGCAGGGATTTTCTCGACCAGTCGCAACATCATGGCCATACGATTATTTTTGGCAAAATGCGCTTTTTTGTCGTCCAGAAAATTCCAATACAAGCTGTTGAAAGGACAGGCGTCTTCTCCTATGCGTTTCTTTTTATTGTACCGGCAGGAATCGCAATAATTGCTCATTTTATTGATGTAAGAAGCTGCAGATACATAAGGCTTGGTCGCCACGATTCCTCCGTCTGCCCATTGACTCATACCGCGAGTATTGGGGAGTTGTACCCATTCAATAGCATCAGCATAGATGCCTAAATACCAAGCATCTACCTGATCGGGGTGTACTTGGGCCAATAAGGCAAAATTTCCTGTGATCATCAGCCGTTGGATGTGATGGGCATAAGCCGTATCCAAAGAGTTTTGAATGGCATTTTTAAGACAGTTCATATGGGTTTTTCCGGTCCAATAAAAATCGGGGAGGGGTTGGGTGTTTTCTAGGGTATTTTTTTGGGCATATCCGGGCATTTCACGCCAATAAATTCCACGCATATATTCGCGCCAACCCAAAATTTGACGTACAAATCCTTCCACTTGGGAGAGTTGGATGTGGTCTGGATGGGCTCTGTAGTAGGAGATTACAGCTTCCATAACCTCCATTGGATGTAAGATTTTGGTGTTTAATGCAAAGGAAACTCGGGAGTGAAACAAGTCGGTCTCCTCCGTGTGCATGGCATCTTGATAGTCGCCAAAATGAACCAATAAATGTTCACAAAAATATTGCAGTTGCTTCAGTGCTTCGGTTCGAGTGGTTGGATAGTTAAATGTATCCGCTTTGTAGTTCCCTATGGTCTTGATTCCGGCCGCTTGTATTTCGGAATAAACCTCTTGATGACCCACTCCAGCGGTTTGATAAACAGGAGGAATTGCAGGACTCCCTTTCCATTTATTGCGGTTGTTTTTATCGAAATTCCACTGCTCCCCTTCGGGCTGACTCCCTTGCATCAACAAGTTGAATTTTTTACGCATATAGCGATAAAAAAACTCCATGATCAGCTGCTTTTTACCTTCAAAAAAGGAAGTGAGTTCCGCTCTTGTAGTTAAAAAATGTTCGGTATCGTCCATAGCGGTGTGTCCTTCGAATTGCTCACAAAAGGCTTTGAGTTGTTCCTCTAAGCGGTTTTCGTCTGGCGCTTGATAGCGAAAGCTTTCAATGTTTAAGTCCTTACATATTTGGGATAGATTTTGACTTAAATCCTGTCGATTATTAGAGGCATTGATGTCCAAGTAGACCACTTGGTGTCCTTGCTTTTTTAAATATTTGGCAAAATTGCGCATGGCCGAAAAAAAGGCCACTATTTTTTGAATGTGATGTACCACATAATCGGTTTCCTGACGCATCTCCATCAGCACATAAGTCACCTCGGGCTGCACCTCTGTAAACCAGCTGTGTTGCGAATTGAGTTGATCCCCTAAAATCAGTCGTAGTTCCATTTAAAAAAGGGTTTGTTGGAGCCAAAGTTTTTGGAATTTGTGGTCCGGGTCGTAGCGCTCGGCTTGCATTTTAATGTTGAATTTTCGATCTCTTGGATCGTTTCCTACTCCGGATACATAAAGCCAGTTCCCGTAGTTGCTGTGTACATCATAATCGATTAAAAGCGATTCAAAATAGGCGGCACCCATACGCCAATCCATCAGTAAATCTTTGGCGAAAAAACTGGCGACATTTTGGCGTCCACGATTGCTCATCCATCCGGTGTGTTTTAATTCCAGCATATTGGCATTTACAAAAGGTTCCCGGGTTTCCCCTTGGGCCCATTGCACCAGTTTTTTGGGACTGTCGTCCCAAGAGTAGTCCCGCTCTAAAATGCCCTCCAATTGGAAAATTTTAGACTGGTGTTTTAAAGAGATATATTTAAAATAATCGCGCCAAATCAATTCGAAAATAAGCCAGTAAGTCGATTGATTTTTGATCACCTCTTTTTCGTACCGTTTTACTTCCCAATAAATCATTTTTGGTGAAAGACTGCCGTTAGCCAACCAAGCTGAGAATTTGGAACTGTAATCGATTCCTACTAGACCATTACGGGTGTTTTTGTAATAGGAGAGTTTTTGTTTGTCCCAAAAATAATGATGCAGGCGGTGCAATCCGGCGGAGGTACCCCCTTCAAAGGGAAACGCTGTTCGCTGGTCGGTAGTGAAGGTTTTTAATCCGAGTTGTTCCAAAGTGGGAAGTTCTCCACAAGGCTCAAGCAATCGATTGCTTTCGGGCATGGCAGTGGGGTGCGACAGGGCCTCTTTCACTCGCCCATATTTTTCACATTTTTTTCTAAAAACTGTAAATACTTCGGGGGTCTGATCAGCACGCATTGGGACCTCGGCAGGTTCATACAGAAATTGTCGATGATTTTGTCTCCATTGGATTGAGGTATCCACTTGATTTCGAACGGCGTCCTCTACGTGCTTTTCTTCTTCGGTCCATTCGGCTTGTAAAAAGACCGTTTGTACCGCCCATTTTTGTATAATTTGGGGTAAGCCTGTTTCAGGGGTTTGGGTTTCAACAATAAGGCTGATGTTCAAATGACTTAGTTGTTCCCGTAAATCTTTTAGCGATTGGAGCAGAAATTGGGCGCGGTAGCGTTCTGTTTTTTTGAAGCCCCAACGGTCGGTAGTATAATGGCGAGGATCGAAGCTATAATAGGCCATCACCCGTTCGTATTGTTGGGTGGCTTCTTGAAGTCCCGAGTGATCAAGGGTTCGGAGGTCATTCCGAAACCAGATGAGGGCAGTTTTTTTCATTGGCGACATTTTTTGCTGCAATATTTCACTTGATCCCAATCTTTTTCCCATTTTTTACGCCAGCTAAAGGGACGCTGACAGGTGGGACAAATTTTGGATGGAAGGTGTTGTTTAAGAACTCGTTTCATACCGAGTCCAAAGCGGTTTTATACACCTCTAAACATCGTGCACGAGCCAGTTTGTGATCAACGATCGGTTGAGGATAACTCAACTCCTGATACTCGGGGACCCATTTTTGAATATAGGCGTGCTGTTTGTCAAACTTTTTAATCTGTTCGGTGGGGTTAAATATTCGGAAATAAGGGGCGGCATCGACTCCACTTCCGGCGACCCATTGCCAATTTCCGACATTACTGGCCATTTCGTAGTCCAATAGTTTTTCAGCAAAATAGGCTTCCCCCCAACGCCAATCAATTAACAAATGCTTACAAAGGAAACTTCCGACCAACATCCGAATTCTATTGTGCATAAACCCCGTCTGATTGAGTTGACGCATTCCAGCATCGACCAGGGGATAGCCTGTTTCTCCTACACACCATTTTTGGAAGTCATCTTCGTTGTTTCGCCAGGGAATCCGATCGTATTTCGATTTAAATGATTGGTCTTTGGTATGTGGGAAGTGCCATAGAATTTGCATAAAAAATTCCCGCCAAATCAATTCTTTTAAAAAAGTATTATCGGGGCGTTTAGCGGCTTGATTCACTAAATCTCGAATCGAAACGAGCCCGAAACGTAAATAAGGCCCTAAACGAGACGTTTGATCCAAAGCCGGGAAGTTTCTGGTTTCTTCATAAGCATCGATCAATGCATCGTCGAATCTGAAGGGGGGAGTATTGAAATCTTCTGGATCAAAACCCAGAGAATCAAGATCGAGCAGGGGTAGGGCTTCGTCTGTAAAGAGCTTGTGGAGCAGGGATTGTGATGGGTATTCTCGAGGAGGATTTTCCTCAAAAGCTTGTAACCACTTTCGGGAATAGGGGGTATAAACCACATAAGGTTTGCCATCGTCTTTGGTGACTTCGTCTTGTTCAAAAATGACTTGGTCTTTATAAGTTTCAAAAGCAATACCTCTAGCTTCCAAATGTGAAGCAATCTCTTGATCGCGTTCTCGAGCGTAAGGTTCATAATCTCGATTGGTCACCACCCGATCGATGGGATAGCGATTCAATAATTCTGTTAAAATAGCCTTGGGTACTCCACGATACATCCCAACAGTACATTGGTTCCCCTTCATAGCATCATTTATATAGCCCAAGGCTTGTAATATCAATTCTATCCGCGCATCTTTTTGAGGGAGTTTATCGATGATATGGGCATCGAAAATAAAAACTGGGAGTACTTTTTCGCTCCCCTTTAATGCGTGATAGAAGCCCACATTGTCGTGAACTCTTAAGTCTCTTCGAAACCAGAATAAGGTCAGTTGAGACATTATGTTTATGTTTTAATACTCCCAAGACCGCCATCGACGGTTAAAATTTGTCCAGTGATCCACTGGCTATTTCCAGTCAAAAGAAATGCAGCCAAAGCGGCAATTTCTTTTGAATTTCCCACCCTTTTGAGGGGATGTCGTTCGGCAGCTTTCTCCATTTTTGCTTCATTGTTTAAAAACTTGGAAGCCAATGGGGTGTCAATCAAAGAAGGGGCAATGGCATTTACCCGGACTTTAGGAGCCCATTCTGCTGCTAAAGATCGTGTCAAGCCTTCGACAGCTCCCTTTGCTGAGGCAACCGAGGCATGGAAAGCCATTCCGGTTTGTACGGCCACAGTACTGAACAAAACCACCGAGGCTGGTGTGCCAGCCACTAAGCTTTTTTCTAAAGCTTGCAAGACTCGAACCGCCCCTAAGAGGTTAAGGTTAAAATCGTCTACAAAAGCCTCCGGTTTTAATCCTTTAAAAGGTCTTAGATTGATACTTCCGGGACAATAGGCCATCCCGTGAATCTGTTCCGGTAGCTGATCTGCGGGGAATGTGTCTGTCGTAACATCACAAGCAATGGCAACAGCCCCTGAGAGCTCCAACGGGTTTCGAGAAATCAAGTACAATTGATGTTCTGTACTGAGTTGTTGAGCCAGGGCTGCTCCTATGCCTGAATTCCCTCCAATAATGACAATATTCTTTTTCATGCGTCGGTTTCGGGATATGGTCCAAAAAGTTCAATTAGTTTTTTAAAACGGTAATCAAAAATCTCTTTAAGCTTAGGTTTTACTAAGATGGGGTGTGCCAAACGGCCGAGGGTTCCAAAGGGAAGCTTGTAATCCACAATGTCTTCCATCTCTACTCCATTGGCGATGGGTTTGATAAAGTGTTTGTGATGCCATAGGGCATAAGGGCCAAAGCGCTGTTCATCTACAAAATATTCGCCCTCCTTGACATGCGTGATTTCAGTTACCCATTTGGTAGGGATTCCGGCGACTGGAGTAACGATATATTGAATGATCTGTCCCGGATACATCTTCCGATCGGCTCCGCTCAAAATATCAAATCCCATATAATCCGGGGTGATGGTTTTTAAATTTTTGGGGTCTGATAGAAAATCCCAGGCCTCACTTATCTTTATAGGTAGTTTTTGCACCGTATGTAAGCTGTAAATTTTCACAATCAATTTTTTTCAAATATACAATATGTTTAAGCATTATAAAGTATAGTTAAACAAAATAATTATACACAAACTGTTAAAATTTGGGCAGATTTAAATTCGTAGATGGGCGATTGGATTTATTTTTCTAAATTGAGTTCTCGTTAATTATTAATAAAAATTCAATGAAAAAATTCATGCTATTGATGTTGAGTTTAGTGCTAAGTCCAGTCACTATGGCTCAAGTGCAAACGCCTCAGCCCAGTCCAGCAACTCAATTAAAACAAGCTGTAGGATTAACGAAGGTTGAAGTTGAATATTCTCGCCCCAGCAAACGCGGTCGAGAAATTATGGGAGAGTTAGTTCCTTTTGGTGAAATGTGGCGAACTGGGGCCAATAAAAACACAATGATCACTTTTTCTGACGACGTAAAGGTAGGAGGACAAGCCCTTGCGGCAGGTACCTACGCTATTTTCTCTCGGCCCGGAGCTCAAATGTGGGAAGTTTTTTTCTATACCGATAGCGAAAATTGGGGAACTCCTCAGGAATGGGATGCTGAAAAAGTTGCAGCCACTGTAGAGGCACCCGTAAAGTCTTCTTCGGAAACCATGGAATCTTTCGAGATTTGGATTTCAGACCTGAACAACAATGGAGCTCAAATTAATATGGGTTGGGAAGACCAATATATATCGATGGCATTAGAAGTTCCCACGCGCAAAAAAGCGATGGCAAGCATCGAAAAGACGCTTTCAGGGGAGCCAAAAGCGAATGATTACTACAGTGCGGCTTCCTATTATTTGCAAGAAAAAATGGATTTGGAGCAAGCAGCCAAATGGATCGCTAAAGCTGTTGAGTTGAGAAACGATGCCTATTGGTATCACCGACAGCATGCGCTAATTTTACACGAACTTGGCAAGAATGATGCGGCTATTGCTGCAGCAAAAACCTCTCAGGAGTTGGCCGAAAAAGCCGGGAATAGCTCTTATGTCAGAATGAATAAAGAGTCTATCGCTGCCTGGACGAAATAAAAACCCTACAGCTTACTACCTGGGGAGGCCCACGAATTTTGGTGGGTTTTCTTATTTAAGCCTTTTTGGAAAGGAAAAATTGCAGAAGCAGAGCCAAGAAAATAGTAATTAGAGCCCCAGCCACATTAAGCCATAAAAAGCTTAAGGTATCACTTAAAAAAATACCAATGATGAGCGCTTCAGACACGATAGCTGCCCAAAAAATGGCTTTCCCTTGCACTCTTTTTAGAAAAAAGGCCACTAAAAAGATGCCCAAAATAGTTCCGTAAAAAATAGAACCAATGATATTGACCAACTGGATTAAATTTTCAAACAAGGTCCCGTAAAGAGCAAAAGATATAGCCAATACCCCCCAAATTAAGGTAAAAAACTTAGCTGCTTGTACATAATGTTTTGGGCTTTGATCCTTTCGGTAACTTCGGTAGAGATCGACTAAACTTGTCGCACTTAATGCGTTAAGCTCCGAAGCGGTGGAACTCATGGCTGCTGAAAATATCATGGCTAATAAAAGCCCAATAATTCCCGTAGGAAGATATTTAAGGATGAAAGTGATAAATACATAATCGGTGTCGTTGGCTTCTAAATGGGTATGTTGTTCCACGAGTTTTCGAGCCTCAAGTCGCATGTGTTGCTCCCTTTCTAAAGCAGATTTATACTTGCTTCGCGGAAGAGTTGAACCTTGGATGAGTTGCTTTTTCTCTTCTTGCAAGGCTTGATAGGATTGCTGCAGTCCCTGAAATTGGGTTGCAGCCGGACTGGCTAAAAGTTCTTTTTCTGCCTGCGGATGAAAATGAATGGGCGTTCCTTCGTATTGGTAGCTGACAAAAACCAAAACCCCAATCAATAGGATAAAAAATTGCATGGGGACCTTTAGAAAACCATTCATCACCAAGCCCAATTGACTTTCACGTAAGGATTTTCCAGACAAATAGCGTTGTACCTGACTTTGATCGGTTCCGAAATAGGAAAGCGCTAAAAACATCCCTCCGGTGATTCCACTCCAAAAAGTATAACGGTTCTTGGGGTCTAAAGAGAAGTCGAGCACTTCGAGTCGGCCGGCGGCTCCAGCCAATTGCAGTGCGTCGCTGAGTTGTACGCCACTCGGGAAACGCTCTATAATGGCCCAAAAAGCTGCGATTAATCCCAAAAAAATGACCCCCATTTGTTGCTTTTGGGTCACGTTTACGGCCTTAGTACCCCCCACGAGTGTATAGACAATCACTAAGGCTCCAATCCCTAAAATCAACTGATTTAAAGGCCAGTTGAGAATTACGCTTAGTATAATTGCCGGGGCATAAATAGTAATTCCAGCCGCTAATCCTCGCTGGACTAGAAATAAGAGAGCGGTTAAGGTCCGAGTATTTCGGTCGAAGCGATTCTCCAAAAATTCATAGGCCGTGTAGACCTTTAGTCGATGATAAATAGGAAGGAAAAACAGACAAATGACAATCATGGCCAAGGGCAAGCCAAAGTAGAATTGAACAAAGCCCATGCCGTCTTGAAAGGCCTGCCCGGGGGTCGATAAAAAAGTGATCGCACTCGCTTGAGTGGCCATTACTGAAAGCCCTACAGTCCACCAACGGGCTTGTTTCCCCCCCTGAATATAGTCTTGAATAGACGCTTGCTTACGGTTTTTCCAAACCCCATAAATTACAATAAAACCTAGAGTGACGATTAAGATGTTCCAATCGAGTGTACTCATACGGAAAATCGATTCATAAACACATAAAAGGCGATCCAAAAAATCAGGTTAGCTCCGATCAACCATAGATATACCCGAGGATTGAGTTTATTCATGAGCTAAAAGATTTAAAAATAAGCGGTAGGCCCCCGGAACGCCTGCGGGGAGTTGTCTAAAGAAACTCAGTCCGGTATACACTATTTTTCCATTTCCATAAGGCGCTACCAGTAAACTGCCCTTTAGCGGGGCCTCACCGGGATCGTTTATGGCAATTAAAGGTTTAAATGCAGAGTCCCAAGTTTCGGGAAAATACAAGCCGCGTTCTTGCACCCAGCCTTCAAAATCTTTCGGTCGAATGCGGTTGGGCGTATTGAGTAGGGGTGCATTGGGGTCTAAAATCCGTACAGGAGCTTTTTCATCGGTCACCCGTTTTCGGGACAATTGAATCGGATAGGGGGCCACCGCTTTGGTTTTCAACCCTCGAGTGGTATTGTATTGTACCACTACAGTTCCTCCTTGCTGAACATAATCCCAAAGGATTTCATTTTTAAAACTGAGTGCGGGATGCACATTAAAGGCTCGAATTCCCAACACTACCGCTTTAAATTTTTCTAAATCTGCCAAGGACAATTGTGTGGCGTCTAAGGATTGGACCTCTATTCCTATGGCTTGTAAATTTTCGGCTACCTGATCGCCGGCACCTTCGATATATCCAATTCGTTCTACAGGGCTTTCGATTTCTAAACGAACAACTTTTGCTTCGCTGGGCTGGAGCATCAGTCGTTTGGGGATATGATCGTATTGAATCGGTGTGAGACTTTTATTAAAAACTTTCTCTCCCGACCGAATCAGAGGGCTAACATATCCCACAGCACTCCCCTTGGGTGGAGTTACTTCAAATTCGAATGGACGATTTTCTCCGGGTCTAAATCCGGAAAGCTCGTAGGTAGGGGGGCTCACTTTCCAATCTTCGGGATAGCAAAGCTCAAGGGTTCCTTGAAAATCTTGACTGTGGATTTGAACATCTATACTGAGGGTTTTGGAACGTTCGTTTGCAAATAAATACACCGCCTGAGTTGGAGCTGCGGTAGCTTCCGGGAGGATATGGAAAATATCCGAAACCCAACCCTTGACCGGATCCGTATAGCGATGCATGAGCGGGATTGGATAGGAGACTGGAGTATTTTCGATCGACAGAGTCAGCGTAGCTTCTACCGCATTTGGGGTTTCCGCTTTTCCGATCCAGGGGGTAGGCGCGGGCCGATACATGCCCAGGCTTCCTTTTTGGATTAACCAATAAGGGGCATTGGTGCGATCGGGCAGATCAACCGAAAAACGCTCTTCGAATCCTTCAGGCTTTAAAGTTTTTTGAATGGGGTAAGTTTGTTCCTCAAAGCTAATTTCTTTAAGCAGAATGTCATTCGGGGTTGGAGAATGGGCCTGAAGACTGACTTCCAATGACTGCTGAGGTACTCCCGTGGCTACCGGACTGTTGAGATAGAGCTTTAAACCCAAACACTTTTGAATAATCTGATCGATTTCCAATAGCTTAATGGATTTCCAATGTTCATCTTCTATGGTGGTAATACTTTTTCGAATGTTTATAAGCTCAGAAAGATGATTGGATGGCGTTTTAAAATCAAAATTTTCCAATAGAGAGTCGATTTGTCGTCCGGTGTTTGCACCACCTTTAACCCGAGTCCATCGGGTATCAATTCCGGCAAGAGGATGTGCGCTTAAATCTCCCTTGATGAGCTCTAAATATTCGGTTTGGGTATTAAACAGCGGACGACTACCAAAGCCTTGAGATTTGTGCTGACTGCGGCTTCGAGCGGCAATAGCTCCGTGAAAAGCCCCGGTGGTAGGATTGTATTGCCCCACTTCAATGGGCAGCAAACGATCTTTGGGTGCCGCTTCAAATTTTTCTCGACTGCCATAAAACCACCAGGAGGTGTTGAAATATAGACGTTGCGTTTTCCAAGCTTCTCCCCCCAAGGAGCCGTTTCCTTCGGCAGCCCTTTGGAAAGCTTCCAAACTCAATTGAGCCGAAGCTGTATGATGGCCGTGTGTGCGTCCGGGAGTACGGTGATCGAAGCGATTGATAATAATATCCGGTCGGAAGCTTTGGATCAAATAAACCATTTCCTTTAAGACTTGTTCTTTATCCCAGATTTGGAGGGTTTCTTCCGGGTTTTTAGAATAACCGAAATCGTTAGCAGAACTGAAAAATTGTTTTCCTCCGTCGATCTTTCGGGCTTGGAGCAGTTCATGGGTACGGATTAATCCGAGACCTTCTCGAAGCTCGGGACCAATCAAATTTTGTCCCCCATCGCCCCGAGTCAGAGATAAATAGGCGGTACGGGCGTGCTCATGCTGGGCAAAATGCGTGATCAGTCGTGTATTTTCATCGTCGGGATGCGCAGCAATATAGAGGACACTGGCTAAGGTGTTTAATTGCTGGAGCTGTTGATATATTTCTGTGGCATTCTGAGCGGAAATCGTCTGAGCGAATAGCCCTAGACTAAGACCTAAATATTTAATCCATTTCATTGAGTTGAAGGCTTTGGCGTTGAAGAGAATCGCGTACTTTATTTTGATTCCAGTAAGGCGTTTTTATGGTGTTTAGACGTTGGGCTTGATTGAAAACTTCTTTTCCCTGATGAAAAAAATGTTCTTCCCACCCCAGAATTGCATAGGGAAAATTGATTTCAGCTTCTATGATAACCCTACGCTTTAATTGGGGATAATAAACCTGGATAATTCTTTTTTGATCCTTTAATTCTTGACTGAGTTCAGCTGTATAGGCTTGGATGGGATGATGATTCAGTTGAAGCACTTCTAAACTGGGTAGCATTTGCAAAGTGTCCGCATCTATTTTTTCAGGGTTTAATCGAATTTGGTTGATCAGGCCGTCTTCCGTAGCGATTTTACCCAATACCAGCTCTTGATCGGCTTCTCCTTCAAAATATGAATGGCGAATAAACTCCAATTCCTCTCGGTTATTCACTTGTAGGTAGCTGTGCCCACACCATTCTTGCATGGAAAGACTGATTTTGGCTAAGGGCTCAGGGTTTTTAATCCAGCTAAAAGTACTGGTCATGATTTGATAGGGATAAATCCCAGTTAAAAAGCGTTTGGTGCTGTTGCGTTTTAAAACTGTGGCACTCACATTGGAGCGCTTATTGGCTTTCACTTGTTCTGCTTTAAGCAAGTCTTCGGTAACGAAGATTATAACCGCCTTTCCTTGTCGGGCTTGTCCGTATCGATTTTGGGTTAGTTTGTAGGAACTGATCTCTGCTGTTCCATCGAACCAATAGGATTTCCATTCCCGACTCAATCGGTTGGGTGTTGTGGTAGAAGTTCCAACAGATTTGTCTTTGGGCGTGGGCGAGCTACATCCCCATAGCAAGATTCCAAGACAGATGATAAGTTTTTTCATAAGCAATTGATCCAGTTTTCAAGGTACAGGAATTAATTGTTCCGATTTGTTAAAAGAGTTGTTAAGGATTCTACTAGGGTAGTCGTGGGGAGACCCACGATGTTGGTGTAACTACCCTCAATTTTTTCAACACCTACCCAACCAATCCATTCCTGAATTCCGTAGGCTCCGGCCTTATCGAAAGGTTGAGCCTGCTCGATATAATGTTCAATTGTTTCTTCAGAAAGGGGTTTGAAATAAACCATAGAGCTTTCGCAAATAATTTTTTCCTGCTTTTGAAAAGCCAATCCAATGGCAGTAATCACTTCATGGGAGGTGCCTGAAACCAGTTGTAACATTTCTTTCGCCTCTGTTTTATTTTTTGGTTTTCCCAAACAGTGGGGAGCTTTCCAAACCACCGTATCTGCCGCAATTACGAGCTGATGGGGAAGAATTTTTTCCGCAAAGGGTTTCATTTTTTGTTGGACAATAAACTCAGCAATGGCAGCCCCCTCTAGTTCTGGGGGATAGTTTTCGTCCACCTCATGGGTTTGCACCCGAAAGGGAATCCCCAAATCTTCTAAAAATGCCTTTCGACGTGGAGAGCCGGAAGCGAGTATTATCTCTACTCCTTGGAGCAGTTGCAGGAACGAATTAGTCATTTTTGGCACTGCTGAATGTTCCCCATTTTCCTTGGATACGTAGAGTCTGTTCCACGATATCCCGAACACAGCCCATCCCTCCGTTTTTGTGGGAGACATAATCGGAAATAGCTTTGACATCCGAGACCGCATCTTGCGGGCAGCATGCGACGCCTACTTCTTGCATAACGGGAATATCCGGCATATCGTCTCCCATATATAGAATGGTTTCCGGGGCCAATTCATAGGAGTCTAAAAGGTCTTGGTAGGCCTCCATTTTGTGATGAGCGCCCAGATAAATATCATAGATTCCTAAAGCTTTTAATCGGCTGCGAACTCCTTCATTAGTCCCCCCTGAAATAATAGCTATTTTAATTCCTGCATCCAAGGCTGCTTTGAGCGCATAGCCATCTTTGGTATTCATTTCTCGGTACATTTCCCCTTGCGTGGTAATCATGATTTTTCCGTCGGTTAGTACCCCGTCTACATCTAAGAGGATGGCTTTTACATTTTTAAGTTTTTCTTTATAATTCATGACTTTTTTGAATCGATGCTGAGAGTTGTTGATAGAGGTCCTGCAAGCTTTTGTCTTGCAAGGTTTCTATATGTTTTTGTAAAGTTTTTTGATCGTTTCGGAGTGCAGGACCGGTTTGTGCCCTTTGGGGTCCCAATTCTTGCATTTTTTTCATTGAATTTTCAATCAAAGGTTGCAATATTTGAAAAGGAATTTGTGCTTGGTTGCAAATTTTTTCCGCTAAGGTCCATTGATGGTTGACAAAGTTATTGGCAAAAACCGCAGCTAAATGCAGTTGTAAGCGCTGAACACTGTTCATGTATTGGTGTTGCAGCCCTAAGTGTTGGGCTAATTCTTCTAAAACTTCACGACAATTTTGAGTAGGGGCCTCTATGCAAATGGGAATCTGAGAAGCGTTTAAAATTTGATTGTCAGTAAAGCTCTGTAAGGGATAGAATACCCCTCCATCGGAATTTCCACGATAAACTTCGAGTCCTAAAGCACCTGAAGTATGTGCAAGGATTCCGGGTACTGAAATTTGACTGACAAAGGATTGAATTGCATCATCTGAAATACAAATCAAATGTAAATCTGCTTCAGGAAGTTCTTTGGGATCCCGGAAAAGAGGAACCCTAGACTCGTTTTTTTCACCTTCAGAAAAACGCCGAGCATACCATCCTACCCAATCAATGGTGGGGCTTTGAGTCAAGGCTTGTCTAAAATAGGAAGCTACTCGTCCGTTTCCACTAAGTGTTATCCGCAACATGTATCCCAAAAGTAGAATTTTTCGTAACTTTAGGAGTACCTCAAATCTTTGCTTTATGAACATTCTTTCCCGACTACGTACCTACTCTTCAATCATTTTTATTTGTTAATCCCCTTATCCATTATTCTCTTAGCCTGTATTGGTTCTATTGCTTTGTTTTTTATATGTCAGGGCACTATGACTCCCTTCAAGTTTTGGCAAATGTTTGTTTGTGTAGCTGCTGCGATGACCTATCTGGGAGCTCTTCTGGCACAGTTCAAGCCTCAGCTCCTCATTCGTTTGTTCGCTTGGGGTTTATTGATTGAAATTGCCTTAATAGTTTTACACCTAATCCTCTAAAGATCGCATTTGAATAAGTATCTTTGCCCCGATTAAAGAAGCGGACGGCATGAAAGAGACTTTTCTGAAAATTCTATTTTCCACTCGACTCACAGCGCTACTTTTTATTTTGTTTCCAACCGCCATGGCTTTTGGAACATTTATAGAGACTTGGTATTCTACCGATACAGCCAAAATCTGGATTTACAACGCTTGGTGGTTTGAATTGATTATGGCGCTGTTAGTGCTCAATTTTATCGGGAATATCTTTCGATATAAATTATTGCGAAAATCCAAGTGGGCAGTCTTGCTCTTGCATTTGTCTTTTATTCTCATTTTACTGGGGGCATTTATCACTCGACACTTTGGATATGAAGGGGTGATGCCCATTCGAGAAGGGGAAACCACCGATCGTTATTTGACCGAAAAAACTTATCTGACTGTTTTTGTGGATGGCGAAAAAGACGGTGAACCCATGCGAAAAATACTACAAGACGATGTACTTTTCTCGGAACATGTTTCCAATCGATTGTCCTGGGCTGACGATTTTGCCGGGATGCCTTTCCAAATCGAATTGCAATCCTTCCAAGAAGATATGACTTCCGGATTGGTGATGGACCCAGATGGGGAGCGCTATCTTAAGATTGTAGAAGCGAGCGACGGTTCTCGTCACGAACACCATGTCAAAGAAGGAGAAATCGCTAATATTCACAACATTTTATTTACGGTCAACAATCCAGTAGACGGTGCCATCAACATCCGAGAGGAAGCGGGAAGCTATTTTATTGAATCCCCTTTCGCAGGGACTTTTATGCGAATGGCCGATCAGTTTCAAGGCGAAATTAGTCCGGATCAAGAAGCCCCCTTACAGTTGCGTTCCTTGTACTCCCTTCCAGGGCTGCAATTTGTGATTCCAGAACCCTTAATTCGGGGCCGCTTTGATGTAGTTCCGGTGGCTCCGGGCGAAGAGGGAAAGACCGATGCTTTGCAATTGAAGGTATTATCCGGAAACGCTCAAGAGTCAATCACTCTCTTAGGCGGAAAAGGCTCTCCTTCTGAAATTAAAAAAGTTGAGGTCAACGGTTTGGATTTTTATCTGCAGTTTGGTTCTCTTGAAAAAAAGCTTCCTTTTGCTCTTAAATTGAATGATTTCATTGCTGAAAAATATCCCGGAACTGAAAAGAGTTATTCCTCATTTATGAGTAAGGTCCAGGTGGAAGATCAAGAGCCTTATGCCTATGATATTTATATGAATCACGTTTTGGATCATCGAGGATATCGCTTTTTTCAGGCCTCTTTCGATCCGGATGAAAGGGGAACCGTATTATCGCTCAATCACGACTGGTGGGGTACCTACGTGACCTATGTAGGCTATATTTTATTGTATTTAAGCATGATGGGAATTTTCTTTGTGGGGAAAACGCGTTTCAAGGATATGGCCAAAAGTTTAGAGAAACTCAAGCAGCGAAAATCCATAGCTGTGTTATTGACCCTTATATCTTTAAGTTCGGTTCAGGCTCAAGATTTTTTGAGCGGGCCTCGAAAGGGGATCAATTTCGATTCTATTGTCCAAGCAGATGCCTTTGCAGCTTCTCATGCCGAGAACTTTGGACAACTTGTTATTCAGGATTTGGGTGGACGTATGAAACCCGCCAATACCTTCTCTTCGGAATTGTTGCGAAAGGTTTCCAAAAAAGATCAGTATAAGGGCTTAAATTCTGATCAAGTATTGCTGTCGATCATCAATAACCCTGCTGTTTGGTACAACATCCCAATTATTTATCTCAAACGCGGGAACGACAGTATTCGAAAGACCATTGGGGTAGATGGTAAGGCCAAATATGCCTCATTAGTCACTTTTTTTGATCCCCAAGGAAATTATAAAATTGCCCCTCAACTCGAGAAGGCTTACCGCGCTCGAGTGCCTAACAGTTTCGAAAAAGATTTTATCGAGGTCGATAAACGTGTCAACTTACTCTATTCGGCTTTGGAGGGAAGAGTAATGCGTATTTTTCCGTTACCTGAAGATGAAAACAACCGTTGGGTTTCCTATCCTGAACTCAACGAAGCCAATTTTACGGGGATGGATTCTTTATATGTCCGCAATGTATTACCCCTTTATCTTCGATCGCTTCGCAATGCCACTCAAGACAGGGATTATACTCAGGCCGACAATCTATTGGCCAGTTTAAAAGGCTTTCAACAGAAATATGGGGCCGAGGTTCTGCCTTCCGAAAAAAAGATTGCTGCAGAAATTGCCTATAATCGCTTCAATATTTTTGAAAAACTCTTTCAGTATTACCTCTATGTAGGGATGTTGCTTTTCGGGGTGGTACTCATTCAGATTTTTCGTAAAAACCGAATACTACAGTTCGCCAATTTCGGACTACAAGCTGTCTTGGGGATTTTATTTCTAATGCATACCGCCGGATTGGCAGCACGCTGGTTTATTTCGGGACATGCCCCTTGGAGTGATGCTTATGAATCTATGATTTATGTGGCTTGGGCCACTCAATTATTTGGGTTTATTTTTGGCCGGAAATCGGCCCTCACATTGGCCTCTACGGCCTTTGTGACTTCGATGATTTTGATGATTGCCCATTGGAACTGGACCGATCCGGCGATTGCCAACCTTCAACCGGTATTGGACAGTTATTGGTTGATGATTCATGTGGCAGTGATTGTGGGGAGCTACGGGCCTTTTGCTCTGAGTATGATTATTGGGGTAGTAGCCATGTTACTCATGTTGCTTTATCGTGAGTCGAATAAACAAAACTTAAAAACCCAAATCAAAGAACTGACTATCATCAACGAACTTTCTCTCACCGTAGGTTTGGTGATGTTAACGATCGGAAACTTCTTAGGAGGAATGTGGGCCAATGAGAGTTGGGGCCGTTATTGGGGTTGGGACCCCAAAGAAACCTGGGCGCTGATAAGTATCATGGTATATGCCTTTGTTTTGCATATGCGATTGATTCCCGGCTTAGGCGGGCGTTGGACCTTTAATTTTATGAGTGTAGTGGCTTTTGCGAGTATCTTAATGACCTT
>JBMYNJ010000014.1:0-25558 GCA_049598145.1 Flavobacteriaceae bacterium | reverse complement strand
TACTATGAGGATGCATCTTTGGTACTATATTCATGACCATCTTATTGAAGAAGATCATTGGTATAACTGCTGATAGTCCGATGAGGAAATCCATTACTTCTTTCTGTTTTTGAGGTTATACTTAATTCCTTGTGCAACAATCCAAAGAAGTGCTGCATTAGTGATGCATGTGCTGATGAATACAGCGGTAAGCATGTTTAAAGTTTCTAGCTCGTACATAATTTAGTTATTGTTTATTTTCTTATTATCGTAAAACAAAAAAGGAGAGTCAACGCTCTCCTATCTTTTTTTTTGCTCCTCCTCTTGGGCTCGAACCAAGGACCCTCTGATTAACAGTCAGATGCTCTAACCAACTGAGCTAAGGAGGAATATTGGGCTGCAAATATAAAAAAACCCGATTGGGAATTAAAAAATTATTCTTCTTTTTCTTGGACTTCCTCGATCTCCTCTTCCGGGAAGAATTCCTGTTCGGCTTCGTTCCAAAGGAAAGTACTGTTAACCTTTTCAGTTAGGGGATCATAAGTCACCTCTAGGTATTTTAAGCGTTTTATGTCCACTACTTTCACTTGCGAAATAAACGTGTGATAATGGTAGCGATCAAATGGACTTAAAAAAGTCTGATAGGAGTCCCATATGATATTGCGCGTATATTCGACGTTGGCGTATTTTTCTTCAATAAAAAAGCGTATTTTTTTATTGATTTCTTTGGTATTGATCGGTACAATTTCTCCTTCTTCATTCTCCTCAAAACCTTCGTGTTGCTCAATAAAATCAACAATCTTAACTTGTTTTTCCTGTCCATATCCGACAGTAAACAAGAATGTTCCAAGAAGTAAAAAAAGCGATTTAAAACTAGTTTTCATGATTAGGTGTTTGCTCAAATATAAGATAGATTTTGATCAGTAAAAAAAATTAACCCCCCGTAATGAGTCGGTATAGGTCATTTCCATTAGCATAAATCACCAGGCTTAACAATAATAAAAAGCCAAACATTTGGGCATATTCCAGGACTTTTTGATGTGGAGAACGGCCTGTGATCATTTCATATAATAAAAACATAACGTGCCCGCCGTCCAAAGCAGGGATCGGTAAAACGTTCATAAAGGCCAAAATTATAGAGATCAAGGCAGTAGTGTACCAAAACCCTCGCCAGTTCCACTGGCCTGGGAATAGATTCCCGATCGTGCCAAAGCCACCCAGTTGAGATGCTCCTTTACTGGTGAAAATATATTGAAATTGTGCGACGTAATCGTGTAAAATCCAATAGCCATGTTCAATCCCTTCCGTAATACTTTCACTTAAGCTAAGCGATTGGTTTCGGTAAGCCAAGTCCGGATATAGGGTAAAGATCCCAAAGGTTCCATCCCCCTTAGGAGTCACATTTAGATATTCGATTTGGGTTCCTCTTTGGATTTTAAATCGGGTAGTAGAGGTGTTGTTCTCCTCTAGAGTTTTGATTAAGGCCGTTCGGTCTAAAATGGTACGATCATTGATTTCCAAGACCAAATCTCCGGGGCGCAAGCCTCCTACAGCGGCATTGGAGAGCGGAACTATACTGTCGATCCGGGCAGGAATTAAGGGCATTAGCGGAAACATCTCGCCCGAACGAAACATTTGATGGCCGATATCTTCCGGAATTTGAATTACTTCCCTGTTCCCATCGGTATGCTGGACTTCAATGGATGCAACACTTCTTAGAAATAATTGTTGGTTGACTTCCATCACATTGTCCAGCGATTTGCCATCCACTTTAAGGATTTGATCTCCGTTTTGAAAGCCTAAATCCACAAAACTTGGGGTGGGTTTAAAACCTGCTGGAAGATCGGTATTGGAAAAAATATTTTTACCCCAGACAAACATGATCATGATATAAATCAAAAAGCCTAAGACCAGGTTTACGGTGACCCCTCCCAACATCACAATGAGTCGTTGCCATGCAGGTTTGGACCGAAATTCCCACGGCTGCATCGGTTGAGCCATTTGCTCGGTATCCATACTTTCATCGATCATCCCTGAGATTTTTACATAGCCTCCCAAAGGCAACCATCCGATCCCGTAAACGGTCTCCCCAATTTTTTTCTTAAACAAGGCAAATTTTACATCAAAAAAAAGAAAGAATTTCTCCACCCGAATTTTAAACAACCGAGCGGGAATAAAGTGCCCCAATTCATGGAGAATAATCAGCAAAGACATACTGGCTAAAAACTGTAAGGCTTTGATGGCAAATGGGCTCATAGTGCATTTTTTATTATGATTTCAAAAGTAGCCTATTTTTTTTATCCTGCTTATATTCCTTCAAGGATTTGAAAGATCTTGTACTTTTGCATCAAGACAAAATTATGGCTCGATTTTTTAAAGCTTACCGGACTTTTATTCTAATTTTTCTAGGAATTTCTGCGCTGATTTTAGGGTTGTTCTACAATGCTCTAAAACCTCTTCCGGTTTTGCCGGTTTACCAGCCGGCCATGGTCAACTTTGAATTGGTCGACAGCAGCTACCAACACCTGAAGAAATTTCATCGAATTGCTCCTTTTCAATTGCAGAATCAGTTGGGAGAAACGGTGACGGAAAAGACGTTCCAGAATAAAATCTATATCGCAGATTTTTTCTTTACGACCTGTCCTACCATTTGCCCAATTATGACCGATCATATGAGGGAGCTACAAGATCAACTTTTAGACGATCCACAGGTGTTGTTTCTTTCCCATTCGGTAACCCCTGAAATTGATTCGGTAGCACAACTCCAAAGATATGCTCAAAACAAAGGGGTGGTCCCCGGCAAATGGCATTTAGTTACGGGTCCCAAAAAACAAATTTATCAATTGGCCCGCCAATCTTATCTTGTCGCCAAAGATGATGGCGATGGTGGCCCCTTCGATATGATTCATACCGAAAACTTTGTATTAGTAGACCCGGATAAACGCATCCGGGGCTATTATGACGGTACCGATCCTTTGGCTATGGAAACCCTCTTGGAAGATTTAAAAATTCTTCAAAAAGAATACTCCAATCCCTAAACCTAAATTCTCATCCGGTAATCCACGGGAAATCCCTACTTTTGAAATCTAAAATCATTCTAAATAATGTGTCGTTTAGATCAGTTAGCAGTAGGAGATAGTGGCGTTATTGAAACGATTGAAACCGATAAAATCCCCCTTAAATTGATAGAAATGGGTTGTTTACCGGGTAATGAGGTCACCTTAATTCAGAGGGCTCCCTTTAATGATCCGTTGTATTTTAAAATCGATCAAGCGCACTTAGCCATTCGGGTTGAGGCTGCTCGTTACATTACCGTTGCGGTTAAGCCTTAGTCCATGCCCACCACCCTGAATGTTGCACTAATCGGAAATCCCAACACGGGAAAAACCTCTTTGTTTAATCAACTGACGGGAATGAACCAAAAGGTTGGCAATTATCCGGGGATTACCGTTCAAAAAAAAGTAGGGGTATGTAGACTAGATCATACCACCAAAGCACTAATTTCAGATTTACCAGGGACCTATAGTTTGAATGCTTCTTCTATAGACGAAAATGTCGTAATTGAATTACTGCTCAATAAAAACGACCGCGAATATCCCGACGTGGCTGTGGTAGTGACCGATGTGGAAAATCTCAAGCGAAATTTGTTGCTCTTTACCCAGATCAAGGATTTGGAAATTCCTGCAATATTAGTCATCAATATGACAGATCAAATGCAACGCAAGGGCATTCAGCTCGATGTAGAAGCTTTGGAAAACGCTCTGCAAACACGAGTGGTATTGGTCAGCTCACGTAATGGCGAAGGCATCGAAGATTTACGTTTAGCGATCTCCAATTATCGAAAGTTGTCGACGGGAACACTCCTACCCATTCAGATCATTAATCCAGAGTATTTTGATCGATTAGCAAAGGCTTTTCCGCAGCAATCCCTATATAAACTTTGGTTGGTAATTACACAAGATGTCAATTTTGCCAATTTAGACCGCCAACGGATTCAGGATCAAACGGCCTTTAAAACGGAGTCGGCAGCTTCGCTCAAGCGCATGCAGCAAAAAGAGACCATTAAAAGATACCAACTCATCAATGAAGTCTTGAAAAAAGGCTATCGAAAAGACCCTGCACAAGCCACCGATTTCCGGGGTCGTCTGGATCGGATCTTAATCCATAAAGTATGGGGTTACGCCATCTTTTTTATGATTCTGATGATGATTTTTCAAGTGATCTACGACTGGAGCAGCGTCCCCATGGATTTTATCGATGCCAGCTTTGCAAGTCTCAGTGAAAGTTTGCGACAACAACTCCCCCCCGGACTCTTTACCCGTCTGATAACTGATGGTATAGTCCCCGGGGTGGGAGGGATTGTGATATTTATTCCCCAGATAGCTTTTTTATTCTTGTTTATTTCCGTTTTGGAGGAAACCGGTTATATGAGTCGTGTCGTTTTCCTGATGGATCGAGGCTTAAGGCGTTTTGGATTAAGCGGGAAAAGTGTGATTCCTCTGATTTCCGGAACCGCTTGTGCCATTCCAGCCATTATGGCTACTCGAAATATTGAAAACTGGAAAGAGCGTTTACTCACCATTTTGGTAACCCCCTTCACGACTTGTTCGGCACGATTGCCGGTTTATTTAATCCTTATTTCTTTGGTTATTCCGCAAGACCGTTTTTTGGGGATGAACTATCAGGGACTCGTCCTGATGGGACTCTACCTTTTAGGCTTTACAATGGCCTTGTTGAGTTCTCTTTTGATTAAATCTTTTATAAAAACCCCATTTAAAAGCTATTTTGTTGTGGAAATGCCCAACTACAAGTGGCCGCTCTTACGCAATGTAGGAATTACGGTTTGGGAAAAAACAAAATCCTTCGTGGTAGAAGCCGGGAAAATTATTTTAGCGATTTCCATCCTGCTTTGGATTTTAGCATCCTTTGGCCCCGGGAAAGATTTTCGAGAGGCGGAAACCATCATCCAAGGACAATTCGCTAACAGCAAGTTAAGTGAAGAAGCTTTGGAAAATCAAATTAATGCTTACCGTCTCGAACATTCCTATATCGGCTTGTTAGGAAAATCTATTGAACCGATCATCCGACCTTTGGGATATGATTGGAAAATCGGGATCGCTTTAATCAGTTCTTTTGCTGCTCGGGAAGTTTTTGTGGGGACCTTAGCAACCATCTACAGTGTGGGAAGCGATCAGGAAGAAACCATCAAAACCCGGATGGCTCAAGAAAAAAATAGCCGAGGAGAACCCTTATTTAATTTGGCTTCTGGTATTTCGCTGATGCTTTTTTATGCTTTTGCCATGCAATGTATGAGCACGTTGGCCATTGTGCAAAAAGAGACGAATAGCTGGAAATGGCCCCTATACCAACTCTTAGGGATGACACTTTTAGCCTATCTGGCCGCTTGGGCAGCATATCAAATCATGAGCTAATGGAAACGCTTCAAATTTTATTGGTAATCGGTGCAGGAGGCGGAGCTCTGTATTATCTTCTTCGAAAATTGTTTTCTTCCAAAAAGAAAAAGAAGAAGCACGATTGTGACGCCTGTCATTAATCCTTAATCCGGAAGCGGGCATGTATATTTTGAAGTCGCAGAAGAAAGTACCATTACCCCTTCAAATGAAGCTACGACTTGAGGGAGACTGGATTCTAAAGCAAACTCCATGCGGTTGTCCCGAATTTCCATCCGATAGTTTAAAGTTAAATCGGCCACCTCATTACTACTCAAAATCGTGAGTTCTAGTGTCGTCGAGGTATGCTCTGTGAGGGTAGCGGTAGAGTCGAAGCCCCGGTATTGAAAAGTCCCCTCTTTAATCCATTGGCAGGTTTGAGCATCTACCATAAAACCTTTTTCCAAATCGTTCCGTAAGCGAATTCGATAAGGGTTTAATGCAGCAGTTTGCTCTACCCAGAGGGTTTCGTGATGTTGGTTCAGGAGTAGATATTTTAAATTCGGATCAAAAGATTCGTCTGTGCCTGTACATTGTACAAAGAGAAGAAGACAAACAAAAAAGTGTGTAAATCTAGATTTTAGGAGCATAGGCTAAGGCAATTAGGTTCGGGTATCCCTCCTAAAATACAAAAAAATGGCTACATTGATGAAACCAATTGAACAACCATGCCTAAAATCAATGTTTCCCGCTCGATCGAAATCGACCAGCCGGCCGATAAAATTTTCCCGTTACTCAACGATTTTAATCAATGGCAAGCCTGGTCGCCCTGGCTGCTTGCCGATCCCGATACCCAGGTAAATGTTGCCCCAGACGGCAAGTCCTATTCATGGGAGGGGCCAATTACAGGTTCGGGAGAGATGAAAGTGCTTTCCGAAACTGCTACCTCATCCATTCACTACGAACTTTTGTTTTTAAAACCTTTTCGGTCGCATGCCAAAACACATTTTACCCTTGAGCCCACAAAATTGGGAACCCGCCTCACATGGGTGATGGACAGCAGCTTACCCTTTTTTATGTTTTGGATGAAAAAATCCATGCAAGTTTTTATTGGCATGGATTACGATCGAGGGTTACAAATGATTAAGGATTTAGCCGAAAACGGGAAAGTAGGATCGCATTTGGATTTTCTAGGGCAACAAAATTTTCCGGCCAAACAATACATCTCCATCTCAAAGACCTGCCCAATAGCCGAATTGCCCCAACATATGGGGAAAGATTTTCAACAACTTTTGGAATATGTTCACGGAAATAAGCATCTGAGCGAAGATGGCCCCGCTTTTTCGATGTATCATAAATGGGATGCTGTAGGAGGTCAGGTGCGTTATACGGCCTGTGTACCTTAAACCGAAATCCCCGAGGGTTTACCCCCAGCTTTTTCCTCAGGCAAACAGCCGGAACTTCAAGTCTATGGAGTTCGCCATACCGGGTCTTATCGTCATTTAGGGAACGCATGGGCGGCCGTGATGATGCACGAACGAGGAACACGCTTCAAATCGCATAAAAAGTATGCCGGCATGGAGGTCTATGTCAACAGTCCTCAAAACACCCCGGAACAGGAGTTAATTTCAGAAATATTAATCCCCGTTCGAGCTTAAGCTTGCATTAAATTTTCAATCGCTTCAGCTTCGATTGGAATATTGGCCATCAGGTTTAAAGGAACTCCAGAATCTTGAATCACAACTTCGTCTTCTAAGCGAATGCCAAAGCCCTCTTCCGGAATGTAAATCCCGGGCTCTACTGTAAACACCATTCCGGCTTGCATGGGTTCCAACACCAGTCCGTAGTCGTGGGTATCTAAGCCTAAATGATGTGAAGTCCCGTGCATAAAATATTTTTTATAGGCCGGTTGATCGTTCGATTGATTTTGCACATCAACTTTGTCTAGAAGTCTTAAGGCGAGGAGTTCGGCCGTCATTATTTTACCCACCTCAACATGATATTCTTTCCAAAGGGTACCGGGAGTTAGCATTTGGGTCGCCTCTTTTTTAACCCGGAGAACAGCCTCATAAACCTCCCTTTGACGTGCACTAAACCGACCGGAAACCGGGATGGTTCGCGTCATATCGCTTGAATAATTGCCATATTCAGCTCCTACATCGAGCAAAAGCAGATCACCGGCTTGGCATTGCTGATTGTTTTCGATGTAGTGCAACACATTGCTATTCTTGCCCGAGGCAATAATGGGGGTATAGGCAAATCCTTTGGAGCGGTGCCGCAGAAACTCATGGGCAAATTCTGCTTCAATTTCATATTCCCAAACTCCGGGTTTTACAAAATTCAAGATTCGACGGAAACCTTTTTCGGTGATGTCACAAGCGTTTTGAATTTGGGTAATTTCCGCTGGGGATTTTATGGAACGCAGTCGCTGTAAGATAGGATTGCTTTTCGCCGTTTGATGGGCCGGATAGGTTTTTTTTGCCCATTCAATAAACCGGTCTTCCCTTGTTTGAGTTTCCACTACAGCTCGGTAGTGTTCGTTTTTGTTGAAATAAAAAGTATCGCATTGCGCGGCTAATTCAAAAAATATTCTCTCGAAATCTTGCAGCCAATAAATGGTGGCAACCCCGGTCTGTTCTTGTGCTTGTTTTTGAGTCAATTTAGCCCCTTCCCAAACGGCGATATGAGCGTTAGTTTCCTTAAGGAATAAGATTTCTCGATGTTTGGCTTCAACCGCATCCGGGAAAAGAACTAAAATACTTTCCTCTTGGTCTACCCCTGAGAGATAGAAAATATCGCGATGTTGCGCAAAGGGGAGGGTGCTATCTGCGCTTACAGGGTAAATATCGTTGGAATTAAACACCGCTAAACTTTTGGCTTGCATGGCTGCCATAAAATTTTTCCGATTGTGGATGTATTCGGTTGCGGGAAGGGGTTGATATCGCATAGCAAGGAGTTTTCCGTCGAAGATAACCGCTTTTTAAAAAAAGGACTACATTTATTTCAAACAAAACCCCCAAAAGCAATGAAGCAGATGAAACGAATTTTACTCAGTCTTTTATGGATCAGTAGTTTGGGTTGGGCCCAAAACCCAAATGCAGACCTTTGGACCGCAGCACAAGCGCACCAAACGGCTCAACAAAAATCCCCGTTTAAAAATCTCTCTTTCGAAAATATAGGCCCAGCAGTGATGAGCGGTCGGGTAGTGGCTTTGGCCGTGAACCCCGAGGATCCTACTGAATTTTATGTGGCCTATGCTACCGGAGGTTTGTGGCACACCACCGACAATGGGATTAGTTTTAAATCCATTACCGATCAAGCTTGGACCCAACATTTGGGAGCCCTTACAGTCGACTGGAATACGCGCACCCTTTGGGTAGGCACTGGAGAAAATAACAGTTCTCGTTCTTCTTATGCCGGTGTTGGGATTCTAAAAAGTACTGATAATGGTGAAACTTGGGAGCATAAGGGCTTGTCCGATAGCCACCACATTGGACGCATCCTTGTCGATCCTAAAAACCCGAACTATTTGGTAGTCGGGGTTACCGGACATTTGTACTCCCCGAATGCTAGTCGTGGAATTTATATAAGTGCCGATGGCGGAGATCAATGGGAACAAAAACTCTTTGTCAATGATCAAACCGGAATAATCGATTTGGTAGCGGCTCCCAATGATTTTAACACCCTCTATGCCTCTGTTTGGGAAAAGGATCGCAAAGCTTGGAATTTTGATGGGGACGGAACGGCTTCCGGCATTTTTAAAAGTACCGATGCAGGTCAAAGCTGGGCACGGATCTCTACTCCTGAAAGTGGATTTCCTCAGGGAGATGGCGTGGGGCGGATCGGATTAGCGGCTTACGATGCTCAAACGCTTTATGCCATTCACGACAACCAATTCCGGCGGAAAAAAGAAAAAGAGGAAGATTCGGAGCAACTCAGTAAGGACGATTTTAGAGAAATGTCGCGTGATGCATTTTTGGCCTTGGACGATAGTCGGATCAATACCTATTTAAAAAACTATGGTTTTCACGAAAAATATCGGGCGGCTAATGTCAAAAATATGGTACGTGAAGGGAAAGTGAAGCCCCTCGATTTGGCCCTTTATCTGGAAGACGCCAATGCCCTGCTTTTCGATACCCCTGTGATTGGGACGGAAGTCTACAAGTCGACAGATGGCGGGCTGAACTGGGAAAAAACCCACGAGGATTATCTCGATGGAGTCTATTATAGCTATGGCTATTATTTTGGGAGAATTCACGTGGCTCCCCATAATCCTGATAAAATTTATATTTATGGTGTCCCGCTCTTAACTTCAGAAGATGGGGGCCAAAATTTCCGACTGATTAGTAAACCCAATGTTCATGCAGACCATCACGACCTTTGGATTAATCCCAACCGTCCCGGGCATCTGATCAATGGGAACGATGGCGGAGTAAATATCACATACGATGATGGAGAACACTGGATGAAAAACAACTCCCCCGAGGTCGGACAATTTTATGCTATAGCCGTGGATCAGCAAAAACCGTATCGGGTCTATGGAGGCCTACAGGACAATGGCGTTTGGATGGCCAAACACACCAGTCGGGAAAGCCCCCGCTGGTACAGTTCGGGACAAAACCCCTGGAAGAGCATTATGGGAGGCGACGGAATGCAAATACAGATTGATCCCAGAAATCCAAACATTGTTTTTACAGGCTATCAATTTGGGAATTATAGTCGTTTGGATTTGAATGAACAACAGTCTAAGGCCATTCAACCCAAGCACGAGCTGGGCGAAGCCCCCTATCGCTTCAACTGGCAAACCCCTATTTGGTTGAGTCGACACCAACCCGATGTACTTTATTTTGGAAGTAATAAATTCCACCGATCGCTCAATCAGGGCGAAAGCTGGGAAACCCTTTCAGACGACTTAACCCAAGGCGGTCGCAAAGGGAATGTCGCTTATGGCACACTTACCTCCATTCACGAATCCCCACTACAATTCGGATTGCTTTACACCGGGAGCGATGATGGATTGGTATACCGAAAGCAGCCGGATTCGGGCTGGGAAAATATTAGCTCTTCTTTTCCAAAAGACCTTTGGGTGAGTCGAGTGGTTGCCTCTGCACACGAATTGGGACGCGTTTATGTGACCTTAAACGGCTATCGTTGGGACGATATGACGTCTTATGTCTATCGAAGCGATGATTTTGGAGCCACTTGGACTTCCATCACCAATGGATTGCCCTCAAGTCCGGTCAATGTCATTCGGGAAGACCCCAACCATCCAGAGCTCCTTTATTTAGGGAACGATTTGGGAGTATACATCAGCACCAACGGTGGAGCTCAATGGGACCCTTTTGCAGAAGGGTTGACAACTGTAGCAGTCCACGATTTAGCCATCCAACAGGAAGCACAGGATTTATTGGTAGGCACCCATGGGCGCTCCATTTATTTAGCGGATATAGCACCGCTACACCAATTAGCAGCTTCCGATTCCAAAAAGTTAATGTTGCTAAAAAGTCCAAAATTGAAACACAGTAAACGCTGGGGAAGCCGGCGGGCCAGTTGGGCAGAACCTTTTACCCCTGAGGCACAATGGGTGGTTTGGTCGCCTAACGCATCGACATTCACTGCAATTGTGACTAATGCTAAAGGGAAAAAGCTTCAAGAATGGACTGGAAATTTCGATACGGGGATCAATCACCTTACCTATGATTGGAGTACGAAAGTGTATGGAAAAAAAGAATCCCCAGCGGATAACGGGAAACACTATTTAAGCCCAGGAGCTTACCAATTAAAAATTGTAACCTCTGAAGCACAAATTGTTGAATCTTTTGAACTAAAATAATTTAATTTGTTTTCTGTTTTAAATATGTTGTTGAATTAAGTTTGAGTTATTAATAAATTAAAGTGGGCTAGGGATTTTCTATTGTAGAATAAGTCTAAACTATCAAATTGGAAGCAAACTACTGGGTGAATAAAGACTTATACCCTAATTTTGTAAAGCTATAATTGAATTTAAAATGGGAATCACATCTTCTTCCATCGGTAGAAAAGTGGCTATGGCCTTATCCGGGCTGTTTTTAGTTGTCTTTTTACTCCAGCATTTTACGATTAATATGACTTCTGTTATCAGTGCTGAGGTCTTTAATCAACTCTCTCACTTTATGGGAACCAATCCTGTAGTTCAATTTTTATTACAACCCTTTTTGATTTTTGGGGTGGTTTTCCATTTTGCAATGGGTTTTGTATTGGAACTAAAAAACAATCGTTCCCGCTCTCAAAAATACGGGGTTTATAAAGGCCAAGCCAACGCCAGTTGGATGTCTCGAAACATGATTCTTTCCGGGATAGTTGTCTTGTCTTTTTTAGGGCTTCACTTCTACGATTTCTGGGTGCCTGAGATGAATTATAAGTACATAGAGGTTTTACCAGAAGACCCCAACCGTTATTACGAAGAATTAGTTCATAAGTTTCACAGCCCTGTTCGGGTGGCACTTTACAGCCTCTCATTTCTGTTCTTAGCCTTGCATCTATTGCATGGTTTCAGTTCTTCTTTCCAGTCGGTAGGGGTCAACAACAAATATTCGGAAACGATCAAAAAAGCAACCCAAGCTTTTGCAATTGCCATCCCCTTAGGCTTTGTTTTTATTGCAATTTTTCACCATTTAAACGCTTAAACCATGGCGCAACTCGATTCAAAAATACCACAGGGGCCACTTGCCGATAAGTGGAACAATCACAAGAGTAACATCAATTTGGTGAGTCCAGCGAACAAACGTCTGATCGATGTAATTGTAGTTGGGACTGGACTCGCAGGAGCTTCAGCTTCTGCCACTTTAGCCGAATTGGGCTACAACGTCAAAACCTTTTGCTTTCAGGATTCGCCACGCCGAGCACACTCCATTGCTGCTCAGGGAGGAATCAATGCCGCTAAAAATTATCAAGGGGATGGCGACTCGACCTATCGCTTATTTTACGATACGATCAAAGGGGGAGACTACCGTTCCCGCGAAGCCAACGTACACCGTTTAGCCGAGGTATCGGCCAATATTATCGACCAATGTGTTGCTCAAGGAGTCCCTTTTGCTCGGGACTATGGGGGGCTTTTAGACAACCGCTCTTTTGGTGGCGTATTGGTCTCACGAACCTTTTATGCCAAAGGACAAACCGGGCAACAGTTGCTGCTAGGAGCTTATTCGGCCATGAACCGACAAATCGGTCGTGGAAAAATAAAGATGTATAACCGTCATGAAATGATGGACCTCGTGGTGGTCGATGGCAAAGCTCGAGGGATTATTGCTAGAAATTTGGTGACTGGAAAATTAGAACGCCACAGTGCCCATGCGGTAGTGATCGCTTCCGGGGGGTATGGAAATGTCTTTTTCTTGTCTACCAATGCGATGGGGAGTAATGTATCTGCCGCTTGGAAAATTCACAAGCGTGGTGCACACTTTGCCAATCCTTGCTTTACACAAATTCACCCGACTTGTATTCCCGTTTCAGGAGACCATCAGTCCAAGCTAACTTTGATGTCGGAATCGCTTCGAAACGACGGACGAATTTGGGTGCCTAAAAATATTGAAGACGTACAAGCCATCCGAGAAGGAAAGCTTAAACCCACTCAAATTGCTGAGGAAGACCGTGACTACTATCTCGAGCGTCGCTACCCTGCCTTTGGGAACCTTGTGCCTCGTGATGTGGCTTCCCGGGCGGCTAAAGAACGCTGCGATGCCGGGTTTGGGGTAAACAAAACCGGAGAAGCGGTTTATTTGGATTTTGCTTCAGCTATTGAGCGGTATGGAAAAGAGCAGGCCCACATCAAGGGCTTGGATGAAAACGATGCCGTCTTAGTGAAAAAATTAGGACAAGAGGTCGTCCGTGCCAAATATGGAAACCTCTTCCAGATGTATGAAAAAATTGTAGATCAAAACCCTTATGAAACTCCGATGATGATCTATCCTGCGGTGCACTACACCATGGGGGGCGTCTGGGTGGATTATAACCTAATGACTACCGTTCCAGGCTGCTATGCCATTGGAGAGGCGAACTTTTCGGATCACGGAGCCAACCGCTTAGGAGCTTCAGCGCTCATGCAAGGATTGGCCGATGGTTACTTTGTGTTGCCCTACACGATCGGAGATTATTTATCGAACGATATCCGTACCGGAAGTATCCCCACCGATAGCCCAGAATTCGAAGCTGCCGAAAAGGAAGTGCGTGAGCGCCTGGAAAAGTTTATCTCCAATCAGGGGAAAAACTCAGTGGATTATTACCACCGAAAGTTGGGGAAAATCATGTGGAATAAATGCGGGATGTCTCGTAACGAACAGGGATTAAAAGAAGCGATCCAGGAAATTCAGGAATTGCGTGAAGACTTTTATGCCAATGTGAACGTTCCCGGGAAAGCCGATGAGTTTAATGAACAATTGGCCAAAGCCGGACGCGTAGCCGACTTTTTGGAATTAGGAGAACTCTTTGCCAAAGATGCTTTGGAACGAACCGAATCTTGCGGAGGACACTTCCGTGAAGAATCCCAAACACCCGAAGGAGAGGCTTTGAGAGACGATGAAAACTTCACTTTTGTTTCGGCCTGGGAATACCAGGGGAAACCTTCCGAAGCCATCCTCCACAAAGAAGACCTGAATTATGAAGAAATTGAAGTTAAAACACGTTCCTATAAATAATTAGAAATGAACCTAACACTTAAAGTTTGGCGTCAGCCCAATACCGAAACGAAGGGAAATTTTGAAACCTATCAACTGGCAGATGTTTCACCGGATATGTCCTTTTTGGAAATGATGGATGTACTCAACGAACAACTGATGCAAGAGGGAATCGATCCCATTGCTTTTGATCACGACTGCCGCGAGGGAATCTGTGGAATGTGTTCCATGTTTATCAACGGAGAAGCTCACGGACCCGACCGTTTGGTGACCACTTGCCAACTGCATATGCGGAAGTTTAAAGATGGCGACACCATCACCATCGAACCTTTTCGTGCCAATGCCTTTCCGGTGATTAAAGATTTGGCGGTCGACCGTTCTGCTTTCGACCGCGTGCAGCAAGCTGGAGGTTTTGTGAGCGTCAATACTTCGGGAAATACCCAAGACGCCAACGCCATCCCGATTGAAAAGAAAGATGCCGACCGCGCCTTCGATGCGGCCACCTGTATCGGGTGTGGGGCCTGTGTAGCGACCTGTAAAAACGCTTCAGCTATGTTGTTTGTTTCGGCCAAAGTTTCCCAGTATGCCTTGCTTCCTCAAGGAAAGGTGGAGGCCACCGATCGAGTGTTAAACATGGTAAAGCAAATGGACGAGGAAGGCTTTGGGAATTGTACCAATACCGGGGCTTGTGAAGTGGAATGTCCAAAGGGGATTTCCCTTGAAAATATTGCCCGCATGAACCGGGAATATTTAACTGCCAGCCTTAAAGGGTAACAAAACTTTTCTGATCAAGGATAATAATAAAACCTACCTTATTGGGTGGGTTTTATTACATAATAAAACTTTTTAGTCTCCTTTTCGTAAGATTTTTTCCAGGGAATGACCTTTGGCGAGTTCGTCTACCAGTTTGTCGAGGTATCGGGTTTGTTGAATTAATGGGTCTTCTAGGGTTTCTACTCGATAGCCACAGACCACGCCTTTGATCAGCTGTGCATTGGGGTGGAGGGTAGCCTGGTCAAAAAAATCGGCAAAAGTGGCTTTTTCGGCTTTAAGGGATTCCACTCGGGCAGCGTCAAAGCCTGTCAACCATTCGATGACCTGCAACAATTCGGCTTCGGTACGGCCTTTTTTCACGACTTTGCTCACATAATGAGGATATACCGAAACAAAGGTCATTTGAGCAATGCGTTCTTTTTGGCCGGGAGGAGGGGTTTTCTTTAATAAAGGGATTAATTATTTAAAGCTACAAATTCCCAAGGATTGATAAGGTCTTAGTTGTAAGTGCTAATGAAAAATAAAATGAAGCACCAATAAACTGAGGGCTAAAGCCCATCCCCCCCGGCTTTGCCAAGGTCCCCCACTTTGAAATAGGGCTACAAGAGATTTTAAGGGGGTGCGGCTGCCTCCCAAGGCGATGCCCAAACCTGTGACAATCACGACAAAGGCTCGGACAAAGTAATTTAAGTCCGGCCAGCCGAATTGTAAAGCAATATTGAGCGGCACCGTAAATATAAACGCGGCTAAAACCCATTTTTTATCGGGCTGAAGACTCCAAACAGCTACACAAATCAACACTACAAAACCGCAGTTAAAATAATAGCGTAGTGAATTTAGGGTGTGGGTAAAAGCGGCTTCCGGGTTTTCAAACTTGATATAGGTTAACACGGCTCCCATCAGGAGGGCTGAGGCAAAACTCCATAAAATGGCTTGGCGTCCCGCCCCGATTTGTTGGGCTTCGGTGGCTTGGGGACGGAGGTAAGGTTTGTAAATATCCACCGCCCATAGGGTGGCAATTGAATTAAAGGTCGAATCGACCGTACTCATCAGTGAAGCAAACAAACCACAAAGAATAAGACCTTTAATCCCTGTAGGTAAACTGTTTACCCAATAGGGGAAGGCCTGATCGGGTTCGCCGAGGCTATCGCCCAATACCCCATAGAGCGCAATCCCTGGAACAATGATTAAAACGGCCATCCCATATTTTAAAAGGCCTCCCACCAGCAGTCCCGTTTGGGCATCTGCCAATGAGCGAGCCGCCAAGGAACGCTGAATAACCGTCTGATTGGCACACCAATAATTTATATTTAAAAAGAACAACCCCAATATATGGGTCCAGGGCAATACTGGATGGTTTGCCGGCAGGTGCAAATGCATTTTTTCGGGCGTTTTGAGCTGCAATTGGTTCCAGCCACCTAGGGCATCCACTGCTGTGTAGAGCACTACGACTCCTCCAATAAACAAAATGATGAATTGAATGACATCTGTTTTAACGACAGCGCCCAACCCCCCTAAATAGGTATAGATAGCTGAAAAGCTCCCCAATCCAAATATTAAAATTAAAATCCGAATGATCCGGTTGGGATGTAAAAAAGACAAGGCTTCTTGAAACACCAATTCCGCAGCATAGGCCCCCCAAAAGAGAGCAGCGCCTAAAGTGATGGTGGAAAACAAGCCGATATTTGCGAGTGAATAGACCATCCCGAGACGGTTGCCGAGTCGTTGTTTGATATATTCAGAGATGGTCGTGACACGGGCTTGAAGAAAAACTGGTACAAAGACAAAAGCAGCGAGTAATAATCCCTGAACCGCATTGATTTCGAGATTCGCCTGAGCCAAGCCATAGAGGTATGCAGAACCCATCATTCCCAAAAACTGGTACCCCTGGACGTTGGTGGCAACCGTGGAAAAGGCGATGGAATACCAACGTAAATTTCGATTGCTTAGAAAATAGGCTTCGGCAGGTGCAGAGGCTTTAAGGCGTCCTTGAAATGCCACTCCAAAAATCAATACAAAATAACCCAAAACGATAATAATATCCCACATAAGCTTGCTATTGTCGAGGTCCGGCAGCTAAAGGAGTTTGTGGAGGTTGTTGGGGTTGGCGCCCATAGACTTGGGGGAGGGAAATCGTCTTTAAATGCGGCAGAACCAGTCGAGCAAAATAGTCGGCCTCCTGTCGGTGGGGATAGCCGGAAAAGATAAAAGATCGGATCCCCATGTCTTGGTATTTTTGAATTTTAGCCACAATTTGTTCTGGACTACCCACTAAGGCAGCTCCACAGCCGGAACGTGCCAGCCCAATACCCGTCCACAAATGGGGTTCTACATAAAATTCGCTATCGGCGGCCGCTCGCATTTCACTTTGGCGAGAGACCCCTAAAGACTTTGCATCCAGAGCTCGATTTCGGATATCTGTTCCGGTATCAATATCCAACTTTGAAATAAGCCCAGCAGCGTAGGCACGTGCCTCGGCCTCTGTTTCACGAACCACCACATGCACTCGTAGGCCAAAATCGACCGTACGGCCATAAGTCGCTGCTTTTTTTCGCATCTGTTCCATGAGGGTTTCAAGCCGGTCTTCGGTTTCTGGCCACATCAGATAGACATCACAATGTTCGGCACAAAGATCTACTCCAGCGGGCGAATACCCTCCAAAATATAGGAGCGGCCCTCCATTTTGCTGGTAGGGTTTTACCGGAGCAGTCGGTAAATCCAATGCATAAAAATCCCCTTTGAATTGAAGGCGATCTAGTGTCCAGCACTGTTTCAGAATTTCAATGACTTCTCGCGAACGGGCATAACGCGCTGCGGAATCCAGTTCTGTTCCGGGGAGGTTAGAGGAAATGATGTTGATGGTGAGCCGGCCTTGCAAGATGTGGTCTAATGTAGCTAACGAACGTGCTAGCATAGGCGGATGTATTTCCCCGCAGCGGATTGCGGTCAACAGATTGATTTGTTGAGTCAAAGGAGCAACTGCCGCTGCAAAACTCAGCGTGTCTTGCCCCACCTGATAAGAAGATGGGCATAAGATGTTTCTAAAACCCAATGCATCCACTTCTCGAACCAGTTTGGAAGTGTTTTCCCAGGTACTTTTATAGTCGGGATTGCGGGTGCCTAAAAAGTCGTCGTCTCCGTCGCAAATAGGGGCAAACCAAGAAATTTCAGCCCCTTTCACGGCCTCTGAAGTACAAA
This sequence comes from Flavobacteriaceae bacterium, assembly GCA_049598145.1. Lineage (GTDB taxonomy): Bacteria > Bacteroidota > Bacteroidia > Flavobacteriales > Flavobacteriaceae > WTJH01. Next base: position 7,566 of record JBMYNJ010000014.1, on the reverse strand, counting down.
GTGATGGTATCAATTTTGTGGTGTTGAAATAAAGCAGTAAAATACATTAAAATTCACAGCTCAGAAATTCTACAAAAAGTCTTATCTTTTAGTTATGCAAGACGAATTAACTTTTGGACTGTTACAAATGAACCCCAAATGGGAGTCTCCAAAAGCCAATCGCGAGAGTATAAGGAATCGATTGAAAAGTCTCTCTCCCAAAGTAGATGCAGTGATTTTACCGGAAATGTTTACTACAGGTTTTAGTATGTCTCCTGAAAATTTCGCAGAAAAAATGTCTGGGGAAACAGTTCAATGGATGCAGGAGTTGGTAGCAGAACATCAAATAGCCTTGGCTGGGAGCCTGCCGATTCTAGTTCAAGGCACCTATAAAAATCGATTTTTATGGGTACATCCAGAGGGAACTTTAGATTTCTACGATAAACGCCATCTTTTCGGGATGGGAGGGGAAGCAGCGGCCTATTATCCGGGAGCGAATGATGGAATCATTGAGTTTAAAGGGTGGCAGATTTGCTTGCGGATTTGTTACGATCTCCGATTTCCAGCTTGGTGCCGCAATCGGTCGGATTACGATCTTCTGGTGTTTACGGCCAACTGGCCCAACCCCAGAATCCACGCCTGGGATACATTATTGCAAGGGCGAGCCATTGAAAATATGGCTTATACCATCGGTGTTAACCGAACGGGTACCGACCCTAACGGAAATTATTATCCGGGGCATTCCGCAGCTTATGATGCTCTGGGAGCAAAGATTAGCGTATCTGCAGAAGATTGGATACAAGTGCAGTTGTCGGCAGCGCATCAGGCGGAGCTTCGCCAGAAACTGCCGTTTCTGCAGGATCGGGATTCTTTTGAAATGGAATAAACTGTTCGTTTAGATCCCAATTGGCTCTTAATTCCAGAAGTGGAGGATAATAAGAAATACGCTCCGGTTGTATTTTTCGCAAGTAATGCCCGGTATCCCACTGTTGGTTACCGTTACAATCTTCAATTACTCGAACCTTGTATTTTCCGGGATTTAAATATGCAAAAGTGTAGGAGCCAAAGGGGTCTTCTTCGGTAAATTCTCGAATCACTTCAGTTCCTTTTTCGTCTAATAACTGAAGGACAAAAGGGCATTCGAAATCCCAAGGCATTCGGATGGCGATGTTACCGTAGGTATCGATCTTTTTAGTTCGCCAAATCCATTGCAGGCTGTCGTGGGTTTCTCCCCAAAAATCTACCAAAGCTTCGGGCTCCAAGCTCAAGGTATATTTATCATTTGGTGTCTTTTCAAAGGAAACCGTTAGGCGGTCGTGATTTTCGTCTAGCCGAAGCTGAAAAGGGACGGCGAGGGTATCTACATTAACCAGTTTAACTTTGCTACTATCCACCCCAACCAAAGGACGATTTGCTTCAATTACCAATTCCTCTAACAAGTCCAACTTTCCTTTACGCAAGGGATTCAACACCAAAGAATCCGGTGTTTTCTGGCGGAATTTTACTGTGTATTTCTGCAGAGAATCGGCCATAGGAAGGCCCAATTGAAGCGAGTCTAAGCCCTCGTGCTCCGTGATCCAAAAATTTAAACTGTCCGTTTCCCGGACGTGATTCACCATATATCTAAAATCGTTAGGCACCGGGCTTAATATCTCAATCGGGCGATCGTCGTAGCGCCCAAAATAACCAATCCCAATTTTATTGGTATTGATAAAAAAGGGTCGGGTCCATGAAAAATCCAGAATTTCCTGGAACATTCGGAAAGTCAATAAACTATCGGTTGGCAGACGAATCGGCTCTTCCAAAAAGCCAATTTTATCGGTTGCCGGATCAAACAAATAATTGAAATTTCGATCCTTTAAGGCAATGACTTCAAAGGTTCCTTCACGGATGTTTTGAAATTCGAAGAAAATGGAATCCAGCGTATTGGTCACATAAAAGGGCTTCATCAGAAAGGGCATTGAATCCCGAGGAATGGAGTCAATCAGCGGATACATCTGCAAAGTGATGTATTCTTCACTCACTTCCATCAAGGCATCTGCGACCTGCCCGCCCAAAGTCAGCGAATCGATCACATCTCCGGTAGAAAAGGTGTAACTAAAAAAGGGCAATACATTCCCTTCATTATGATCGTTAATCGCTTCTCCAAAATTGATCGTGTAGGTGGTTTGCGCTTGGAGACTGTCCAGAAACTCGATGGTCACTTTTTTGGATGCCGCTGTTTGGGGGCTTATTTTATAAGCGGATTTTTCTAAAGGAGGAGAGATCACCAACTGTTTGTCTAAGTTTTTAAACTTGATGAATTCATCAAAAATGAGAACAACTTCTTCCCGATTGAAATTAGTGGTACGCATTTTGGGAGAGGCATTCACCAGCACAGGGGGGATCGAATCGATAGGGCCTCCTGTGGGGCTACCGCGCCGGGCACAACTGCTCAAGATTAAAGCAATTCCCAAAAATAAGGAGCAGTGGAGAGACGGTTTCAATTGAAGCAGCATAGCTGCAAAATAAACGAATAATCTTAAGACTGCCTATAGGCAATTGTGGCAATTGAGAGTCGATTTTTCTGTTCGCAGTTCAAGGCCCGTCCGCAAGCGATTAAAGTAGCCCCGGTAGTCATCACATCATCTACCAATAGGAAGTGTTGTGGTTTAGAATTATGCATAGCAGGATGGAGTTCAAAAGCGTTGGCGATGATTTGATGACGTTCTTCTGCTGTGGTCTGCGCCAAATAAGGGGTATGTCGTATTCTTTTGAGAGCGGTGGGATAAAATTGAGCATTCAAGCAGTTTGCTAGTGATTGGGCAAATGCAAACACTTGATTGTATCCTCTTTTCCGCTCTCTCTTTGGATGCAGAGGAACAGGAATCACAGCGTCAATAACTTTAAAGCTGGAAAAGGATTCGAGTTGAAGACCCAATCGGTAGCCGCAATAATGTCCGATCTTTTTTTGGTTGTTGTATTTCATTTGGTGGATCAGTTGGGCAGTAGCCCCATCCATTTCATAAAAGAATAAGGCGGTAGCTTGATGAACAGGAAATACTTCCAGTAAATGAAGTCGCATGGGATTATCTTGCCATTGGTGATATCGGGTTTCTGGAAGTTGCAGGCTACAGCTTAAGCAAAGGAAGTCTTCCCAAGGGTGTAAGGCCCGGTTACACACCACACAATAGGGGGGGAGAAACAAATCCAGCAGGGAAGAGATCATGCTTAGGGCTTCAATAGTCCTCTCAAGGTAGCTCTTTTTGGGATAAAATTTTTTAAGCACAGGCCATTTAAAACTCCTATTTTTGCCTCATGGCTCAACAAAACGACTCTTTTAAGAAAGTAATTGCCCATGCCAAGGAGTATGGGTTTGTTTTTCCCTCCAGTGAAATTTACGATGGACTCAGCGCAGTTTATGATTACGGCCAAAACGGTGTAGCCTTAAAAAATAATATTCGCAGCTATTGGTGGCAAGCGATGACCCAAATGCATCAAAATATAGTGGGAATCGATGCAGCAATTTTTATGCATCCTACTACTTGGAAAGCTTCTGGCCACCTAGATGCTTTCAACGATCCGCTGATCGATAATAAAGACTCTAAAAAAAGATACCGAGCCGATGTTTTGGTCGAAGATTATGTGGGGAAGCTGGATGCAAAAATCGAAAAAGAAGTCAAAAAAGCAGCCAAACGATTTGGAGAATCTTTTGATAAAGAACAGTTTTTAAGCACGAATCCACGTGTTCTTAAATACAAAGAAGAAGGAGATACTATCCTCAAACGTTTAGGTCAATCGCTTGAAAAAGAGGATTTAGCTGATGTCAAGGCTTTGATAGAAGAATTAGAAATTGCCTGTCCCGAATCGGGGTCTCGCAATTGGACGGATGTCAAACAATTTAATTTGATGTTTGGAACCCAATTGGGAGCTTCCGCTGATTCGGCTATGGACCTCTATTTGCGACCTGAAACGGCTCAGGGGATCTTTGTTAATTTCTTAAACGTTCAAAAAACCGGACGCATGAAACTCCCTTTTGGGATTGCTCAAACCGGAAAGGCATTTCGAAACGAAATTGTTGCCCGACAATTTATTTTCCGGATGCGGGAATTTGAACAAATGGAGATGCAATTTTTCATCCCCCCGGGAACGCAGCAGCACTGGTATGAATATTGGAAAGAAACACGTTTAAAATGGCACTTGGCTTTGGGGCTAGGGGAAGATAATTACCGCTTCCACGACCACGAAAAATTAGCCCACTATGCGGATGCCGCTTCAGATATCGAATTTAAATTCCCTTTCGGATTTAAAGAATTGGAAGGGATCCACTCCCGTACCGATTTCGATTTGGCAAGCCATGAAGAGTTTGCGGGTAAGAAATTACAGTATTTCGATCCCGAGCAAAATCAAAGTTATGTGCCTTATGTCTTGGAAACTTCTGTAGGACTCGACCGTTTATTTTTGGCCGTTTTCTCCAATGCACTGCAAGAAGAAACTTTGGAAGACGGCAGTAGCCGAACCGTTTTAAAACTCCCTGCTCCTCTAGCTCCAACCAAAGTGGCCGTTTTGCCATTAGTTAAAAAAGACGGACTTCCGGAAATTGCCAGCCAGATAATCGATGAACTCAAGTGGGATATGACTACGACTTATGATGAAAAGGATGCCGTCGGGCGTCGCTATCGCAGACAAGATGCTTTGGGGACTCCCTATTGTGTGACTGTCGATCATCAAACTTTAGAAGATCAAACCGTCACCCTTCGCAATCGAGATACCATGGAGCAAGAACGCGTCGCCATTGTCAATCTAAAAAGCCGACTGCAAGGAAGTGTATCCATAAGTTCGCTGTTGCGAGAGCTCTAAAAGCGTTTACCGATACTGATTCCCAATCGAGGGAAAGTAGATTTCGGCGATTCCGTCAGATAGCCCCCACCTCCCAGCAGAATTTCTGCTGTCCAGTTTTTAGAAAAGACCCATTTATATCCCAAAGCAGCCCCAACTCCTATCGGGCGGTATTTTCGATAGGTATAATAGGTGTCTAAAGTTTCCGCTATTACAATAAAGTCATCACGAACTTCAATCCAAGAGGCATTTGCTAAGGCTTCTACAAACCATCTCTGGTGTGAAAGAGGGGCGTCATTTTTGGGGAAAAAGAAACGATAATAAAGAGCTCCTTCGAGGCTTTCATTTCTGAAATCTCCTGAAGGGGCATAGTAAAGAGAAATACCAAAGCTTTGATTTTTAGGACTTAATTTTTCAAGACTTAAGCTCAACCCTTGTGCGGCAGTAATTTCCAATAGATTGGCTTTAATTTCTATCAAAGGGTTTTTATCGGAAGATTGACTCCATCCCAGTCCGCTGAAGAATAGTAGTCCACAAGAGAAATATCGCATTAAAGTTATGGTTCGGATCATAGCCAAAAAAAGTTTGGTAAACATAATTGATTTTTAGGGGTTCGCTTCTAAAAAAAGTTTAAGGAATCCTTACCTTAGAGGAGTCAATGAAGATTATTTCCTACAACGTTAATGGCATCCGAGCGGCACTGCGAAAAGGTTTTTTGGAGTGGCTTCAAGCGGCTGATCCCGATGTGTTGTGCTTACAAGAAACCAAAGCGACACCCGAGCAGGTAGATACGCAGCTCTTTGAGGGTTTGGGATATCATCACTATTGGGTGTCTGCCCAAAAGAAAGGCTACAGCGGTGTGGCGATATTCTCAAAAACGGAACCTGTAAACCTTTCCCTTGAAACTGGAATTGAGGCGATCGATAGTGAAGGGCGTTTCATTCGAGCTGATTTTCCGGAACTCTCTGTGGCCAGTTTGTATTTGCCTTCAGGAACCAATCCAGCGCGTTTGGCATTTAAGTTTTCTTTCATGGATATTTTTCAAAAATATATTGATGAATTGAAGGAAACCTATCCCCGATTGGTGATTTGCGGAGATTACAACATCTGCCATCAGGCCATTGATATTCACGACCCGGTGCGGAACAAAACTGTTTCAGGGTTTTTGCCTGAGGAACGAGAATGGCTGGATCAATTTCTCACTCATGGATTTACGGACACCTTCCGTCAATTTAATCCTGCTCCCCACCAATACAGTTGGTGGAGTTATCGAGCAAACGCTCGGGCGAACAACAAAGGTTGGCGTATCGACTATGCTTTGGCAGACGACCGTTTAATTCCGTATCTTGAAAGCGCTTTTTTGTTACCCAATGCCATGCATTCCGATCATTGCCCGGTAGGGGTTAGTTTTAATTTCGAATCGATCAAAAGATGAAAAAAATAGCCGTTTTTGCCCTTTTTGCTTGTGCTTTTCAATCCTGTGTTTCTACCCAGACATTTAATGAATTAGAAACGCGTTACGCTTTCCAGAAAGTAGCTTTCAATGAGCTTCAACAACAGAAGGATTCTATTCAAGGCATGCTCAACGATGCTCAGCAGGTGCAGCAGTCTTTAGAGCAGCAACTCACCCAAACCCAAGACAGTTTATCCCAAAAAACAGCTGCGCTTGAGCAATTGCAAACCAATTATGAGACTTTATCCTCCCAAAGCGACTCGGCCTTAAAAGAAGGGATTCTAAAAAATGAAGCCCTGTTGGAACAAATTAAATTAAAAGAAGAACAGTTGGCCGATAATTTGGCCCGAGTAGAAGAATTGGAGCGTTTGATTGCAGCAAAGGATGCTGCTTTAAAAAGTTTGAAAAAGGCGGTGAGCGAGGCGCTTTTAAATTTTGAAGGTAAGGGATTGACAGTCGAACAACGAGAAGGAAAGATTTATGTATCGATGGAAAACAAGTTGTTGTTTCGTTCAGGGAGTTGGACGGTGGGGCAGCAGGGAGAACAAGCCCTGCAACAATTGGCAGGTGTTTTGGCTCAAAACCCCGATATCAGTGTTTTGATTGAAGGGCATACAGACGATCAACCCTATCGAGGGAAAGCCCCTTTAGAAGGCAATTGGGACTTGTCTACCAAACGCGCAACTGCAATAGTCAAGATTTTATTAGAAAATGATGAGGTACTGCCTCAGAATTTAACCGCAGCCGGCCGAGGTGAGTTTCTGCCCATTGCGCCCAATTCAGATGCCGATGGTCGCGCCATGAACCGCCGTATTGAGGTGATCTTAACCCCAAATCTAGGTCAAATAACCGATCTCATTAATCAGTAATCATTAATTTCAGATGGAGTACAAAAAACTCCCGAACACCGATGTTCGGGTGAGTAAGATTTGTTTGGGGACTATGACGTTTGGGAACCAAAACACGGAAGCAGAGGGGCACCAGCAAATGGATTATGCCTTGGATCAAGGGGTTAATTTTTTCGACACCGCCGAACTTTATCCTGTTCCGGCCAGTGCAGATACCCAAGGAGAAACCGAGCGCATCATGGGGACCTGGTTTAAAAAAACTGGAAAACGCTCTGAAGTAATTTTAGCCTCTAAAGTGGCGGGTCCGGGGGATTATACCAAACATATTCGCGAGCATTTATCATTTAAAAAAGCCCATATAGACGAAGCAGTTCACCAAAGTTTAAAGCGCCTGCAAACCGATTATATCGATCTGTACCAATTGCATTGGCCCGAACGCACGACCAATATGTTTGGTGTACGGGACTA
>JBMYNJ010000013.1:0-26634 GCA_049598145.1 Flavobacteriaceae bacterium | reverse complement strand
CTAAAATGGCTTTTTCGATGTCCGCTAAAAGATTTTTGTCGAAAGGTTGAATACTTAGTGTTCTTGCATCTGGTGTATTTACGTTGGCTACTTGATTTAAGGGAGTCATGGCTCCATAATATTCAACGTTTACAGAAGAGAGCATCACTGGATTGGCTTTGCCCGCACGAATATTTAAAAATTCTCGTTCCAGGTGTTCAACTGCACTTTGCATTGATTCTTGGGTCGTTTCAACGATTATTTCAAAAGCTTCTTCCATGATATCAAGATTTATAAATAGACTTTAGTTCCAACATTGTCTCCTTTAACAATTCTGCTCAGATTTCCGGGAGTGTTAATGTCAAATACGATAATGGGCAACTGATTTTCTTGGCTCAGTGTAAAGGCGGTGGTATCCATGACTTTTAAGCCTTTTTTAAGGACTTCATCAAAAGAAAGTTGGTCAAATTTAATGGCAGATTGATCTTTTTCGGGATCCGTGTTGTAGATCCCATCCACTCGGGTTCCTTTTAAAATGATATCGGCATCGATTTCAATGGCTCGAAGTACGGCAGCCGAATCCGTAGTAAAAAAAGGGTTCCCGGTTCCCGAACCGAAAATGACAACTCGACCTTTTTCCAAATGACGAGTGGCTTTTCGTTTGATATAGGGTTCGGCAATGGCTTCAATTTTGATGGCCGTTTGTAAACGAGTGGGGACCTCATTGTTTTCCAGAGCACTCTGCAAAGCCAAACCGTTAATTACCGTGGCGAGCATTCCCATATAATCGGCCTGTACCCGATCCATTCCTTTACTGGCTCCAGAAACACCTCTAAAGATATTTCCTCCACCAATAACAATGGCTACTTCTACTCCTTGCTTGTGAATTTCTTTGATTTGTTTAGCATAAGCATCTAAGCGGTTGGGATCGATTCCAGAACTTTGAGTTCCCATGAGCGCTTCACCACTGAGTTTAAGGAGGATTCGGTTATATTTCATTTGATTCGAATGTGTCACAAATATATAAAAACAAGAGCAGCCAGTTGAGCCCTCAAGGAGTCAAACCGCTTTTAAACTTAAATCGCAAATAGGGGCTGCATAGGTCAGGGCTCCCATGGAAATATAGTTTACTCCTGTTTCGGCAACCTCAACCAAGTTCTGATGGGTGATATTACCCGAAGCCTCCGTAGGAATCCGTTGCTGGATCAATTCAACTGCACTGTTTAGAGTTGTCGGATTCATATTGTCCAGTAAGATGCGTTTAATCCAAGGAAAACACATTGCTTGTTCGACCTCCTCCAAGGATCGGGTCTCAACCACCACACCTAAATGGAGTAGTTCATTTGTCTTTAAGTACTGATGGGTTTTTTCCAGAGCAGGCCTGAGGCCACCACAATAGTCGGCATGATTGTCTTTGATCATCAATTCGTCATACAAACCCATCCGGTGATTTACCCCTCCGCCAATTAAAACCCCCCATTTTTCAGCTACTCTAAAATTAGGGGTGGTCTTTCGAGTATCTAATAACTGACAAGAAGTATGGGCAATACTGTTGACCAGTTTTCGGGTGTAAGTCGCTATACCACTCATTCGCTGTAAACAATTGAGGGCCAAACGTTCCGTAGCTAATATCGATTGTGCATTTCCTTCCACCACAAAGCCCTCCATTCCCGGGGAAACCAAATCTCCATCCGTAAGAGGGTTGCTTGAAATTTTTAGTTCCTTATCGTGGGATTTAAATATATGGGTAGCCAGCTCTACCCCAGCTAAAATTCCTTCAAACTTGATCTTGAGTACTGCTTTCGATTGCTGTTGGGCGGGTACGCAGGAAAGCCCGCTGTGATCGCCTGTTCCAATATCTTCAGCTAAGCCTTGTTGGATCATTTTTTCCAAGGCATGTTGATTTTGTTTACCAAATTTACTGGACCAAATCATGATTGTAAAATACCCCTTCGTTGGTACAAATGTTTTGAGATTGTTTGATTAATAAATAAGCTACACTGACTAAATTTCTAAGTTCACACATTTCAGCAGTTAACTGATTGTTTTCATAGATCGTTTTAGTCTCTTCAAAAATATTTTTCAGGGTTTGTTCCGCCGCTTTTAGTTGGGCTGTAGACTTAAAAATACCGGCCTTCCGAGTCATCGTTTTCTGGAGTTCTTGTTTGAGTTCAATGACTCGTTTATTGGAATTCACAGGGGTATAGCCTTCTCCTTGCCAAAGCGGGAGGGTTAGACTTGCTGGGGGGCTTTCTCTCCAATACTGAAGTTTTTCAACACTTGAAAGTGCGGCTCGATGTGCAAAAACCAAAGACTCCAACAACGAATTGGAAGCGAGTCGATTAGCGCCGTGTAGGCCTGTGTGTGCGCATTCTCCAATGGCATAAAGACCTTCTAAACCGGCCTCGGCCATCGCATTGACTCGTATTCCCCCACAGAAATAATGAGCTGCGGGAACTATGGGAATCCAATCGTGGGGGAGCTGTATTCCCAAGGATGCACAAGTTCTTTTGATATTGGGAAAACGCCGTTCCAACTTTTCTGCGGTCATTTCTCGCACATCTAGCCACACAAAATCTTCACCCGATTTTTCGATTTCTTGCTGAATGGCTCGAGCCACAATGTCGCGTGGGGCCAGCTCTGCACGGGGGTCATATTCGGGCATAAAACGTTCCCCTGTGGGATTTCTTAAAACCCCTCCGGCTCCGCGAACGGCTTCTGTAATCAGAAAGGTTTGGTCCTCCACTTTGGGGTACAGCGCAGTAGGGTGAAATTGGACGTAAGGCAATCCTTCAATAAAAACTTTAGCTCGATAGGCCGCTCCTAAACCATCCCCTGTAGCACTGGGCGGATTGGTCGTATGCTCAAATAATTCCCCCGCTCCCCCTGTAGATAGAACGGTGATGGATGCTTGAATGGTTAGAATTTCAGCTTTTTCAGAAGCAATTACATAAGCTCCATGGCAACGACCCGTTTGGGTTTTGGTGTGGTGATCGGTGATCAAATCCACCAAAGTGTGATTTTCCAGCAGGGTTACGTGATCAAAACTTTTAATCTTTTGGATTAATGTTTCTTGAATTTGTAAACCTGTCTGATCTTTGTAATGCACGATTCTTTTTTCGGAATGTCCTCCCTCTTGAGCTAAGTGGAGTGTCTGTTCTTTGGTATCGAATGAAGTGCCCCATTGCATAAGCTCTAATAATCGTGCTTGGCCCTCTTCAACGACAAACCGAACCACCTCTGGGTTAGATTTTCCAGCCCCGGCAATTAGGGTGTCCTGAATATGCTTTTCATGAGAATCTTTCAGATGATCGGTCACCACAGCAATCCCTCCTTGAGCATAACGGGTATTGGTTTCCGCAAGATCGTTTTTGGAGATGAGCGTTAAATGAAATTCCGGATGATTTTCCGCTACCTTAATGGCATAGGATAAACCTGAAATTCCTGTACCAATAACTAAAATATCTGTTTTCATAACTACCCTAAGGCCAGCATTCGGTCAATAGGTTTTTTTGCGGCCTCGATCAGGGAGGGGTCTAAGTGAATTTGAGGCGCATTGTGTTTCAAGCAACTGTATAATTTTTCAAGCGTGTTTAACTTCATAAAGGCACACTCACTACAGGCACAAGTATCGTCTTCTACAGGTGCAGGAATTAAAATCTTATCCGGACATCTTTTTTGCATTTCATGCAAAATCCCTGCTTCGGTAGCGATGATAAATTTCTGACTGGGGTCTTCTTCTACAAATTTTAATAATCCTGAAGTACTCCCAATGTAATGAGCAATCTCTAATATAGGCGATTCACTTTCGGGATGTGCAATGAATTTAGCGTCCGGATGTTCTTTAAACAGTTCAACCACTTTATTGAACGAAAATGCTTCGTGAACGATGCAAGAGCCTTCCCAAAGAATCATATCCCGACCGGTTTTTTTTATCAAGTATCGCCCCAAATTTTTGTCAGGAGCAAAGATGATGGGTTGGTTTCTTGGGATGGATTCGATCACCCGGACGGCATTGCTGGAGGTACAGACAACATCGCTTAGGGCTTTAATTTCTGCAGAACAATTGATATAGGTGACCACGACGGCTTCCGGATGTTGGGCTTTGAAGGCAGCAAAATCTTTGGGTGGGCAAGAATCTGCCAATGAACATCCTGCTTTTAAATCCGGCAAGAGAACGGTTTTCGAGGGATTGATGATCTTAGCCGTTTCGGCCATAAAATGAACCCCGGCAAAAACAATCACATCGGCAGTCACTAAGGCAGCTTGTTGAGCTAGATATAAGCTATCGCCGAGATAGTCTGCCAGGTCTTGAATGTCATCTTCTTGATAATAATGCGCTAACAATACTGCATTGCGATCTTCTTTTAAACGCAGAATTTCAGACTTTAAATCAATATTTTTGGGTATTTCGGGGGTAAGAAATCCCTGTCGTTGGAGTGTTTTTTCAGTAAGTGTCCGAATATCCATAGCCATTTGTACCACAAATTTACCACAATTCCCAAGAAAGTCTACTCCGTAGGTAACTGGAAAGCATGTTTGACATCAAAAGCACCTATTTTTTCTCTCCTCAAGGCAGTCAAATGGGCTCCTGATTGAAGGGCTAGTCCAAAATCTTGTGCCAAACTCCGGATGTAGGTGCCCTTGCTACAAACGACTTCAAAGGAAACTTTAGGCAAGTTTGGAATCACTTCAAATTTAGATATCTGAACCGTTCGTGCTTCTATAGCCACCTCTTTTCCAGCCCGAGCCATCTCATAGAGCCGCTTTCCATCTTTTTTAAGCGCGGAAAAAATAGGCGGTTTTTGCTGAATATTCCCTTGAAAGGAAACTGCGCATTTTTGAATCATTTCCGGATGGATATGTTCGGTCGGAAAATGCTGATCTATTTCGGTTTCCAGATCGTAGGATGGAGTAGTGGCTCCCAACAAAAATTCGCCTGTATAGGTTTTTTCTAAACCTTGAAATTCTTCTATTTTTTTGGTGTAAGGCCCCACACAAAGCAATAATAATCCTGTAGCTAAAGGGTCTAGAGTCCCACAATGACCTACTTTTATCTTTTTCAGGCCAAAGGATTTACGGAGCATCCAGCGCACTTTATTCACCACTTGAAAAGAGGTCCAGTTTAGAGGTTTGTCTATGGCAATCAGGCAGCCCTTTTGTATGTCGTCCAGCGATAATTGTTCAGCCGAAAATTCCATAACCCATAGCGATAAAACCAACCCCGAGGCAGTAATAAGCAAAATATTGAAGTCGACTTTTTTCAACTAAAGCAATCATCCATCGGCAAGCTAAAATCCCAGTGATAAACGCACTAATGAAACCACAGAACAGGAGTCCTGCGGAAGAGGTCATCAGGGTTTCAGGAGCATCCCAAATACTTTTGGCCATACTACCAAAAATTATGGGAATCACCATCAAGAACGAAAAACGTGCGGCCTCGGCCCTTTGAACCCCTAATCCGATAGCGGTAGCAATGGTGGCACCACTCCGAGAGACGCCTGGTAAGATAGCAAATGCTTGCATCATGCCTATCACAAAACTGTTTTGGTAAGTTAAAGGTGTTTGCCGAGGGGATTTTCGATTGGCAATAAATAACAATAGCGCGGTCACCCACAACAGAATGCCTACCAGAAGTAAATTCCCACTAAATAGCGCTTCCAGGGGGTCTTTAAATAATAAACCGACCCCAACCGCCGGAATCATGGAGAGTAAAATCATTGCTAAAAATCGCAAACCTGCAGCTTCTCCCTTGAAAATTTGTTGCAACAGCACCCCTATCTCATTTCGAAATACAACTAAAGTACTTAATGCAGTAGCCGCATGGAGGACGAGAGTCAGCAATAACCCCTGAGATTCCAGTCCTTTGGTGGAACCGATCAAAACTTTGGCCAATTCCAGGTGACCGCTGGAGGAAACGGGTAAAAATTCGGTAAGTCCCTGGATAATCCCTAAAACGATAACTTTGAGATATTCCATTTTATTTTTTTGAGGGCGCTAAAATGGCATAAGCACAGACGCCAAATCCCATCAATACTACTGTGGGGGCTAAACGAATTCGTCTAAAACTGAAAATTTCGGCATTAAACACTTGTGGGTCATCACTTCCACCTCCTGTCATGAGGACGAATCCTAGGGTAATACAAGCTAGACCGATGCCTAAAATGATAAAATTTCTTTTTTCAAATAAAAATCTTTTGGAAGCCATAATTAATATACTGCTTGGGTTTTAAGGTTTAAGTAGCGCTGGGTAGCCATAAATGTGCTCAAGGTAGTAACGCTCAGTCCAATGAGCAGAAGGACACCAGCTATAATTCCCAAAGGGATATAATCCATTAATAAATTCAGTTCAGGAAAAATTTCATCCAATTGATAAATAGTTCCTGCCAGCGCAGCCCAAGCAATAAGAATCCCCCACAAACCTAAACGGATGTGTTTCCAAATAAAGGGCTTGCGGATAAAAGACTGAGTAGCACCAACCAATTGCATGGTCTTTATAATCAATCGTTTGGAGTAGATCGATAATCGGATGGAGCTATTGATCAATAAAATCGCAATTAACAGAAATAAGGCACAGGCCCCTAAAACTATAGTGCTTAATCGATTGATGTTTTTGTCGAGGAGTTCCAATAAAGGCTGATCATAAACAACTTCACTTATAAAGGGATACTGTTGAATATAGCTACTGGTTTCTTCGAGGAGTTGAGGGGTAACATAAGCCGAATTAAAAAAGACATCGATTGAATTTTGTAGCGGATTGTAGCCTAAAAACTCCATAAAATCTTCTCCAATGTCTTGTATGTAGCGTTCTGCAGCTTCTTCTTTCGAGACAAAATTAATCGATTTTGTGGCCGCCTTAAATCGTAAAGTTTTTTGCAATTGTTCAATGTCTATAGCTTTGGCATCGTCTTTAATATAGATCGTCAGTGCGATCTGTTCTTTAAATTGATCGGCAATTTTTTGTGCATTAATCAGAAATAATCCCAGAATTCCAAGTAAAAAAAGAACTAAGCCGATGCTTATAACAACGGATAAGTAGGTTGTTTGCAGGCGTCTTTTGTTAATTTTTTCAATACTGGAACCAGCCACTTAAAGGATTTTGAAGTAAAATTAGGCATCCCTTGCTTGCCTGACAAATAAACTTTTCCAGCTGCGGACAAACTGCTATTTTTAGGGCTTAATTCAATCGACACTACTAGTGGCATATCCGTTCCGAGAAATAGAGACCAAATGGCAAGCGTATTGGCAAAAAAAACAAACCTTTCGCGCTGCACAAAATAGCGATTTACCAAAATACTACGTTTTGGACATGTTTCCCTATCCTTCCGGTGCCGGGCTACATGTGGGGCATCCCTTGGGTTATATCGCCAGTGATATTTATTCGCGTTACAAAAGGCATAAAGGATTCAATGTGCTTCATCCTCAAGGATATGATTCATTTGGTCTTCCGGCGGAACAATACGCGATTCAGACGGGGCAACATCCGGCCATTACCACAGAGCAAAATATTAATCGTTATCGCGAACAATTGGATCGGATGGGATTTTCCTTTGATTGGAGTCGTGAAGTTCGTACCTCAGACCCTTCCTATTATCGTTGGACCCAGTGGATTTTTATTGAGTTATTCCATTCCTACTACTGTATAGAAACGGATAAGGCTCGTCCCATTGCTGAACTGATCGCTCTTTTTGAGACCTCCGGTAGTGCAGCACTCCCCAATCGAGAAGAATTGGATGGTTTTGATTTTACTTCGGAAGCTTGGAATGCTTTTTCCCCAGCGGAGCAGGAAGACATATTGCAAAATTTCAGATTGACATATTTGGCCGAGACCGAGGTGAATTGGTGTCCCGGATTGGGAACCGTCCTGGCGAACGACGAAATTATTAATGGGGTTTCCGAAAGAGGCGGGCATCCGGTGACCAAAAAGAAAATGAAGCAGTGGATCATGCGTATTGGTGTCTATGCTGAGCGATTGCTGGAAGGGTTGGATCGTGTAGACTGGCCCGAACCACTGAAGGAGATGCAGCGTAACTGGATCGGAAAATCTACTGGAGCTACCGTATTTTTCCCTTTGGAAAAGCACCCGGAAGCCATCGAAGTTTTTACCACGCGCCCCGATACCATATTTGGTGTCACCTTTATGACTTTAGCCCCCGAACATCCCTTGGTGAACCAAATCACCACGGCCGATCAACGCCCAGCAGTAAACAACTATCAAGAGCAAACTGCCCAACGGTCCGAAAGAGAGCGGATGGCCGATACTAAAACGATTTCTGGAGTCTTCACCGGGGCTTATGCTTTGCACCCCTTTACTCAGCAAAAAATCCCAATCTGGATTGGGGATTATGTTTTAGCAGACTACGGTACTGGAGCCGTCATGGCTGTGCCTTGTGGAGATCAGCGGGACTATGATTTTGCAAAACATTTTCAAATTCATATTGCCAATATTTTTGAAGGGGTAGATATTTCTGAAGCGGCATTTACTGAGAAAGGGGAAGCCTGCCGTTTACAGGATTCCGATTTTTTAAATGGTTTAAAGTATCAAGAAGCGCTCTCTAAAGTGATTCAAGCACTTGAAGACTCTGGGAAGGGTCGAGGAACGATCAATTACCGTTTGAGAGATGCTGTTTTTAGTAGACAGCGCTATTGGGGAGAGCCAATCCCTGTCTATTATGTCGATGGAGTTCCACAAACATTAAAGCCCGAAAATCTACCCCTGATGCTTCCGGAGGTGGATCAATACCTTCCGACCCCTGAAGGGGCCCCACCATTAGGCAATGCTTTGAGATGGGCTTGGGATCGTGAGCAAGAAAAAGTAGTTTCCACCTCGAAAATCGACCACAAAATTGTTTTTCCTTTAGAATTAAATACCATGCCCGGCTGGGCCGGGAGTTCGTGGTATTTCTATCGCTATATGGATGCCGATAATCCGGAGGTTTTTGTTTCAAAAGAAGCTGCCAATTATTGGCAGGACGTGGATTTGTATTTGGGTGGAAGAGAGCATGCCACGGGACATTTGTTATATTCTCGTTTTTGGCAAAAATTTCTCTTTGATCGGGGCTGGCTCCCTGTGGACGAGTATGCTCGAAAACTGATCAACCAAGGAATGATTTTAGGGAGTACCGCTTTTGTACATCGATTGGAAGGAACCCAGCAATATGTCACTGCCGATAAAATTCAAGGGCGTAATACACAGCCCATCCGTGTAGATGTAAGCCTGGTCAATGCGCAAGACGAGGTTGATGTAAAAGACTTAAAACAATGGCAACCCCAATTTGCTGAAGCAACTTTTGAAGCTCCCGAAGGAAAACTCAAAGTGACTCGAGAGGTGGAGAAAATGTCTAAATCCAAATATAATGTGGTGAATCCCGATGCCATTTGTGATCGTTACGGAGCCGACACCCTTCGCCTTTACGAAATGTTTCTTGGGCCACTGGAACAAGCCAAACCCTGGAATACTGCTGGGATTTCCGGGGTACACAATTTTCTCAATAAAGTTTACCGCCTCTATATCAAAGACGAACAATGGTTGGTAAACGACTCTTCTCCGGACCCGAAAGCATTAAAAGCGTTTCATGCTACCTTGAAGAAGGTGATTGAAGATATCGAGCAATTTTCCTTCAATACTTGCGTAAGTGCACTGATGATTTGTGTTAATGAACTCACAACTTTAAAATGTCATGCCCAAGATGTTTTAGAGCCTTTAGCTATAGTGTTAAGTCCTTTCGCCCCGCATTTGGCGGAAGAACTCTGGTCGCAATTGGGCCATAACGAAAGCATCGCAACGGTCGCTTTTCCGAAATACAATCCGGCATTTTTGGTGGAATCCGAAAAGAAATACCCGGTTTCCTTTAATGGAAAGGTGCGTTTTCAACTCACCCTAGCATCCGATTTAGACAAAAGTGCCATAGAGGATGCGGTATTGGCCGATTCGCAAACCGAAAAATATTTGGATGGGAAATCGATTAAGAAAGTGATTGTAGTTCCCGGAAAAATAATCAATATAGTAGTTTAATGTTTGATTTTCAGCCCTTCGAGTTTATCGGTATTTTGGCTGGGGTACTTACCACTTCGGCATTTATTCCTCAAGTAATTAAAATTTGGAGAACCCAATCAACTAAAGATATTTCTACCAGTATGTACTTGGTTATGATAACGGGGGTTATTTTGTGGTTTATCTATGGCGTTTATCTTCAAAGTTTTTCGATCATTGCCAGTAATATTGTTGCCTTCAGTTTACAACTAACGATTTTGATTCTGAAATTTAGGAATGGATAGGTATTGTCAGCCTTAACTAGGCTTAAATGAAAAATTAAACTGATCCAGTAAGAGGGTGCCACAGCCAAACATACATTGGAGTGGGTCTTTATGATCTATGTTATTGGTTTCCGTAATTCGGCTCCCTTGTGTAATTTATGATTCGTTTTTCAAGAGTTAACCGCCAATAAAGTTTAGCTGTCGATGAATTTGCTCCTCAAGTGAGATAAACGTTTCTGTTCGAGAGACCCCCTCTATGGGCTGAATTTTATGGTTGAGTAGTTCCATCAAATGTTTGTTGTCTCGACATTGGAGCTTGATAAATATACTCCAATCTCCAGTCGTATAATGGCATTCCAAAACCTCAGGGATTTTTTTCAACCGGTAAACTGCAGTTTTATTATCACTGGCTTTATCCAGGAATATTCCTACAAAAGCGAGGGTTTTATATCCTAAAACTTCAGGATTGAGGAGCATTTGAGAACCTTTAAAGAAACCGTATTGTTCCAATTTGCGAATGCGTTGATGTACGGCAGCACCCGATATTCCTGCAGATTTTGAAATTTCTGTTACAGATACCCGAGCATTATTGATTAAGGATTGAATGATTACTTTGTCTATAGAATCGAACTCCAAACGGTTGTTGTTTAATTTCATTGCTTTAGATTTAGGACTTTAAGTGTACAAATTATTAAAAATAATAATGTATGGATCGATTTTCTCGTGATTTTGTTATGGTCGGGCTGGTATTTTTCCTCTTTGGAATTGTGGGAGGAGCTTTTGGCGCACATGCATTGGAAAAGTATTTAGACGCGAATACTTTGGCCTCCTATCACACCGCTTGTGACTACTGGATATATCAGGGATTGGGCGCCATATTACTAGGCCTTATTTCCAAATCCTTTGCGTTGAAGCTTAAAGCGCAACTCCGCTTATTAGTGGCGGGAACCTTGTTGTTTTCGGGGAGTATAACGATTCTTTGCCTCGACCAACTCATGGGACTCGAACTCCGTTGGCTTGGACCGATCACCCCTGTAGGAGGCAGTTTAATTATTTTAGCTTGGGTAGGTGTCCTGCTAAAAGTAGGTAAAAAGGCTGTTTAAGGTTGATCTATTTGCCCTGAATATAGTTTTCGATGGCCATGGTCATCGATGGGGCTTTTTCTGTAGGAGCAGCAATATCGATTCGTAAATCTGCATTTTCAGCGGCCTGTTGGGTACTGTTTCCAAAAACGGCGATTCGAGTGTTGTTTTGTTCAAAATCTGGGAAATTCGTAAACAGTGATTCGATTCCGGAAGGACTGAAAAACACCAACACATCGTATTTGACATCTCGAAGATCAGAAAGGTCGCTGACCACAGTTTTGTAGAGTTGCACACGAGTCCAATCGATTTTCATTCCGTCTAAGATATTTGGAATGCTGGGTTTGAGTATATCCGAAGTCGGGAGTAAATAACGCTCATTCTTAAACTTTTTAAAGGTAGTTTCTAAATCTGCGATACTGCGTTCCCCTACATAAATTTTACGTTTTCGGTAAACTACGTATTTCTGTAAATAATAAGCTACGGCCTCAGATTGGCAAAAGTATTTGGTGGTGTCCGGAACTTTATAACGCATCTCTTCAGCCAAACGAAAGTAATGATCTACAGCATTTCTGCTGGTTAAAATGACATTATCGAAGTTGTTAAAATCAATTTTTTGCTGACGGACATCCTTTCCCTCAAGGCCTTCCACATGGATGAATGGGCGGAAATCGATTTTAACTTTGAATTTTTCTTCTAAACGTTTGTATGGAGATTTTTCAGAGTTTGGGGCGGGTTGAGACACCAAGATCGTTTTAACTTTCATTGAGTGCTATCTAAGCCCTGAATGTGCTCCAAATCAAATAAAGCCCTATCCAAGGAATAATTTTAAGAGCACAAAGATAGAGAATAAAACCTAAATACGATCGCTGTTGTTGTTTAAAATATTTGAGGATTAGCTGAAGTTGCAACCAGGCTAAATAAACAAAAGACAAGGCAATAAAACCCCATAAAATATTCATTGAAAATCCACCATAGTATACGATTGCAATTCCAATAAATCCTAAATAACCCCAGCGAAATAAAGCTGCATTTGAAACGGATACATGTGCAAAAGGATTAATTTTTCCACCCATTAAAAAAAGCACTATTCTGAATATTATCCACCTTCCCAATAGCAACCCTAATATGACACCACAATTCAATAGGAAGGCAATCCATTCAAAAGCTTTTGAAGACTGAATTATCGATAACACTTCTATATTTAAACCCAAAGAGCAACCAAAAAACAGGAAATTCGCCAGACTAAAGACATCCATCAATCGGATGTTGGATTCCCGTTGAAGATTTTTGGGAAAGGGGTTGCGAATGGCCCATCGACATAGCGCCTTAAATCGGGCAGGATCGATTTGCCGAATGATTACCCAAAAAACGAATAACATTAAATGCAGCAGTTTGATTTCCAAGAAATCTTCGATAATTAACGTCTTCCATTCAATCATGTCTCAAAAGTAGCAAGAATCTAACTTTAAGAAAGATTTCAGAGAATTGATCAGGTGCTTTCTGTCCGAGGGTTGTACTTTTGGACGAATGAAAAGTTTGGTAATCATTCCGACCTACAACGAAATCGAAAATATCGATTTAATTATTCCGGCAGTTCTCCAAGCGGAAGATTCCGTAGAGATTTTGGTAGTAGATGATAATTCGCCAGACGGAACAGCCGCTTCTGTTCAAAGATTGATGTCTCGGTATAAAAACCGCTTACACTTGCTGAGTCGGGCCCAGAAAAATGGTTTGGGGCGTGCCTATTTAGCCGGGTTTCAATGGGCCTTGGAACAGGATTATTGGGCTGTAATTCAAATGGATGCTGACTTTTCACATAATCCCGATGATATCCCTAAAATTTTAGAGGGATTAAAGGATCATCATTGGGTGGTGGGCTCCCGTTATGTGGATGGTGTAAATGTTGTGAATTGGCCCCTAAGTAGAATTTTACTTTCCTATGGTGCTTCCAAATATGTCCGTTGGATCACCAACATGCCGATCAAAGATCCCACCGCAGGCTTCAATGGCATTCGAATGGAGGTCTTAAAGAAAATAGATTTCAAGGCGGTCAAATTTGTAGGCTATGCATTTCAGATTGAAATGAAATATCTGAGTTGGAAATTAGGCTTTAAACACTTAGAAATCCCGATCATTTTTACCAACCGTAAACGTGGGGTTTCCAAAATGCATGGGAATATCATTTGGGAAGCCCTATACGGGGTTATATATTTACGGCTTTTTAAGATTAAGCAGAAAGAGATATGAATAAATTCCTGATCCAACAAGCCACATTGGTTAATGAAGAAAAGTCTTTTATTTCAGATGTTCTGATCGAAGGAGAAAAAATCGCTGAAATTGCACCCCATATTTCTGTCCCCGAAGATTGTTCTGTCTTAGACGCTCGAGGCTTGCATTTAATTCCCGGATTGATAGACGACCAAGTGCATTTCAGAGAACCCGGACTCACCCACAAGGCTACTATTGGAAGCGAATCAAAAGCAGCAGTGGCAGGTGGGATTACGAGTTATTTAGAAATGCCCAATACCCAACCACAAACGACCACCGCAGCAGCTTTTCAGGACAAACTGGATCGTGCATCGAAAACCTCCTGGGCCAACTACAATTTTTTGTTCGGAGGCACAAACGACAATTTGGAAGAAATAAAAGCAATTGATCTTCAAATAGTAGCGGGATTAAAGCTTTTTTTAGGATCTTCCACGGGCCATATGTTGGTGGATAACGAAGAGGTGTTGCAATCTATTTTCAGCAATACTCCCCTAAGAATTGCGGTACACTGCGAGGACGAACAAACCATCCGGGCCAATCTAGCAGCCCATAAAGAAGAATATGGAGACTCGATTCCGATCGACAAACACCCTGTGATTCGAAGCGAAGAAGCCTGTTATAAATCCTCTTCCAAGGCAGTGGCCTTAGCTCAACAGACCGGAGCACGTTTACATGTGTTCCACCTATCTACCGCTCGGGAATTGGCCTTGTTTCAAAACGATTTACCCCTTCAGCAGAAAAAAATAACAGCCGAGGTTTGTGTGCATCACCTTTGGTTTTCAGATGAAGATTACGCCAAAAAAGGTACTTTAATTAAATGGAATCCTGCGGTTAAAAAAGCTTCAGATCGTGAAGCCCTTTGGGAAGCATTAAACGACGATCGTATCGATGTGATTGCGACAGACCATGCCCCCCATACTTGGGATGAAAAACAACAGGACTATGTCCAGGCCCCTAGTGGAGGACCTTTAGTTCAACATGCGCTTATGGCCTTGTTGCACTGTGTCAAGCAAGGAAAAATCAGCTTAGAAAAGTTGGTGCAAAAGGCTTGTCATAACCCTGCCTTATTGTTCGATATTTCTAAACGTGGCTTTATCCGTCCGGGCTATTACGCAGATTTAGTACTTGTGAATCTTCAGGAAAACTATACCGTAACTCAAGAGAATATTTTAGCCCAGTGCGGCTGGTCTCCCTTTTTAGGACAAACTTTTGACGCTCGAATAGAACATACATTAGTGAATGGTCATTTGGCCTATTCTCAAGGAAAATTACTGGATAGACCCCCTGTGAAAGCTTTAACTTTTGATCGATGAAAAAATACCTGGGATTTGTTTGTTTAGCCTTGATAAGTTTCCAATGTCAGGACTCGTCTGAAATTCCTCCTCCACAAAATTTGATCCCGGAGGCAAAAATGACTTCTATTTTAGTAGACCTTAGTATAATGGAGTCTCTTCGAAACAGTAGTCGAGGAACACTTGTTTATGGGTATGAGTTCAGTATGGAATACATTTATCAAAAATATGGGGTGGACAGTCTTCAATTAATTCATAGTAGGGGTTATTATGCACAAAATCCCAAAAAGTTTTTGGAAATGCATGAGGCATCTGAGTATCGTTTGGAACGCATGGTCGATAGCATGAATCGACTCAAAAAAGAAGCCCGAAAAAAGAAGAGAGATTAGCGGTTTCCCCAGTGCGCTTGAGCGTTGATTTGTTTGATCCCCAATTCCCATTCTGTATATCGAAAAGAAGTATAATCTTCAATTTTTCCACCATTGTAGTGAGTAGTTGAAAATAGGCTATCGATAAGCCCTTTGCTTAAAATGCGTTTTTTGAGTCTTAAAAGACTTAAGCAATATTCCAAATAATAAAATCCCCAAACCCAGAATTTTGACAATTTACGTTGAGGCCCTTGGTGTTTCCAAGGCGCAGCAAGACTCTGAAGGACTTCTTTGTAGGCTTTATTAGTAGAGACCAGGATAAACCGCTCCCCTTGGACCTCGGATTCCATAAGTATAAATAAGGCTCTCGAGACGTCGTGGGCCGTCACAAAACCCCCTTGAGCAGGGGGGTAAAATCCACGAGGATTTTTGGCTCGTTGGGTAAAAGCACCACTGCTGCGTCGCCAATAGGCGTTGGTTAAAATTATTCCAGGGTTGACGATTACGGTCGATAATCCTTCCTCTTGTCCACGCCAAACTTCCATCTCGGAAAGGTATTTACTCCAAGCATAGGTGGTTTGTGGAGTTTCGGGATTCCAAGGGATTTTCTCATCGACCAGTTCTTCATTTTTAGGAGCCCCTAAAGCTGCGATGGAACTGACAAATGCCAATTTTTTAATCGAATGTCGAAGGGCTAAATCGACGAGTGTAGCGGTACCGTTCACATTGGTGTCCAAAAGTTCTACATCGTCTTTTGGAGCAAAGGAAACACAGGCGGCACAGTGATATACTTGATCCACTGGTTGAAGAGCTGATGCTAAAGCTTCACTATCCGATAAATCTGCTTGGATCCAAGACAGATAGCTGTTAATCTCAGACGAAGAAATTCCGAGGAGTTGCAAAAATTTTTCAGTCTTTTCCCGTTTGCTGTCCTTGCGGTAGAGTGCAAAACATTTTTGTTGGTTTTGGATCAGTACTCCCAGTAGGTGTGTCCCTACTATTCCGGTGGCTCCCGTAATCAAATTCATAAACACGAAAGTAGGAGATTTTAAGTTTTTTTTGGATGAGGATGAAAACATATCTTTGCGGCAAGACAAAAGATTATGCCCGAAAATTTTATTGCTGAATTGCGTTGGAGAGGAATGCTCCACGACATGACTCCTGAAACCGAAGATTTTTTGATGGAAAATCCCACCGCTGGCTATATCGGCTTTGATCCCACCGCCGATTCTTTGCATATTGGAAGTTTGGTGCAAATTATCATTTTGATGCATTTCCAAAGAGCCGGTCATCAGCCAATTGCATTGGTAGGAGGGGCTACCGGAATGATCGGAGACCCCTCGGGAAA
This sequence comes from Flavobacteriaceae bacterium, assembly GCA_049598145.1. Classification (GTDB taxonomy): domain Bacteria; phylum Bacteroidota; class Bacteroidia; order Flavobacteriales; family Flavobacteriaceae; genus WTJH01. The sequence continues at coordinate 10,037 of JBMYNJ010000013.1, read as the reverse complement.
ATCCAACGAACGAAATCTACTCAATGCAGAGCAATTGCAAAAAAATCTACTAGGAATTGAGCGACAACTCGAACGCTTTTTAGATTTTAAGACCGAAGCTTCCAACAAAGCCTTATTGGTCAATAATTATGACTGGATGAAAAATTACAGCCTTATTGATTTTTCCAGAGATATCGGCAAGCATATCACGGTCAATTATATGATGTCTAAAGATTCTGTCAAGAAACGTTTAGGGTCGGAGTCCCAAGTGGGTATGTCATTTACAGAGTTCACTTATCAACTTTTACAGGGATATGACTTTTTACATCTGTATTCCCATCACCACTGTAAAGTTCAAATGGGAGGTTCCGATCAATGGGGAAACATAACTACCGGAACAGAGCTCATTCGACGGAAGGTTAGTGGGAAAGCTTATGCTGTAACCTGCCCATTGATCACCAAAGCCGACGGTAGTAAATTTGGAAAGACTGAAGGCGGAAATGTTTGGTTGGATGCCGAGAAAACCTCTCCTTTTAAATTCTATCAATACTGGCTGAATGCCTCGGATGAGGACGCCCAAAAATATATTCGAATTTTTACTTTTTTGAATAGAGAAACTATTGAGGCACTTGAATCCGAACATCATCAAGCACCCCATCTGAGACTATTACAGAAAAAAATAGCGGAAGAGGTTACTCGGATGGTGCATTCGGAAGCCGATTTGCTCACAGCACAAAAAGCGACTCAAATTCTATTTGGCAAATCGACCACCGAAGACCTAAAAGTATTGGAAGCCCGAACGATCTTGGAAATCTTTGAAGGAGTCCCCCAAGCCCGAATTTCTCGAGCAACTCTGTCTGAAGGGATGGACATAATTCAGGCCTTGGCAGGGGCTACGCAGTTCCTGAAGTCCAACGGAGAAGCCCGAAGAGCGCTAAAAGAAAACTCTATAGCGGTTAATAAGCAGAAAATAAATGAAGATTTTTTGTTGACTCCTGAGCACCTTTTGGCGAACCAATTTATTTTACTCCAGCGCGGGAAGAAAAACTATTATTTATTAATTGTAGAGGACTAAAGTACCATAAGGTTACAGCCTCGAGCATCGGCTAGATCAAAGCGTCCTAAAACTTCAAAACTCCCATCGTCAAAGATCCTTCCCAAGTCTTGGGTGGCGATGAACGAACAAGACTGTTGATTGGCCAAATCGATCAGGTTCAGTCCGACCTGCTGGTTATTTGGTATAAGAGTTAACGGGTCTTCGGTAGAACGACCAAAAACACGCATCCAAGGGGGGCAACAAAAGCGGCCATTCCCCTTAGAATAGGCCTGTGAGAGAAGTTCTGTCATTCCATATTCAGAGTGAATTTCGGAGACTCCAAAGCTTTCTTTTAACTGATCATGCAATTCCGAGCGAATTATTTCTTTCCGACGCCCTTTCATACCGCCGGTTTCCATAACAATCGTTTGGGGAAGTTCCATGGGGCCGAGCGCAGCTAAATCGAGTAATGCAAAACTGACCCCCAATAGCAGGGTTTTTTGGTTTTTCAAGGCAAGTTTTTGCAATTGAGTTCGAAGTTCATGCAGCCGATCCAGATAAAAGTCATTTTCCGGACGTCCGCTTTGCTGCATTAAACCTTCTACCATATAGACCAGTGAAGAATCGCCTCGTTCCAGATAAGAGGGTAGAAGCGCAAGGATGACCCATTCAGAAGGCTCTCCATAAAAATATCGAAAAGTGGTTTGGAAACTTCTTTCGTAGGCTTTGATATCACTTAATAGATGTCTGGAAGTTTGAGCTGAAGAGGTGCCACTGGAACGAAATTCATGAGTCACCGGAGCTTGGGTAGAGCACAGCTGGTGGGTTTTAAAAAATTCTACTGGCAAAAAAGGGATATCAGCCAAATGGGAACAATCTTCGGGTGCTTTATTGAGTAAAGAACAATAAGCCCGATAAACGGGGTTTTGCTCAAACTGGAATTCAAAAGTTTTCCAAGCCAGTTTTTCAAAAGCTTGATCGGAATTTACCGTCCAAAATTGCGACTCATTTTTCACTTTTCAAAAATAATGAAACATCCGTGATTCAGCTTAAATCACACATGGGTATGATCATTTGGATGTTCTATCTGACCCTTGAAAAACAATAAATATTAACAGATGAAATAGCAGGTCTAGGGAACGATAAGTCGGCGACTCCTTCGATAGGGGCCTTGTTCTAAGTTTAAAATATATATTCCCTTAGGTAGATGGGAGATTTGGATGGTGTTGGAGCTTGTTTTCTCTTGGTAGACCAAATGTCCTAAGGCGTTGTAGACACGGATATGCTTAACTTCTGTCCGGTTGCTTTCAATATAAAGGGGTTGTTTAGTCAAGGGGTTTGGACTGAGTTTAAAGACCAATTCAGTTCGGAGTTGTGGAGTTTTCTCGGGTATTGTTTCTTGACTCCATCCCCAGGAAAAAACCAGCAAAAAGACACTTAAATATTTGTTAAGCATATATTATATTGGAGCAGTTATCTATAAAGATAATTATAAGTAAACATATAGAGACTCTAGAATTAATAATTTAGTTTTAATTTTCACATAAATTAAGTTGCGGATAACACATTAAACCATGAAAAAAAGCAATACGCGCATACTTTTGGTCGATGATGAAGAAGACATCATCGAAATTTTGACCTACAACCTAACTCAAGCAGGATATAAAATTTCTACTGCTACCAACGGATTGGAAGCCATTGAGCAGGCAGAAAAGCACCGCCCGCATTTAATCATTATGGATGTGATGATGCCTAAAATGGATGGAATCGAAGCCTGCGAAGAACTGCGAAAGAATCATATTTTTAACGATACGATTATCATGTTTCTCACCGCTCGTGCCGAGGACTACTCCTTTGTGGCTGCCTTTGAAGCGGGAGCCGACGATTATGTTCCCAAGCCCATTAAGCCCAAAGTATTATTATCCAAGGTTAAAGGGCTTTTAAGACGGATTAAAAAACAAGAAGAAGACGTTGAAAATATCCGTATTGGGGAAATTTTGATCGATAGAGAAGAATACAAAGTGGTCGTAGGGGAACAGTCTTTTAATTTACCCCGAAAGGAATTCGAATTATTGTATTTATTAGCCTCTAAGCCAGAAAAGGTATTTAAGCGCGAAAAAATAATGGAAAAAGTTTGGGGCAGTGAAGTGGTGGTTGGCGACCGAACAATTGACGTTCATATCCGTAAGCTTCGTGAAAAAGTGGGCGATCACTATTTAAAAACGGTTAAAGGGGTTGGCTACAAATTTGTTAATCATACAGCATAGTATTTGTGATTCGATTCATAGGTTCCAATATTTTTTTGCAATTAGCCCTAATGTTGTCATTAGTCGCATTGTTGGGAGGCTTATTGTTTATTTATTTGTTTTTAGAGCTCCCATTTTCCACTGAAATATTTTTGTATTTCCTGGCTTTTTTAGGATTTTTTTTTGGATTCACTTATTTGTTGCTCCAACAACGCATCGGAAAATTTGTTTCTAAACAAGTAAAGTCTATTTACACCAACTTACTTCCCTCAGGTTATACCTACCAACGCGATGCCATGATATCGGATATTGAGACCCTTCAAAAAAGCGTGCAGCAATATGCATCCGATAACCAATTGGAGATTGAACGATTAAAAGTTCGAGAGGATTATCGAAGGGAGTTTATTGGGAATATATCCCACGAGTTGAAAACCCCACTGTTTACCGTTCAGGGATATTTATTAACGCTGATTGATGGGGGAATTAAAGACAAAAAAATCCGAAATAAGTATTTACGGCGAACAGCCAAAGGGGTGGAGCGCCTGATTTATATCGTAAAGGATATGGATTTGATTACCAAGTTTGAATCCGGGATACAGACCATCGACCGCTCCACGTTTAATCTAATTGAAGTGATCCAAAATGTTTTTGATCTCTTTGAGATGGAAGCAGCTAAAAATGAGATTAAACTCAACTTTGATCAATTGTACTTGAAGCCTATATGGGTCCATGCCGACCAAGAGCGTATCCTGCAAGTATTAACCAACTTAGTGATTAATTCTCTTAAGTATGGGAAACAAAAGGGAATTACTGAAATTAGTATTACGGATATCGATGAAACCAAAGTTTTGATTCGAGTCGTAGATAATGGTGAAGGAATTGATAAAGAAGATATTCCTCGACTTTTTGAGCGGTTCTACCGTGTAGACCGAACCCGTTCCAGAGCCGGAGGCGGATCAGGATTAGGGTTGTCGATCGTAAAACACATTATTGAAGCCCACCAAGAACAAATATTTGTCGAAAGTACATTGGGAGTAGGTTCAGAGTTTTCATTTACTTTGTCAAAAGCGGAAGCCTTTGTTTCTTCGTCAGAAGAAACGAACTAAACAGACAAATTTAATTGGGAAGTAAAAACAAACTCAAGCGGTTTCGTGAAAACGAAACCTTCAAGAATGTAATCCAGCCCACAAGAGCCGAAATTCTCGAAGAAAAATTTCCTTGGAAAGGAAAGTGGAGTGAATTTTTTGGCAACCCAAAGCCTATTGTCTTAGAGTTGGGATGTGGGAAAGGGGAATATACTTTGCATTTGGCACGTCGATATCCAGATTTAAATTTCATCGGAATAGATATTAAGGGCGCCCGATTTTGGAGAGGAGCTAAAACTGCCTTGGAAGAACAACTCCCGAATGTGGCATTTGTTCGAACTCAAATCGAGCTTATAGAATCTTTATTTGCTCCTGGGGAAGTCCATCAAATCTGGATCACTTTCCCCGATCCTCAAATTAAATTCAAGCGAACTAAACACCGTTTAACCAATCCGGATTTTTTAGATCGATATCAGACAATTTTAGAGCCTAAGGGAAAAGTACATCTAAAAACCGATAGTGCTTTTTTACATGGGTATACTTTGGGTGTGTTGAATGCCTATCCCGGCCGACTTCTTTATGCACACCACGATATTTACAATAATCCCCATTCACCTGAAGATGTTACTGCAGTTCAGACTTTTTACGAGCAGATGTTTTTAGAACAAGGAGTGCCGATTACCTATTTAGAATTTGAAATGCCTTGAAATGGAGCTTAATTTTTTTGATTGCGTGTATCAGGTGGTTCGTCTCGTCCCGGAGGGTCGGGTAACTTCTTACGGGGCTATTGCGCGATATTTAGGAGCACCTCAAAGTTCCCGGATGGTGGGTTGGGCCATGAATGCTGCACATCAATTGTCTGACGTACCTGCCCATCGGGTAGTCAACCGCAAAGGCTTACTTACTGGGAAACACCATTTTGCCGGAATTCATCTCATGCAGCAGCTCCTCGAGAACGAGGGTGTTGTCATTGAAAATGACCAAGTACAACATTTTTCTGATGTTTTTTGGGACCCTTCAGAGCATCTGTCTCTTTAGATTATTGATTCTCAGTTTTCAATAGTCAGCATTGGGGCGTATATTTGTAGTCTGTATTAAATGTGCTATGAAGATTACCCGAAGCCAAGTTGAGCAAGTATTGAGACAAATTACTTTGCCTGGACAAGGTGAAGACCTCATTTCAGGCGGGGCAGTGAAAAATATACAGGTGTTTGGAGAGCAGGTGGATATTGATTTGACATTGAATAATCCTAGCTTACAAGCTCGAAAAAAGCTCGAGGTGGAGATTTTAAAAAAACTTCATACGGAGATCCACCCGAAACTTCAAATAAATACCAAAATTGTGGTGGAGAAAGCCCCTGAGCCCGCAGCACCCATCAAAGGGAAACCGATCCCTGGGATCGATAATATTATTGCAATTTCATCTGGAAAAGGGGGAGTTGGAAAATCCACTGTGACTTCCAATTTAGCAGTTAGTTTGTCTCAAATGGGATTCCAAGTGGGAATATTAGACGCCGATATCTATGGTCCGTCTATTCCAACCATGTTCGACATGGAGGGTGCCCGCCCACTAGCGGTTAACGTTGAGGGGAAATCCAAAATGGAACCTATTGAAAATTATGGGGTAAAGGTTCTTTCCATTGGTTTTTTCACCCAACCAGACCAGGCGGTCGTTTGGAGGGGCCCTATGGCTTCTAAAGCTTTAAATCAAATGATTTTCGATGCGGCCTGGGGGGCATTAGATTTTTTGTTAATCGATTTACCCCCGGGGACAGGGGACATTCATTTGAGTATCGTTCAGTCCTTGCCCTTAAATGGGGCCATAGTGGTGAGTACTCCTCAAAATATTGCCCTGGCAGACGCTCGGAAGGGAATTGCCATGTTTCAGCAGGATTCGATTCAAGTTCCCGTTTTAGGAATTATTGAAAATATGGCCTATTTCACCCCGGCAGAACTCCCGGAGAATAAGTATTATATTTTCGGAAAACAAGGGGCAGAATATTTGGCACAAGACAAAAGCGTTCCCTTTTTAGGGGCACTGCCTTTGGTTCAGTCGGTTCGTGAAGCTTCGGATGCAGGGAGACCTGCCGCTCTCCAAGATCAAGGACCCATTCGAGAAGCTTATGAACAGGTGACTCGAAACATGATCACTCAAGTAGTGGAAAGGAATACCCATCTCCCGCCCACCAAAGCAGTAGAAATAACAACCATGGCTGGCTGTTCAGCCGTAAATAAATAGACATGCAAGCAGCTGAAATTCAGAGTAAAGTTTTGGAAGCCCTGGACGAAATTCGTCCGTTCTTGGCTTCTGATGGAGGCGATATATCTTTGGTCTCTATCGAAAATAACGTAGTGAAGGTACAGTTACACGGGGCTTGCGTAGACTGTTCTGTCAACCAAATGACCCTTAAATCGGGAGTCGAAATGACGGTAAAAAAATACGTTCCCTCAATTGAACAAGTCATTAGTGTAGACCCGGTTTCATGATTCAATCCGATATTTTAATTATTGGAGCAGGCCCAACGGGTTTGTTTACGGTTTTTGAAGCGGGACTTCTGAATTTAAAGTGTCATTTAATTGATTCTTTAGCACAGCCCGGGGGGCAGTGCGCAGAAATCTACCCCAAAAAACCGATTTACGACATTCCTTCCCATCCGGAAATTTTAGCCGGAGACTTGGTGGACAATTTGTTAAAGCAAATTCAACCTTTTAGCCCTACCTATACCTTAGGAGAATGTGCCACAACTTTAGATAAAACCCAGGACAATCAATTTATTATTACTACCGATAAAGGCACCAAACACCAGGCTCCTATAGTGGCTATTGCAGGGGGATTAGGAACCTTTGAACCTCGAAAACCCTCGATTGAAAGTCGGGAGCGATTTGAAGATCAAGGAATTGATTATATCATCAAGGACCCTGAAAAATACCGTGACAAAAAAGTATTGATTGCCGGGGGAGGCGACTCGGCCTTGGATTGGGCGATTTATTTAGTCAATGTGGCTGCCGAGGTGATTTTGATTCATCGCAGACGTGAATTCCGAGGGGCTTTAGATTCGGTTAATAAAGTTCAAGCCTTAAAGGATGAAGGGCGCATTCGATTGATCACCCCAGCAGAATTAATGGACTTCCATGGGGATAAACATTTACAAAGCGTTCGTTTGACTACTGAAGAGGGTCCAGTGGAGATGGATGTCGATTATGTGATTCCTTTGTTTGGTTTAACCCCAAAATTAGGCCCTTTGAAAGATTGGGGCTTCCACATAGAAAACAATGCCATTAAGGTAGACAATGCCTTGGATTATCAAACCAATATCCCTGGGATTTATGCTATTGGGGATGTAAATACCTATCCGGGTAAATTAAAGTTAATCCTTTGTGGTTTTCACGAAGCAACTTTGATGTGTCACAGCGCATATAAGCGATTATACCCCAATAAAAAAAATATTTTAAAATATACAACCGTCAGTGGGATTACCGGTTTTGACGGAACCGTCAAAGCAGCTGAGAAAGCCACAATTAAACGGATCGAATAAATGTCTTTAGACGTTCAGATAATCATTATCGATAGAGAAGGAGTTGCTCATCACGTTTCGGCACCAACCGATATGGCTATGAATATAATGGAGCTTTGCAAAGCATATGAACTTCCTGTAGAGGGAACCTGTGGTGGGATGGCTTTATGTGCTTCCTGTCAATGCTATGTCGAATCCGATCATAATTTAGAAGATCGTTCCGAGGACGAAGAGGCCATGTTGTCTGAGGCCTTAAATGTTCAGGAAAATAGCCGACTCGGGTGTCAAATCCCCATAACAAAAAATTTGGAAGGCTTAGTGATTCGGATAGCCCCTGAAGAATTTTAATACAAAACAAAGCCTTGTAGATCAGAGGCGGTTTGGTTCCCGTTCGGGTCTCTGCTGAAAACTTGCCAGTAATATGTTCCTACATCCATATTGGACTTTGTAAAGCTTTCTTCCGAAAGATTTTCAGCGGCTAAAACTAGGGTTTGAGAATTGGTTCCTACATATAAATCGTACGTCAATGAATCGTTATCCAGATCAGCTCCCTCCCATTGAAATGGAATACTGGGATAGTCGACTCTCGCTAAAGATTGGCCTGAAGCCGGGAAAACCAATGTCGCCGGGAAAGGTGCATAATTCGGGCTTGGATTGCCTTCTAAAAAAAAGATCCAAGAAGGACTTTCAGCAGTTTGATTTGATTGATTTTGGCGCGAAATTACTTTCCATCGATAGGCTTTGCCTACGGTTAGGGACACTTCCGCTTCCGTTGTTGTGATTTGGGATTGCTGCTGTTGTTGGGTTTCCACATCGGTAACGATTAAGGTGTAGGCTTGTGTATTTTCAGCTGCTTGCCATTGAAAACTTACCCGGCTTAAGATGGGGGTGACCTCCTCTCCATCTAAGCATAAACTTTGATTTTCGGGACGAATTAATTGTGCCGCAGCAGGCGGGGAACTCGAACTATTGGGAGCTGGGCCTTCACTACCGCCTCCATCGCTATTGGAGCATTGAAGATGGAGCGTAGCAAGCATCCAACCCCCGAGGAAAACCAATAGTCTGCGGGACGACATTCGAAGTCTAAAAGGTCGTTTTGGAGTCATTCTATGGGTTTAAAAATTTAATCGATTGGAATTGAGTTGCTGTCTGAATTTGAATAATATATACACCCGAGGGCCACTGATCACTCGGGAGGTCGAGTTGACTCACTTCCCTTGGATTAATAGTGGTTCGATAGACTTGTTGGCCTTCAAAATTATATACTCGAATTTGTGCGTCTCGGGTGGGTGTCTCGAAATATAAACGACTACAATTTTCTTCAGCGAATGAAACTACTTGGAAAGCTTCTCCAATCAGATAGTGTTTTTCAATCACTCCCTGACAGTCGTGGTCTCCTGAAACCTTGAGCAGGTTAAGTCCTTTCTTTAAAGGTAAGTCCAAGCGATTGTTTCGGGTCATTTGTAAAGTTCCATTCCATTCCAGACGATAGAGCTTTGCTCCGCTCAATTGCATTTCTATTCGATTTTTCTGTGTATCGACTTTGGATTGTACTTCCAAGGCCTCGGGCTGTTGGATCGTCAGGGTATTACAACGTTCAAAGGATGGCTGGTCGGGGATTCGGATACAAATTTCATAAGTTCCAGCCCCGAGATTGGCCAAAGTGTGTGTACTCTCAAAAGAAAGGCTCTCCGTACTATTTTCATGATCGACTTGAAGGCTGTAGGAACCGGGTTCGAGTGCCCGTACAGTGATTTGCCCATTGGTGTTGCCCCGACAACTGACATCTGTTTTTTGAACCATAAAGAAATTCTCCGCTATTGAAAACTCTGCACATCCGTATAGATTGACTCGGGTGCCAAATTCTGTTCCAGGACATTGATCTAGTAAATCGATTACCCCATCGTTGTCGTCATCGGGATCACAGAGGTCTCCAAGACCGTCGTTGTCGCGATCGGCTTGATCGGGATTTTCTACTTGTGGACAATTGTCTTGCTGATTTCCATCAGCCAAGCCGGTCGGGCGACTCCCCAGCATTAAAAACTGCCCTGGGGCTAAGTTTAGCATAGCATTGGTTGCTGAAATCTGGAAAACTTCGTTGTTTTTTACCCATTGATACCAATCTCCTGAGCGAGAGAATTGATGGTTGAATTGTTGAGGACGGGTAGAGAAATTT
>JBMYNJ010000012.1:15735-27333 GCA_049598145.1 Flavobacteriaceae bacterium | reverse complement strand
CGTAGTCCACTAATTCTGGAATGGCTCGCATACCTGTTGGGACACTTCCTCCCGGGTTTTGATGGTATTGCAGTTGGTAACGGAAATAACTTAAGCCCAAAAATAGATAAGGGCTGAAGTTCATTTGCTCCGTATGCAGATTGAAATCCAAGAAATTAAATTCTATTCCTGCACTGAATTCTTGAATCGAATTGTCAACTTTATAGTTCCGCCAAAAGCGTCCGAGTTCTGAGGAGGCGTAATCTGCATTTTTAAGATTCGCTTGGATAATATTAGCCCGCAGCGAATAGCGGGTGGTGAGATTCCATTTATACACCAATCCCACCGCGTAGCTGCCCGGGACTAAATAAGCCGTATTTCCCACATCTCCAATATAAGTGCTGGACCCCAAAAATCCACCAATTTCGTGATATTGTCCGTAGCATTTGGACAGGCCAAACGAAAGGAAAACAAGAAGATATGTTCGTTTAAATCTCAACATTATTTACCTCCGACACTATGGGGTGCAGTGAGGGGTAACTTAACAACAGATTTCAGCCTAATTTATTGTGTATTTCGGGTGTCTAATCCCCAAAAGAGTTTATTGCGTAAAGTGGAGAAAAAATGAGTGTTTTGTAGTTCGATAGTTTGGATTTCGAAAGGTGCTTTTTTAACAAAGATCTTGTGGCCGTTTTGAATATTGACCAAACGTGCGTCTAAGGTCAATAAATGATTTTTGGCTCTTCCCTGAACTTCAAGTTCTATTGTGCAATCGTCTGGAACAATTAATGGGCGCATAGTAATATTGTGTGGGGCAATGGGGTTCAACACAAAATTTTTGCTTTGAGGAGTAAGTACGGGCCCCCCGCTACTAAGGGAATATCCGGTGGAGCCAGTAGCAGTGGATATAATAAGTCCATCGGCCCAATAGGTGGTTAATTTCTCGCCATTGATCTTGGTTTGAATATTGAGCATGGAGGTTGTATTTTTTCGATACACGACCATTTCGTTCAGGGCATAGGCAAATTCGGTAATGCCCTCAATTCCGGGTTCAGTTTCGATCTTAAGTAAACTTCTATGGATAATGCGATAGCGTCCTTCAAAGAAATCGTTTAGCCCATCGGTTAAAGATTCTTTTTGCAAACTGGTTAAAAAGCCTAAGGTTCCGGTATTGATTCCCAGGATCGGCACCCCGCTATCACCCACAAAGGGGATCGATCGGAGGAGGGTTCCGTCCCCTCCCACAGAAAATATACAATCCAATTCCGATTGAAGCGGATGTTTACTGTTAAAAAAGCGATAACCCTCTTGTTGATCGGGAGTTAAATGAGGTTTCAGTCGTTGGTCGATCACAAATTCGTGCCCTTGATCCTTTAAATATTCAATGATCTGGTGGGCATAGTCCACTGTTACTGGCGTATCATAAGCACTAAAGAGAGCAATTTTCATATATCGAAACTAAAACCGCTTAACCCTAAAGAATAAAACAGTTTAACAAAATTACATTTTTAATCCCAACTCATTCTATGGAGCAAAAGAAGAATAAGTCCTACTTTTGCCAAAAAAAGAGATGACACAACTCAGTATTAACATCAACAAAGTTGCAACCCTAAGAAATGCTCGAGGAGGAAATCAGCCCGATCTTCTTCAGGTTGCCATCGACCTTCAAAGATATGGTGCTCAAGGAATTACTGTTCACCCACGACCCGATGAACGCCACATTCGCTATACGGATGTCCATCAATTACCCCAGGTAGTTTCCACTGAGTTTAATGTGGAAGGAAATCCTTCTAAAGCTTTTATGGACTTGGTGTTGGAGGTAGTTCCTACACAGGTTACTTTGGTACCTGACGCGCCCGATGCCATTACTTCCAACGCTGGTTGGAATACAATTAGCGAACAAAGCTATTTGCGTGAGATTATTTCCATTTTTAAACAAAAAGACATTCGCACATCCATTTTTGTAGACCCTGACCCGGAAATGATTAGTGCCGCTTTAGATACCGGAACCGACCGAGTAGAGCTCTACACGGAGGCCTATGCTAAACAATACAATGAGAATCCGGAGGCCGCTATTGCCCCTTATGTTACGGCAGCTAAAAAAGCACAGGAATTATCCATAGGATTAAACGCGGGACACGATCTGAATCTAGAAAATATTGCCTTTTTTACCCAGCAAATTCCCGATTTGTTGGAAGTTTCTATCGGACATGCCCTAATTTGTGAAAGTTTGTATTTAGGTTTTGAAAATGTGATTCCGATGTATATCCATCGCCTACAATGAAACCTCTTCTTCACAGCAAAATTTTAGATGGTCAAGGGCCAGACCTTCTGATTCTTCACGGTTTTTTGGGAATGTCCGACAATTGGAAGACCTTGGGGCGAAAATGGGCAGATTCGGGGTATCGGGTGCATTTAATCGATCAGCGCAACCACGGCCGTTCTTTTTGGTCGAATGAATTTTCGTATGCTCTAATGGCTGCCGATCTTCAAGCCTATATTGAGGAACATCAACTGGAAAATTACTCGATTATTGGGCATTCTATGGGAGGGAAAACTCTGATGTATTGGGTTTGTGCACATTCTTCAAGTGTTGACAAATGTGTTGTGGCCGATATTGCTCCAAGAGCCTACCCTCCACATCATCAAGATATCTTGGCTACCCTAGCTGCACTGGATTTTAATATCCTAGAGAATCGTCAGGCAGTTGAGGAGCAGTTGCGTTTGAGGATCACGGATCCGGGAATACGCATGTTTTTAATGAAAAATATTCATCGAAAAGAAGACAAACGTCTGGGACTTCGGTTAAATATTGATGTACTTTGTCAGGCAAGTTCTTGGGTAAGTGAAGCCCTCCCGGAGACCTTTCGTTCCGATACTCCAATCTTATTTTTGGGCGGTGAACAATCCAACTACATACTTCCATCTGATCACTCACAAATTCACCAACATTTTTCCCAAGCGATTATCAAATATATTCCTAACGCCTTGCATTGGCTGCACGCAGAGCAACCCCATTTGTTTTTTGATCGGGTCAACCAGTTTTTTCAGCAGTAATTTCACAAGCTCCCGTGGAGTTGTGATAAATCTTGGAGGGTTGCTTTCGCAAGAGGGAATAATGTACTTTTGCCCTAAAAACATGGCTTTTAGTATTCGTAAAGCTGAATTAAAGGATGCGCCGTCTATTTTAGAGCTCATTCAAGAGCTTGCTACTTTTGAGCGTGAACCCGATGCTGTAAAGGTTTCTAAACAAGATATTGAGTCTTTGGGGTTTGGAGCACGTCCTTTATTTGAGTGTTGGGTTGCTACCCTTGAGAACGATGTAGTGGGAATGGCTCTTTTTTATCCGCGATTTTCGACCTGGAAAGGACCTACGCTCCATTTGGAAGATTTAATTGTAAATGAAGCACACAAAGGAAAAGGAATTGGAACAGCACTCTATCGAAAGTTTATTGAAATTGCAGCTGCACGAAATTTAAGACGAGTAGAATGGGTCGTTTTAGACTGGAATACTTCTGCGGTAGAGTTTTACCAAAAAAGCGGGGCTAAAGTATTAGAAGACTGGTGTACTGTTCAAATGGATGAAGCAGCCATGCAAAACTATTTAAAGCAAAACCCATGAAAATATTCAAATTTGGGGGAGCATCCGTAAAAGATGCTCAAGGGATTCAAAATTTAACGTCTATTCTTCAACGCTATCCCGAAACCGGAGTAGTGGTCGTGATTTCTGCCATGGGAAAAACCACCAATGCCATGGAAGCGGTGGTGGAAGCCCATTTTAATCCGGATCAAAGTGTTTCGCCTTTAATCCAATCGATTCGTGAAAATCACATTCAGACGGTGGAAGAATTGTTTGACGATCAAGCGCCAGCATATTTAAGAAAACTTCAAGGAATTTTTGAGGAATTAACGACCCTCTTGGAGCGTAGTAAGTCTCCTAACTATAGCTTTATTTATGACCAAATCGTTTCTTTTGGAGAACTTTTATCCACATCCATTGTCACGTGGTATCTCGATTCTTTAGGGGTGCCAGTGGAGTGGCTGGATGCACGCAGCTGTGTGAAAACGGATGACTATTATCGAAATGCTCATTTAGATTGGGACGCTACCCAACAAAAAATTAGAACTGTGGTCAAGAAAGATAGGGTCACCATCACGCAGGGATTTATTGGAAGCGATTCCAATAATTTTACGACGACACTCGGACGAGAGGGATCGGATTATTCCGCTGCAATTTTCGGTTATTCCTTAAACGCCTCCGAGGTAACCATCTGGAAGGATGTCCCCGGAGTAATGAATGGAGACCCCAGAGTTTTTAAGTCCACCACTCTCTTAGAAACCATCTCTTATCGAGAAGCTATAGAATTGGCCTATTACGGAGCTTCGGTTATCCACCCCAAGACGCTCCAGCCTTTGCAACGAAAAGAGATTCCTTTGTTTGTAAAATCTTTTAAAGATCCGCAAGCTCCAGGAACAGTTGTTGGAAGGGGTCATGTTTTAGAGCCTATGGTTCCGTGCTATATTCAAAAGAAAAATCAAACCTTATTGCACCTGTCAACGATCGACTTTTCTTTTATAGTAGAAGATAACATCAGCGAAATATTTAAACTTTTGCATCAAACTCAAATGCGAGTAGAACTGATCCAGAATTCGGCGATCAGTTTTTCGGTTTGCGTTTATAACAAATACGATCGACTGGAAGAACTCGTTCAGCAATTGAGAACCTCATTCAAAGTTGAAGTTCACGAAGATGTCTGGCTTTATACCATCCGCCATTACAACGACGATGCCATAGCCTACATCAAAGGTCGTGGTGGAGAGGTTTTACTGGAACAAAAAACACCAGAAACTGCTCAATTCGTAATGGGACTTAAGTGACGATATGTTTATTTACAAAGTCTTTAGCAAAATCTGAGATGTCATTTCGGGTTTGGTCAAAGGCAGCTAAAATCACCTCGGGAGAATCTTCTATTTTCGAGGGGTCTGAGAAATTTTGATGAATCCGTACAGCATTCTTTGAAGGGATAACCGGACAGTTTTCAGCGGCATGATCGCAAACTGTGATAATGAAGTCGAAGTCAATATCCATGTATTCGTCCACATGATTGGAGGTATGTTTAGAGATATCAATGCCAATGCGTTCCATTGCAGCAACGGCTTTGGGATTCAATCCATGCGTTTCAATACCGGCACTGTAGACCTGAGCTTGTCCGCCGGCATAGTAGTTTAACAGGCCGTGGGCCATTTGGCTTCTACAAGAATTTCCGGTACAAAGCACGAGTATATTTTTCATAAGAAATGATTAAAGTTTATAATGGGTTTTAATTTTTTGAACAATCGTTTGTGCTAGTCGTTCGTGGCTTTCAAAGGTCCATCCCGCCACATGAGGACTTAAGCTTACTTGTGGGTGGGTGACTAAATAATCAAGTTCAGGGGGGCGATTGCCTCCCCCGATCGAAGCAAAGGAAGCCGATTCAAATTCCAATACGTCCAAACCAGCTCCTTTAATTTTTTGATGATTCAACCCTGCAACCAATGCTTGGGTGTTCACTACAGATCCTCGTGAAGTATTGAGAAGCCAAAAGGAATTTTTCATTTTTTGAATAAAGCTTGCATCGCAAAAATATCGGGTACTGGAGTCTTGAGGCAAATGGAAACTGATGACATCACAGTTTTCAAAAATATGCTCCATAGATACTTGCTCTGCAAAAGTATCTCCCAATTGGGGTTTGATATCGTAACAGAAAACTCGGCAATTGAAACCGCTTAAATTTTTCGCAAAACTCTTCCCGGCATGTCCATAGCCAATAATTCCAACGGTTCGGCTGCTAAGTTCCCAGCCGCGATGTTCCTCCCGAAGCCATTTTCCTTGGGCAATTGAAGCCTGTCCGGCTGGAAGTTTATTCAATAGGCCTAAAAGCATCCCTAAGGCATGTTCTCCAACAGCATTTCGGTTGCCCTCCGGGGCAGCAAAAACACTAATGTTAAGAGCTTCAGCTTCTTTTAGGTCTATATTTTCCAAACCGGAGCCTACCCGTCCGATAAATTCTAAAGCAGGAGCATGTGTGAGTAATTCAGAATCCACAGGGATTCGACTGCGCAGGATTAATCCCTGACAGTTTTTTAAAGTTTCCTGGATTTCAGGGAGGGAAGCTGAGTAGGCAAGGATATTTTCAAACCCTAATTCTTCCAATCCTCTGAGGAGTGCGGGGTGATTTTCATCTATATGCAGCACCCTTTTTTTCATCAACCGATACCTGATTTAAAAACCCAAGACGAGTTGGGCAAAATAGAAAAATAAAAAGATTCCAAAAATATCATTACAAGTCGTGATAAAAGGGCCTGTGGCAATGGCAGGATCGATCCCTCTTCGATCTAAAATGATGGGGACAAAAGTGCCAATTAGGGCAGAAATAACGATAACTCCCATCATGGAAGCTGCAATAGTGAGGCTTAAGAGGAGTTCTTGCTGAACGATCCGACCAAATAAAATCAGCATTAATGCCAGAAAGAAGCCATTAATCAGGCTTAATCCTACTTCTTTCATCAGGCGGGATAGCAAGGAGCCTTTTACAACATCATTGGCCAATCCCTGAACAATAATTGCGGAAGATTGCACGCCTACATTACCAGCCATTGCCGCGATCAGTGGAGTATAGAAAAAGAGGTTTCGCAGCTCGGGGAGATTCATTACTGCTTCAAAATCTTGAAGAATAAAAACACTTCCCAAACCTCCTAAAAGCCCAAGAAAAAGCCAGGGGAGTCGGGCTTTGGTGAGCTCAAAGATGGTGTCATCGGCTTCTACGTCGGTGGAGATACCGGCGGCTAACTGATAATCTTTATCGGCTTCTTCTTTTATAAAGTCGACGATATCATCGATCGTGATTCGGCCTTTGAGTTTTTTCTGGTCATCCACTACAGGGATGGCCTCCAAATCGTATTTAGACATGACTTTAGAAACTTCTTCAGCGTTTTGGTCGGTTGTTACATAGTCTACTTTCGGGATATAGATATCCTTTACCTTCGATCTCGATTTGGCTGTGATCAGGTCTTTTAAGGATAAACGTCCGATCAAGACATTGTTTTGATCGACTACATAAATGGAGTGTACTCGCGTCACTTCTTCTGCTTGGGCTCGAATTTCATCCAAACACTTATTGACTGTCAAATTTTCATCTACTTTAATTAACTCCTTCGCCATGAGTCCTCCCGCAGTATTTTCCTCGTACTGAATTAATTCTCGGATATCCTCTGCGTGAGTGCTATCCGCAATTTGTTCGATGACTTTTTCTTGCCGGACTTCAGGGAGCTCTAGGATAATATCTGCTGCATCGTCGGTATCGAGTTCATCTACTTGTGCCGCAATTTCCTTTACGGAAAGCTGCTCCAGTAAATTCAAGCGAATATCTTCATCAATTTCTGCCAATGCATCGGCCGATTTTTCACTGTCGATGAGTTTTAACAGATAAGTAGCTTCCTCAGTGGACAGCTGTTCAATAATTTCAGCGATATCCGCATAATGGAGGCTTTCCAATTGGGCGATTAACTCCGATTCTTGCGCAGCGGCAATTCCCTTTTGGATTTGCTGAATGAGGGTCTCATTAATTTGAAAATTGGCCATGCTGAATCTGTTGCGTTAATGTAACAAAGTCTTCTCCGGAAAGCTGTTCCGGTCGCATGGCAAAGATACTACCTTCTGTAAGATTTTTGCTTAGCTGTAAGCTTTTTAAACTATTTCTTAATGTTTTACGTCGCTGCTGAAAACTGGTCTTTACGACTTTAAATAAAAGCGCTTCATCGCAATTCAACTTAAAGTTTTCTTTACGGTGCATCTGAATCACACCGGAATCGACTTTAGGGGGCGGATTAAACACCCCTGGGGGAACGGAAAATAAATAATCGGTTTGGTAAAACAACTGACATAAAACCGAGAGGATTCCATAGGTTTTTGACCCGGGTTTTTCCGTAAGTCTTTGAGCGACCTCTTTTTGAAACATCCCGGCAAAAAAGGGAATTTGATCTCTGTTCTCCAAGACTTTAAATACAATTTGTGATGAAATGTTGTACGGGAAATTTCCAATCACTGCCAAGGATTGTTGGGGGAAATGTTGGTTTAAATTCAGTTTTAAAAAGTCTAGCTCGTGAATCTGACTGGGATCGAGATCAAAATGTTCCCGGAGATATACAACCGATTCCGAATCGATTTCTATCAGGTGTAAGTGATCGAAATAGGGATATAAAAACTGGGTGAGTACCCCCATGCCTGGCCCAATCTCTAGTATCCGATTTACGGAAACCCCTTTGAGGGTATCGGCTATTTTTTGAGCAATGTTGAGGTCGGTTAAAAAGTGTTGCCCCAAGTGCTTTTTGGCCCGGACCGGTTTCATGATTTCCAGTCTAATTCTTCCAAGAGCGATCCGAAATAAAGGACTTTATTTTGGAATGTTTTCTGAGAAGCTTTTTCGATAATCCCATCGGCATGTCCTAAAAATTTTTGCAGACCAGATGCTGATTCAAAAAATAACTGGAGCGCAAAGCTCTGTCCATCTTCAGTGTCTTGGCTGCGAACCCACAAAAGTTTAGGTTTTTCTGCAAAAAGGGAGGATTCTATTTTATCTGCGACAAAACCAGTGAGCCACCCCTTCCATTCCTCAACGATCTCCAGGTCTACTTGTGCCGTAAGATTGTAGATCCACATATACTATTGGATGCTGTCAAAACCGGTGTAAGGAACCAGTACTTTTGGTATTTGGATACCCGAAGGCTCTTGGAAATTTTCCAACAAGGCGGCCATAATTCTGGGGAGGGCCAAAGCACTACCATTCAAGGTGTGTACCCGTTCTTTAGTTCCCTTCGCTGTTTTGTAGCGCAGCCCCAAACGTTCGGCCTGATAGCTGTCGAAGGTGGAAACGGAACTGACCTCCAACCACCTTTCTTGGGCCGCTGAATAGACTTCAAAATCATAGGTCAGGGCCGAGGTAAATCCAAGATCCCCTCCACACAAGCGGAGAATTCGGAAAGGTAATTCCAGACTTTCCAATATTTTCTGAACGTGATTCACCATTTTATCAAGAGCATCCATGGCATTTTCAGGTTTTTCAATCCGTACGATTTCTACCTTATCGAATTGGTGCAAACGGTTGAGTCCCCGAACATGTGATCCGTAGCTTCCGGCTTCTCTTCGAAAGCAGGGGGTATAGCCGGTTAAACAAATCGGTAAATCGGTATGGCTAAGCAATTGATCCCGGAAAATATTGGTCAGTGGTACTTCGGCTGTCGGAATCAAATAAAGATCATCGTCTTGGACATGATACATTTGCCCCTCTTTGTCGGGGAGTTGACCTGTCCCAAATCCAGAAGCGGCATTAACCACATGAGGGACTTGCATTTCTGTGTAGCCAGCAGCGGTATTGCAGTCTAAAAAATATTGAATAAGTGCTCTTTGCAAGCGTGCCCCTCTGTCGGTGTATACAGGAAAGCCAGCTCCAGTGATTTTACTCCCCAATTCAAAATCTATGAGCTTGTATTGTTGAGCTAATTCCCAATGGGGAAGAGCCTCTTTTTCCATTTCGGGAAGTTTAGAAACCTGGAAAACCACTTCATTGTCTTCCTCTGTAGTTCCTGCGGGAACAATTTCTTTGGGAACATTAGGGATGCTGGACCGCAATTCCAAAATACGGGCTTCTAAGGATTGCAGCTTTTCCTGATCACTTTTGGTTTGGGTCTTTAAACGGGAGGTTTCGTCTTTGAGAACTTCCGCTTTATCTTTTTGTCCAGATTTAAATAAGCCTCCAATTTCTTTAGCCAGTTGATTGGCACGAGCCAAATGTTGATCCAATTCGGTTTTCAGGCTTCTTCGGGATTGGTCCAATTCCAAGAGTTCGTCTACCAATTCCAAGGGCTGAAAATTTCTTTTCTGTAAGCCCTGAATTATTTTTTGCTTGTCTTCCCGAAGGATTTGCATCGCTAACATGTAGGTTCCAATTTTGGTTGGCCCAAAGGTACTTAATTTGCTGCTTCTTTAATCCACTTTTGGCAAGTTGCCGCATCCTTTTCCAATTGTGCTCGTAGGGCATTGAGCGAATCAAAGAATTGTTCCTCCCGAATTTTCTTTAGCAGTTCTAAGCGCAACACTTGGCCATAAAGGTCTTGGTCAAAATCAAAGAGATGAATTTCTATGGTTTGCTTTTCAGCATTTATGGTCGGGCGAATACCGATATTCATCATCCCCCAATGGGTGTTTTTTTGATGGTGTACTTTAACCCAATAAACACCTTTTGGGGGGATGAGTTTATAGGTTTCCGGAATTTCCAAGTTTGCCGTTGGAAAATTAATTTTTCTTCCCAACTGTTGCCCTTTAACGACTTTCCCTCGGAGTTGAAAAGGCCTCCCCAAAAATTTTTCGACCCGGCCCCAATCGTTTTCAGAAATAGCGCTTCTGATCTTTGTGGAACTCACGGCAATTTGTTCGATGTCTTGTGCAGGGATTTCGATAACCTCAAAGTCATAAATCTCACCCAAAGCTTTCAGGTCTTCGATATTCGACTCTCGATTGCGTCCAAAACGATGGTTATAGCCCATGTAAATTGCTGCGACATTCAAGGACTCTACTAAAATTTTCCGTGTGAAATCCAAAGCCGAAAGTCGTGAAAATTCTCGATCAAATCGATGAATGATCAATGTGTCTATGCCCAAACCTTCCATGGCTTCTATTTTTTCTTCCATCGTATCAATCAGTTTGAGGTCTGTGTTTTTTTGAAGCACTTGCCTGGGGTGGGGAAAAAAAGTCAAAACGACACTTTCCAATTGCTTCTTTCGGGCTGTTTTGACCAACTTGTTTAAAATTTTTTGATGTCCAATATGGAGTCCGTCGTAGGTGCCTATGGTTAACAAGGATTTGTTTTCCGAAAAATAATTGTCTAACTGATGAATTACTTTCATCAAAATTTTTACTTTAGTGTTTATACAAAAGTACTGTATTTCCCCTGCTAAGGGGAGCTTTTCACTAGGGTTGTAAATGAATTAGATGTTTCGAACTCAAATTTATACGATTTTTCTATGCTTAGGAATGGTAGGAGGTATTCAGGCGCAACAGTTGTGGACGAAAGATTTGGGTTCAATACCATTAGATGCACCTCTAACATTTTACACCCTTGAGGTTCCTCCCATAAAAGGGTCGATTGCTTCGCAGAACAAAAGTCCAATCGTATTAGAATTCCCGAATGAAAAAGGTGAACTGGAAGCATTTGAACTGCAGGAGCAACCCGTTTTAAGTTCAAAATTGCAGAAGCAACATCCTTGGATTCGAACCTTTGTTGGGAAAAGTTTAACCCGTAAGCAAGTTCGGATTCGAGTCAGCCAAAGTCGAAAGGGCTATTGGTCTTGGATACAAACTCCAGAGGTGAATTATTTTATACAGCCCTCAAAAAAATATCCGGGGAAACACCTATCCTATGCTCGAGAGGCTCGCGAAACCTCTGTATTTAGATGTAAAACCCCATTGAGTAAGCTTCAAAAATATGCTGGATCAACTTCTATTAAACCCCAAAAAGTCTTAAACAATCGTTTACGCACCTTTCGGATTGCTATCGCAACCACTGGAGAATACGGCCAATATTG
>JBMYNJ010000012.1:0-15725 GCA_049598145.1 Flavobacteriaceae bacterium | reverse complement strand
GCAGACGACAATCCTTCAAACGGCTCCCCGGAAGAAGATGTACTTGCGGAAATTGTCCGTTCCGTTCACCGGATTAATGAAGTGTTTGAAACGGATTTACAAGTTCATTTGGAGCTGGTCTCAGGAACGGAGCTCATCAGTACAGACCCGGTTTCCGATTATTTCAACGGCAATACTTCTTTAAACACCCAAATTCAAACTTATTTAGACACTCAAATTGGGGACAGTAACTACGATGTCGGGCATTTATTAGATTACAATAGTCCCAACGGAAATGCGGGTGATATTGGCAGTGTTTGTCGATCCGGAGTGAAAGGAAGTGCTTTTTCAGCTCACGATTTTCGCGATGCCTACAATATTGAATACCTCACCGATTATTTTGATTTAGACTTTTTTGGTCACGAGTTGGGACATCAGTTTGGAGGAACCCACACCTTTGGATTTAGTTTTGAATCCGCGGGGTCTAATATGGAACCCGGGAGTGGGTCTACTATCATGGCTTATGCAGGGATCACTGGGACAGATGACGTGCAAAACCACGGTGATGCCTATTTCCACTACAAGAATATTCAACAGATCAACGACTATTTGGATCGTCAAAGTTGTTATGCTTCAGGTGATGCCTTTACCAATAGTGCACCGATCATTACTCCCTTAACCGATGTGACAATTCCTCAGGGAACTGCTTATAAACTTCAAGCCACGGTTACGGATCCGGAAGCAGCGGATGTGCTCTACTACTGTTGGGAACAATTGGACAATGGGCGAGTTCGCCGACAGGATTTTGGCCCGACCAAGCTCACCGGAGCTATGGCACGTTCGAGACCTCCGAGTGTAAACTCTTTTCGGTATGTTCCAGAAATGCCAGCTATTTTACAGGGAAATCTGACCCAAACCAATCCTACACGTGGGTCTCGATGGGAAACGGTTTCTCAAATTGGAAGACCGTTGAATTGGGGATTAACGGTTCGGGATCGCTTAGCTATGGACGTTGATTTGCAGGGTCGACTTACACAGGCGGCTTTTGAAATCACGGTTGATGAAAACTCAGGCCCCTTTCAAGTGATTTCGCAAAGTTCCCCCACGCTTTGGGAAGGGGGACAATGGACTACCGTTTTATGGGAGGTAGCGGGGACAAATATAGCACCAGTAAATGCTGCGTACGTTCAGATTTTACTCTCTACTGATGGAGGGCAAAGTTTTCCGCATGTGTTGGCTTCCCAAACCCCAAATGATGGAGAAGCTCAAGTCATCATTCCATTGGGGCTTTCTAGCCAACAAGCACGAATTCTAATTGAACCTATTGATAATATTTTTGTGGCGGTCAATAGCCGAGATATTCAACTCCGCCGAAAAGATATTGCGTTACGACTCCAATCAGCATCTTTAGAAATCTGCTCAAATGCCTCCAATCAGATTCCTTTCGAATTGAGTCGATTACCCGGAATTCAAGGGAATATCAACCTCAATTTGACTCAGGTTCCGGAGGGTTTAAGTATAAGTCTTCCCCAAACAGCTTTTTCGAGTGCACAAAGCTCTGGCGTTTTGGTTTTGGATAATTTAGCTACTGCTCCTCCGGGAGACTATACAATTGAAGTTCGGGCAAGTTTAGACAGTCAAAATACTCCCGAAACTTCAGTGGATGCAACCATTCAACTCAACCTTCGATCGACTACCATTAACCCTCCTGTATTATCGGCTCCTGAGCCGGCTGCTCAAAATCAACTGGCGGAGACTCAACTCCGCTGGATTGCCGATCCCAACGCCAGTTCTTATCGAGTGGAAGTGTCCAGTGTTCAAGACTTTAGTTCATTAACGTATAGTGCAACTACACAACAAAATCGACTAACCACCATGGCTTTGGGTTCGGATGCCGAATATTATTGGCGTGTGAAAGCTCTCAATCTTTGTGGCGAAAGTCCCTTCAGTGAGGTGAGGAGTTTTCGTACACAAACAGTCAGTTGTGAAACCTATGCAGCAGAAAATCTGCCACAGGATATCACCGATGCTACTTCAGAGATCCGAGGGGTGACTCGCATCGAAATTCTCGTGTCCAATAATCTTCCAATTTTAGATTTAGATGTATTGGTCGATATCAATCATACTTGGTTGGAGGATTTGGCTTTGGTATTAATTTCGCCTTCTGGACAAAGAGTTCAATTGACAAATCGTATAGGTGAAAATCAGGACAATTATCGCCGCACCCGATTCGACCAAGAGGCTACAACAGAAATCCTATCGGCCTCGCCTCCTTATACCGGGAGATTTCAACCTCAGGGCGATTTGTCTTTGCTCTACAATTCAAATTCAGGGGGCACCTGGATCCTAGAAATCATTGATCATGAAGCACAGGATGTGGGCAGCCTCCAACAAGCCGAGTTGTATTTCTGTTTCGATGGGGTTCCAGCACCCAATAGCGACCTTGATGTTATCCCAGACGAAACAGACAATTGTCCGAACATCACCAACCCAGACCAAGCAGACTCCGATGGGAATGGGATCGGAAATCTATGCGATCTTTATGATCCTCAGAATTTAACCCTACAAAAATTAGATGCCACTTGTGTGGCAAAGAATAACGGAGCGATTCGGATCAGTGCTCATGCTCAGTTCGAATATACCGCTCGATTGGAAGGCACAGCAACCAATTTGACTCGGAGTTTTGAAAATAATTCGGTTGCCTTTAATAACTTATCTCCCGGAAATTATAGGATTTGTGTAACCTCATCGGCCGATTCCGACTTTGAGTACTGTTATCAGGCTGTTATTAGTGAACCTGAGGCATTAAGTGTTCAAGCCCAATTGAATCATGAAAACAAATTGCTTTCATTAGAGTTAAAGGGTGGAAAGCATTATCGAGTTCAAGTAGCAGATCAGTTGTATGAAGTACAAAAATCGGGAACATGGACTACGGCTCTTCCCGAGGAATGGACTCAAGTAGTAGTTACCACCGATTTGAATTGCCAGGGAACTTTCCGGCAGTGGGTAGGGCCTGAGGCCAAACCTGTATTGGCTCCAAACCCTGCTCAGGAGTATGTGGATATTTTATTGCCCGAAGCAAGTTCCTATCAACTTCGGATGTTGACGACCGATGGCATTATTTTACATCAACAATCTTTGGAGATCAATCGCAGAGAAGGCGGGTCGTATCGCTTCACTCTTGAAAGTTTCGCGCCCGGGGTCTATGTCATTCAAATTCAAGGGCCTAAGGTGGGCCACACGTTTAAATTAATCAAAAAATGATGGGGAATAAGGCAACTGTTTTTTTGTTTTTAGGTGTTCTGTTAAGTTGTGGTTCAGACCCCATACCCGCTCCTCAAGCGGCACAGTTGGTGTCTCCAGCTCATCTGGAAGCTTGCACAACAGCCACTCCAGCGACTGCCACCCAAAGTGTGGTAAATTTTAACTGGCAAGATGCCGCTGATACCGACAGCTATGAATTAATTATCGAAAATTTAGTTAGTCAGGCCAGAATTGAACGGGAATTTGTTGTATCGGAAGCCTCCATCGGTCTGGATCGAGGGGTGAGTTATCGCTGGTGGGTTCGCAGTTTATCGGATGCCTCTTCGGAAACAGCGACTTCAGAAAAGTGGGCTTTTTATCTGGAAGGGGAGGCTCAAGTTAATCATATTCCTTTTCCGGCCACTCTGAATTTTCCGGAAGAAGCCAGTCAGATTACATTGCAGGACGGCAGGGTTGAATTTCGTTGGCAAGGAGCAGATTTAGACAACGATATTGACCTTTACACGCTTCGTTTGGGATCGGAAGAAGACAATTTATCCGATTTAGCTACCGAACTTACCGATACGCGGTATTCAACCTCTTTGGTATCGAGCCAGAGATATTATTGGCAAATTGTAACCATCGATCGGGAGGGAAATCAGTCTTATTCGACTATCCAAAGTTTTCAAACCCAATGATCTTCAGGTATTGTTAAAGGTGTTCATGGTGGCATTGAGTCCCGAGGTCACCAAGTGAAGACATCCCTGTGAGGCATGAGCAATCCGTTCCTGAAGGGCATTTTGCTCTTCGGTAGTCCATTTTCCCAAAACATAGTCTACCTGATTGCGGCGTCCGGGACTCCCTACGCCAAAACGTAATCTGGGATATTGTTGACTTTTTAGGACTTCTTCTATATGCTTTAAACCATTATGTCCCCCGGCACTGCCTTTGGCTCGAAAGCGCAGCTGTCCAAAGTCTAAATGAATATCGTCGGTAACGATTAAGCAATTTTCAGGAGCAATTTTTTCTTTTTGCATCCAATGCCGAACCGCATTGCCGCTTAAATTCATATAGGTGCTAGGCTTTAATAAAATCAGCTTTTTTCCTCTATGTGAGGTAAAGGCCAGTTGGCCGTAGCGCAAAGTTTCGAAGGTGATTTGTTTTTCTTTGGCCAGATGATCCACCACTTCGAAGCCAATATT
This sequence comes from Flavobacteriaceae bacterium, assembly GCA_049598145.1. GTDB lineage: Bacteria > Bacteroidota > Bacteroidia > Flavobacteriales > Flavobacteriaceae > WTJH01. The sequence goes on along the minus strand of JBMYNJ010000012.1, from coordinate 11,301 downwards.
GTGCCGAGTCTGATGATATTCTGAACCGATATTACCAAGACCGACCACTAAAAACTTTTGCATCTGATGTGTTTGGGATGATGTGCGAAATAGCCAATTAAACATGGGTTAAAATTAAAAAAGCATCTTGATTCCAAGATGCTTTTCAATAGAGTTATGGGTACAATTGATTTATTCCGCCGATTCTTCTGATTCTGTCGCTGTTTCAGCATCTGCGTCAACAACAGCTTCATCGTCTTGTTGTGCTTTCATAGCAGCACGCGAAACTTTCACCTGACATACCACGGTATTGTCGGGATGTAGCACGGAATATTCCTCATTTTTTAATTCCGCAGTGTAGAATTTATTTCCGAGTTCTAAGCCACTAATATCTACCTCGATAAAATCCGGTAGATTGGCGGGAAGGGCTCGTACACGGATTTTACGTTTGTTGAGAATAAGGGTTCCTCCGGAATTAAGCACCCCGGGAGCAGCCCCATGAATTTGAACGGGGATGTCTAGACTGATTTCCTTGTCATCAAACAATTGATAGAAATCCACGTGTAAGATTTTATCACTTACGGGATGGAATTGGATGTCTTGTAAGATGGCATTAATGGAAGTACCGTCTTCCAATGCGATCACAACGGTGTGCGCATTGGGAGTGTATACCAGTTTGCTGAAATCAAGTTCCGGTGCGGAGAAGTGGACGGGTTGGTCGCCACCATACAACACACAGGGAACTCTTCCAGCATTACGTAGGGCCTTGGTCGCTACCTTGCCCACGCTTTCTCTTTTAGATCCTTGAATCGTGATTGATTTCATTATAGTTGAGTTGAATTAAAATTACATAACAAATTTAGACGCAATCGATTTATTGTGGTGTACGTTTTGCATCACTTCTGCAAACAGAGGGGCACAGCTTAACACCCGAATTTTATCCGATTGTTGTTTTGATGGGATGCTGTCAGTAACGATCAATTCCGCGAGCTGGGATTTTTCGATACGTTCGTAGGCATTCCCCGAAAGGATGGCGTGTGTACAAATGGCACGTACCGACAAAGCCCCGCGTTCCATCATCAGATCGGCAGCTTTAGTCAACGTTCCGGCAGTATCTACCATATCGTCTACCAAAACCACATTTTTTCCTTGAACGTCACCAATGAGTTCCATATGGGAAATCACATTGGCTTTGGCTCTTTGTTTATAACAAATCACCACTTCGCTACCCAATTGTTTGGAATAGGCATAAGCTCTTTTGGAACCTCCCATATCCGGGGAAGCAACGGTTAGATTATCCAACTGTAGACTTTCTACAAAGGGAAGAAAGATAGTAGAGGCATAAAGGTGGTCTACCGGTTTTTCAAAAAACCCTTGAATTTGGTCGGCGTGGAGGTCCATAGTAATGATTCGTGTGGCTCCGGCCGCTTCTAAAAGCTTTGCAATTAGTTTGGCCCCGATGGGGACACGTGGTTTGTCTTTTCGGTCTTGACGGGCCCACCCAAAATAAGGCATCACGGCAGTAATGTGGCGAGCCGAAGCCCGTTTGGCCGCATCCAGCATCAGAAGCATTTCCATCAAGTTTTCAGACGAAGGATGGGTGGAGCCAATAATAAACAATCGAGCACCACGAACCGACTCTTCAAAAGAGGGTTGAAACTCCCCATCGCTATACCGAGAAAAGTTGACTTGCCCCATTGGAATACCAAAATGTTTGGCGATGGATTGAGACAAATCCATGCTTTGCGTACACGAGAATATTTTTGCTGCTGTATCCACGTCTCTCAAATGGAGTGCAAATTTATAAATATTCTGGTCGCAACCACTATTCTGTCGGCCTTATTTCCAATCCAATGATTTATTCTTTACATTTGAGCTCCCAATGCCTTGGTGGCGGAACTGGTAGACCTGTCTACCGACAGGCAGGCGTGCTGGGATTGAAATTTTGAAATAAATGGTTTGGGTATATGCTATATCCAGTTTGATTCGTAACTACATTTATGTAGGGATGACTACCGACTTAAATGCTCGGGTAGCTAGACATAATGCTGGAAGAGAAAAAACGACCAAACCTTATAAACCTTTTGTACTTTTGTATTCCGAACGTTGTTTGGATAGGACAAAAGCAAGGAAAAGAGAAAAATATTGGAAGTTGGGAGTTGGAAAAGAAAAACTTCGCAGACTCCGTGAACAGTTGAAATAATGCCTTGGTGGCGGAACTGGTAGACGCGCTGGATTCAAAATCCAGTTCTGGCAACAGAGTGTGGGTTCGATTCCCACCCAAGGTACTTAGTGCATCCGTAATGATATAATATACAGATCATTACGGATTTTTTATTTTAATTTTGTACAGGTTTTTTTGTTTTAGGGTGAAGGGCCATTGATTCTCCTCCGTTTAATTTTTTAATTCCGCTGGACAAATGGACCCAAACTTCTTCATTCCCTTGGGGATTTGAGATTCGGTGGGCTTCCAATTGAACTTTATCCAAGGCTTGTAAATACTGGGTAAGTGCTCCATTCCCCACAAACCAGATATCATTTGCTTTCCCGATTTTGGTGCAGAATTCCACCATATTTTCCCAGCGTTTGGCGTCTCCAAACTCCCAAGAATGCCCCCAAACATAAAAAAGACTTAATTCCTGCTTGTTTAACGCTAAATAGGGATTTAGATAGTCCAAAGCTTTACTGTCGTGACAGGTAGGATTCCAAATCATATAGTTATCCGGGAGATCAAAACGGTAGGTGTCTGCCACCGTACGTCCATTTAAGATTCCGGTAGTTGCCATAAGGGCAGCAATACTGTCGTTTGTGTTGCCAAAGGGATAGGCACTACTGATGATTTTTCGGTTAGTCAGTTGGGTTAAAACTTCCAGATCGGTTTGGACTTCCTGAAGGACTTCCTTGTGCGGAATCGCCGTAAAATCTTTATGTAGGGCTCCATGGACCGCTATTTCATGGTTTTTGTAGAGGCTTAAAAGGGAATCTTTGGAGACATATTCCTGAAAAATGGTATCCCCATCCTTTTGAGGCCATCCCCGAATCTCCCCTAAATATCCGGAATTGAGATTAAAAGTGCCCACCAATTGATTTTGATCCAGCAAATGCACCAACTCCCGATCCTGAATGGTTCCGTCGTCATAACTTAAAACCAAGGCTTTGTATTTCCCATCGGGGTAGGAAAATCCGATCCATTGGGGTTCTTTCTGGCAAGAGATTAAGCAGAATAAGCTGTAGCAGACAAAAATTAATTTTTTCATAGAATAGCCGGTTAAAATATAATCTCAATATACGAGCTAGCGCTTAACTACTGTATATATTTACCTTTATGGAGTTTATTTTCGTTATATGCTGTTCGGAGTGGAGTGATTAACGCTTATTTTCAAGCGGGAGAATGATTGTTTGAATTAATAGAATTCATTAGATTTAGATTATAAAACCATAAACCAATTAAATGAAAAATCTTTTAGTAAGTGTTTTTTTGTTGGCAGCTACCACACTAACTGCCCAAAACGTTACCAGTATTTTTGAATTTGAATCCACCGATGAACAGTCCTTTAAACAAGTCCTAGATATTTGGGCACCTACCTTAGAAAAAGGCTTGGGTCAGGATTTACCCCCTACCTATGTTTTTGCCGAACAAGGGACACGTACCTATTTTTTCTCACAAGAATTTGGCAGTCTATCGGATTGGGCAGCATACCAAGAAAAAATGGAGGAGCGGGATGCAGAAATCGGAAAAGCTTTTCAGGAATCTGAAATGACTCCGGAACTTTTCCAATCGTTTAACCAAAGCATGAACGCTCATGAATTAAGTCTTTGGAAATTTATGCCTGAGCTCAGTACAGTTGATGCATTTATGGAAATGTCGGTCGAAGAACGCGATGCACTTCCTTATCGAAGAATCACCTACGTGAAAACGGATATGAATCAGCAGAACGCATTTGAAGAATTTATCAAGAAAAACCATGAAATGGATGCCCGTTTAGGGGTGGAACACATCTTCGCAGTCTATCGTTCAGAGACTGGGGCCCGTGATGTGGATTATTTGATGGTGGTTGTGGATAAATCTCGCTTCGATTATCACCGCCATTGGGAAGCGCGCATGAAAACCCGAAATGCAGATGCAGAATTTCAAGAAGCTATGCAAAAAATGGGTTCTAATCCATGGACCGTTGTAGACGAAAAGCACCTGATGAGAATTAATGAATTGACGTATTAAGTCTTTTTTCTTTCAATAAAATCGAGGCTCACTTTCCTTGGGAAGTGAGCTTTATTTTTTGGTGCCCATCAAGCGTATCACGGACCCTTCTCCCTGATGATAGAGACCTTCATTTAAGTGGGTCGTTGTTTCCGTAGCGATTTGCCAATCCATACCTGTAATGTCTTCCAAGACCTCATCTAGAACATACAATTGATCGATGTTTTTGGGACCTCCCACCTGTGGGTTTAAGGCTTGTGCTTCAGGATGTTTTTGACTAAAGGCCTCTAAAATAAAGACCCCTCCGGAACGCAGGCTTCGGGCTAACTTTTGGTGATTCGCACGTCTGTAAGCACTTGGGTATTGAACAAAAATACAAGCGATTGCATCAAAATAACCGTCCAACCACTCGAGCTTTTCCAGGGAGGCTATGTGATATTCGTCAAAAGCTACGCCTTTTTCCTCAGCCAGTTGAAGCGCTTTCTGATGCGCTGCAGGGCTCCAATCGTAAGCTTCAACCGACCACCCTTGTTGGGCTGCGTAAACCCCATTTCGGCCCTCGCCTTCGGCAGGGAGTAGAATTTTTCCGGGCCAATCCACTTGATCCAGTTGCGATTTAAAAAATTGATTCGGAGCAGTCCCGTATGCATAGGCCTCCGCACGGTAGCGTTCTTCCCAAAAATGTAGCATTTGTTTCTTGAATTTAGATGGCAAGCAAAGCTACTTTTTCTTTCAAGAATGGAATTAAAAAACTTGTTATTAAAAAAAATGACACAGTGTCATTTTTTTATTTAGATTTGTAAGAAATCCAAATTTCTATGAATATACTGGTTTGCATTAGTAATGTTCCCGATACGACTTCGAAGATCAACTTTGTGGAAAACGATACTCGGTTCGATACACAGGGCGTACAATTCATCATTAATCCCAACGACGAATTTGGCCTTACCCGAGCGGTTTGGCTTCAGCAAAAGCAGGGCGCTAAAATTACCGTGGTAACGGTGGGTGATGCAGGTTGTGAGCCGATTCTGCGAAAATGCTTAGCTATTGGAGCCGACCAGGCTGTACGGATAGACGCCGTTCCTACGGATGGCTTTTCGGTAGCCCAGGAGTTGGCGGCTTATGCCCAAGCCCATGCTTTCGATTTGATCATCACCGGGCGAGAATCGATCGATTACAACGGAGGAATGGTTCCCGGGATGTTAGCCGGGTTGCTAGAAATACCGTTCGTTACTAACTGTAACGGCCTTGAAATTGAAAGCGGAACAGCTACAGCCACCCGAGAGATCGATGGCGGGACTGAAAAAGTAAGTACCCAATTACCCTTACTGATTGCGGCTCAAAAGGGTCTCGTAGAAGAAGACGACCTAATCATTCCGAACATGCGCGGAATCATGCAAGCCCGAAAAAAGTCTCTGGAGGTGCTCCCATCTAGTACTGAGGCTGGCGCTACTACTACACTGCGTTTTGAAAAGCCACAGCCCAAAGGCGCAGTCAAATTGGTCGACGCTAAAGACCTTGATACTTTAATTGATTTATTACAAAACGAAGCCAAAGTGCTCTAAACCTTAATTGTTATGTCTGTATTATTTTTTGCTGAAACTGAAGGAGGACAACTCAAGAAAAATGCTTTTGAAAATGCATCTTATGCCAAGGCTATTGCAGATCAATTGGGTGTTGCTGCCCTAGGAGTTACTGTGGGTGCCGAAGATGCCGATGCCTTGGGAAACTATGGGATCGAAAAAGTGATTCGTCTCACAGACGAAAGTCTTAAGACCTTTACAGCCCAAACGTATGCTTTAGCTTTAGCGCAGGTGGCTCAAGCAGAAAATACTCTAGTCGTTGTGGTGAGCTCTTCTGCCAATGCGCGCTATTTTGCCCCCCTTTTGGCGGTGAAGATGTCTGCAGGATATTTAACCAATGCCGTGGACCTACCCACTTTTGATAATGGGTTGGAGGTCAAACGCTCTTGTTTTACGAACAAAGCTTTTCAAATCACCCGATCCACTCAAGGGGCAAATATCATTTCCCTCTCTGCCAATGCTTATGGGTTACACGAAAATAAGTCCAATTGCGAAGTCGTGGAACAAGCGATAACTCAAGTGGACGCCTCATTAAAAGTGGAAGAAGTGATTAAAGAAACAGGCCAAATCACCATTGCCGATGCGGATATTGTGGTCTCCGGTGGGCGTGGGCTCAAAGGTCCTGAAAATTGGGGATTAGTAGAGGATTTAGCAGCGACCTTAGGTGCAGCTACGGCATGTTCCAAGCCGGTTTCTGATTTGGGTTGGCGACCGCATAGCGAACATGTGGGCCAAACAGGGAAGCCTGTGGCTTCGAACTTATATATTGCCATTGGAATCTCAGGTGCCATCCAGCATTTGGCGGGGATCAACACTTCTAAAGTGAAAGTGGTTATTAACAACGATCCCGAAGCACCTTTCTTTAAAGCTGCCGATTATGGCGTGGTGGGCGATGCGTTTGATGTCGTTCCCCGACTCACAGAAAAACTCAAAGCATTAAAAGCTTAAAACAGAAAAACCCTCGTTAGAGGGTTTTTTTAAGTATATAACGACATTGATTAGGCCTGGAGCACGATTAATTCTGCACGAGCTTTGTAGGCTTGGTGCTGCTTAGCGTGATCGGCAGCTAAATAGCCCTCGTCACATCGTTTGAGTAGATCGGCGCCCAAAGTATAAAGCAGGCGAATCATCTCAGGTTTGTTGTAAATGCTGGCATACATCAAATAGGTTTTACCGTTATGGAGTCCATTGACATTCAGCTGTCCACTTCTGAATATTTTTTCTACAAAGCGGTAATCGTCTTTTTGAATGGCTTCAATCACCTGCTCAGCAAGTTCTGCTAGCGGTAGTGTTCCTTGAGAAGTTCGACTCTCAGTAGGTTGCGCAAGTCCGTTTTGAAAACTCGTTCCCAAAACGAATACGAAAAGAAGTACTAATGATTTATGGTTCATTTTTGAGGTTTTATACAATGCAAAATTAGAGGAGGTTTTGGAGTTTGCCTTCGCTTGGAGGTTAAGCTTCTGTAGGCTAAACATTATTAAATACTTGGGGAATTGTAAATAGTATGTAAACATAAGTAGAGCATTTGAGGTTTTATAACATTGACAAAATTACATCGATTTTTAAATAAATATAAATTATTGGTAATAATTTAACATTTTATAGAGTTTTAATTGAAAATAATTCAAAACTAAATTTTGTAAATACGACCCAGCTTTTTTGTATTTTTGGCCTGTGATTAAACGACTTCCAATTTCGGTCAAATGGCTGTTTAGTCTGTGGATGATAGGCTTGCTGCACTTGCCATGGGCCATGGAATTCGTCCACTTAGTTAATGAGACCCATGAGATCCACGAGCTTAACGATGAATCTGCAGTCCATTTCCATGAGGTTTGTTTGGACTGTGAATTGTTCGATTGTATTCCTACATTGCCATACACGGTTGATGTCTTTGCCTATAAAGACGCATTAACTTATGGAAAGTTACAGCCCTTGCAATATTCCAGCTTTAGTGTCTGGATATGCACCAACCCTACTAAATTCAACGGTCTTCGAGCCCCACCCGCGGTCTCTTTTCTAATCGTTTAATTTTTCAACCTTTTTACAATTTTAATATCAAAATCATGTTTATTCAAATAAACTCTATTTATACTACCCGAATTTTAACCCTCTTAGCTGCTTCCTTTTTATTCATTTTATCGGCCTGTTCTTCAGACGACGATCCGGAGCCGGTCAACGATGAGGAGGAAATCAATCGAGTAACCTTAACCGTTACAGGAGGCGGAAATACACAAACCCTTACTTGGAATGAAGGGGATAGCGACTATCCTTCGGTCAACCTTAGCGCAAACACCAGCTACCAAGTAGCGATCTCTTTCTTCGACGCGAGCGACCCAACTGAAGTGGAGAACATCACAGAAGAGGTGATCGAAGAAGCTGACGAACACCATGTTTTCTTTGCTGTAGTAGGTATAGACGGTTTAACCATTGCATCCCGCAGTGGAGACACCACCGACAGCGACGGAAATCCAGTAAACCTCCAAACGACTTGGACGACTACCAGTGCGGGATCCGGAACCGTTCGTGCAACTCTCATTCATGAGCCACAAACCAAAACCGGGACCACTCGAAACGATTTTGGGGGAGAAACCGATGTAGAGCTCGATTATCCCGTTAGTATTCAATAATTAATTCTTACATAATCCCGCTTAAGGCAGATTTTAAGCGGGATTTTATTTTATGTATCGCCCATTCCAACTACTAATGGCCCTTTTTTGGGGTTTTTGGTTTCAGTCCTTTTTATGGGGTCAATCCTGTGAATTAACCCTAAATGTAGCCGTTGAAGATTTGCACGATGGCACACCCCTATCGGGTGCACGTGTAGAGCTTATAGAAGAAAAACGAGTGCTGGTTACCGATAGCCTGGGGATGGTCGTTTTTCTAAATCTTTGTAAAGGGCCCAAAACTTTATTGGTGGAGCATGAAGAATGTACTCCCCAAACCCAAAACTTCCGCATCAGAAAAGACCAGTATGTCAAAGTTACTTTAGAACACCATATAAATGAGCTTCAAGAAATTATTGTTCAGGAGCAAGCAATTCGAAAGGGAACGGAAATTGTTACTGAAGAGATTATAGAACCCTTTGCTCTTTTTAAATATCAATCGGCTAATCTGGGAGATTTATTGGAAGGGGTCAGCGGGGTTTCCAGTATCCGTACGGGGATGCATATTGCTAAACCGGTGCTGCATGGTATGTCCGGAAGTCGTTTAGGGATCGTCCAGGACGGTACCCGGATTCGGGATCAGGAGTGGGGGAGCGACCACGCGCCCAGTATCGACTCCAATAGTGCGGACCGCATACGAGTAGTTAAGGGAGGTGCTGCCTTGAGGTATGGGGGCGACACCGCCGCAGGGGTGATTGTGATGGATCGGACTCCGGTTCCGATTCTCGATTCGCTTTATGGACACGTGGCCCTGGATGCCCAATCCAATGGACAAGGCGGAAGTGCTGTAGGAAAGCTACAACTGACCAAAAGTACAGGAGTGTATGCTGGCATTCAGTGGCATTATAAAGATTTGGGAGACCTCCATGCTCCCGATTATAATCTCAGTAATACGGGGACCAATAAAAGGACATTAAGTTTGCATTGGGGTTTACAAAAAATCAACCGGAAACTTGAAGTAAGGTATCGTTATTTAGATGAAACTCTGGGAATTCTTCGAGCAGCACATCTTGGAAATGTCAACGATTTGGTACGTGCTTTAAACTCAGATCAACCTTTAGTGATCCGTCCATTTACCCGAACGATTGACCCTCCAAAGCAATCCAATTATCACCAACAGGCCCACCTGAGCTATCAGTTTTACAGTCCTCAAGACTATCGATGGCAATGGGATTATGACTTCCAACTCAACAGGCGTCGAGAATATGATATCCGCCGCGATAGTGAGGATAAAAGACCTGCTATCGATATGGAACTTACCACGCATACGTTCCAAGGAAATTTTCGAAATGCCACCAATGAAATTCCCTTGGAAGTAGGGGTCTCAGGAACTTTTCAGCGTAATTTTTCAGATCCAACCCTGGGGGTCAGACGTTTGATCCCTGATTACACGCAATTACAACTGGGGACTTATGCCAGTTTTCAATACGTGAGTCTGAATGATTTTGTCTGGGAGGGGGGGCTGCGTTATGATTTCAGTCATTTAGATGCTAAAAAACATTATAAACGAAACCGATGGGAACGTTTAGGATATGACCAGCGTTTTGAGGATTTGGTCATTCGCAATATTGGCTCACAAGTGCTGGTTCATATACGCCCTGAGTTTCATATGTTTTCCTTTACCTTAGGGATGAAGCGAGCCCTTTCGGAACAATTGGAATTTCGAGTCCATTATGCATTGACTGATCGCCCTCCAAATGCGGGAGAATTATTTAGCGATGGACTCCACCATTCCCTGGCGGTGATTCAATACGGGGATATGGAACTCACCAACGAACGTGTCCATAAACTCCATGTGAATTTAAGCCGTCAGCACTCGAATTTTTCCTGGGAAATCGAAGCTTATGCCGGTCGATCGGCTAATTATATCATCGAAGAACCCACCGAATTAGAAACGATCTCTCGAGGACCATTTCCCACTTGGCAATTCCGAGCGGTAGCTGCACAATTGTGGGGAATCGATCTGGATGCGCAATGGACCCCTTCCGATCGATTCCAGTGGACCGGACAAGCAGCTTATGTCTATGGACAAAACACAACCGAAGACATTCCTTTGGTGGATATGCCCCCGTTGCAACTTCAACAAAACCTTCGATGGTTTCCCCTGCAAAATCAAAAGCTATCTTTCGGACTGAATCACGATTTTGTAGCAAAGCAGTTTCGCGCCCCTAAATTGATCGTTCCTTACAACTTGATTGAAAATGGGGAAATTGTTAGCGGAACCATTGATTTAGGAGCCCCGGAAAATGTCTACCATTTGTGGGGCATCGAAGCTTCCTGGGAAACCCAGCTATTTGGACAAAAAACCCAGTTCATTCTACAAGGGCGTAATTTAATGGATACAGACTATAGGAATTATCTCAACCGAATGCGTTATTTTGCTGCTGAAATGGGACGCAATCTACAATTGCAAATCCGAATGGATTTTTAGAGATGAACAAAAGTCGAGTAGTTTTCGGGGCCTATGCGTTTTTGAGCAGCCTATATCTGTTGAGCTATCCGCTAGAGCTTTCTATTATTCGACTGTTTATTAAGCCCGTATTAATACCTCTATTATTGGGCATTTATTTTTTAAATCGCTCCCCCATGAAAGTCAGAGTGGTGGGGGCCTTAGTTTTGTCTTTTTTGGGAGATGTTTTGCTGATGGGGTCTGGAACCCTATTTTTCTTAGGCGGTTTAGGAAGTTTTTTGGGAGCACACCTCTGTTATATTCGAGAAATTTGGCCCGATTGGAAACCTGTAACTATTCAGCAAAAAATCCTTCCAATACTTCCCTACAGTATCTATGCTGCAGTGGTCCTATGGGTATTGTTTCCTGTGTTGGACGCACTAAAAATCCCTGTGCTCATGTATACCGGGGTGCTATCGGTTAATGGGG
>JBMYNJ010000011.1:16493-30255 GCA_049598145.1 Flavobacteriaceae bacterium | reverse complement strand
TATACCCACTGCCCACTACAGCATCGAAGGGGCTGTGATGGAGGTCAAAATCGGCCGTTCCCAAAAATTGGGTTGCATCGCCTATGATCATCAGATCCGGGAATTCTTGACGAATCTCTGTGAGCGTATCCAGATCAATTTTTAAGCCTGAAATATATTGGACAATGCTCAATACCAATACTTGATAGGGTGCTTCCCGGAGATGATCTCTTAATTCGGATTCCGTATTGTGACTCATTGCCACCTGCTGCACATCAAATCCATATTCTTCCAATGCCCCTTCCAGAGAATGATAATCCCCTTGAAGGCTTAAAAATTTATAATCCCGAGGAATCTGGTCAAAAATACGTCGAATGCCTTCCGAAAAATTAGGAACCATATAACAATACTTAGGGTCGGCCCCTAAGAAATTTCCCAAATTGTGATGAAAGTCCGGGAGTTTATCATAGGCGTTTAATTTGTATAAATCGCCTATTTGCAAATAGCGGGCCTCTTCTTTTGCTCGAAAATCCAATAGCTGCTGAGGCATCAGGCCTACATAGGCAGTGTTCAAATAAGTGCAATTGTTTAATACCGGAAATTCAACTGGCATATTTTGATAAAATTTTCCCTCAAAAGTGTAAAATTAGTTTATTTATTGATTGTTTTGTGGAATAAAATCAAAAGAGTTGCCTGAAAAAAAAATTACCCTAATCGCGGCATTGGACCGCAACAGAGGCCTGGGAAAGAATAATGAATTATTGTGGCATATTCCTGAGGACCTCAATAGGTTTAAGTCGCTTACCTCCGGTCATTGTGTGATTATGGGACGGAAGACCTTTGAATCGTTGCCCTTTGTGCTACCCCATCGGACGAATATCGTAATCAGCAGAAATCCTGATTTTCAGCCGACTGGTGTACAGGTCGTTTCATCCTTAGAGAGGGCCTTGGAAGTTGCAGCTACCGATTCGCAACCCTTTATTATAGGCGGGGGGCAAATCTATACGCAGGCGCTAGCGATCGCTGATTGTATGGAACTTACTTGGATCGATGCTACCGCCGAAGCGGATACCTTTTTCCCTGAATTTTCAGAAGACGATTGGGAAATCACTGCCTCGGAAAATTTTCCCGCCAACAACCACCGACCCATTGGGTTTAGATTTACTACTTATAAAAAACGAAAGATATGAAAGCTTATGTATTTCCAGGACAAGGTGCCCAATTCCCCGGAATGGGACAAGAGCTCCTAAACGAACATCCAAAACTCCAAGCCCGTTTTGATGAAGCAAAAGAAATCCTGGGTTTCGATCTTCAGGCCATCATGTTTGAAGGAAGCCAAGAGGATTTGCTCCAAACCCGAGTCACCCAACCGGCTATCTTCTTACATTCCGTTTTGGCTGCGGAAGCTTTAGGAAACACCTTTCAACCCCAAGCGGTTGCCGGACATTCGTTGGGTGAGTTTTCAGCACTCACGGTAGCAGGGGCTTTGACTTTTGGTGACGGACTCCATTTGGTCTCCCAAAGGGCTGAAGCTATGCAACTTGCTTGTGAAAACAGCCAAGGAACTATGGCAGCTATCTTAGGACTGGAAGACGCTCAGGTAGAAAAATTATGTGCTGAAGTTGAAGGGGTCGTGATTCCGGCCAATTACAACTGTCCGGGGCAACTGGTTATTTCCGGAGCTATCGCGGCGGTCGAACAAGCCTGTGAAGTCATGAAAAATGCCGGGGCCAAAAGGGCACTCCTCCTCCCGGTGAGTGGCGCTTTTCATTCCCCTTTGATGGAATCGGCTCGAAAATCGTTGGCGACTGCGATCGAACAAACCCCCTTTAATCGCCCCACTTGCCCAGTCTATCAGAATGTGGACGCAAAGCCCTACACCGATACCGGAATCATCCAATCGAATTTAATTGAGCAACTGACGGCACCTGTCCGATGGACACAAAGCATCCAGCAAATGATACAGGACGGACACCACTCTTTTGTAGAATTAGGCCCGGGGAAAGTGCTTCAGGGCTTGATTCGTAAAATCGATCGAAATACAGAGGTCGCTGGGGCTTAACGCTTGATCACCTCTCCATTTTTCATCACAAAAACCACCTTTTCTAAGGTGGAGATATCCTGGAGTGGATTCCCATTTACGGCGACAATATCTGCATAAAAACCTGAGGCCAATTGGCCTAAATTGTCTTGTTGCTTAAGCAATTGCGCATTGACTACTGTTGCCGTTTGCAAAGCAACGGAGGCAGGCATTCCGGCTTCGACCATATAGCCAAATTCTTTGGCGTTTAGTCCATGTGGGAACACTCCGGCATCGGTACCGAAAGCAATCGGTACCCCTCGTTTATAGGCTTTAGCAAAGGTTTTTTGAATCTGAGGCCCAATGGCTAAAGCTTTAGGAACAATCACGGCAGGAAAATATCCTTTTATAGCGGCTTTTTCGGCTACTTGTTTCCCCGCAGTTAGGGTGGGGACTAAATAAGCCTCTTTTTCAATCATGAGATCCATCGTACGTTCTTGCATCAGTGTACCGTGTTCAATGGTTTTAACTCCCGCTTGCACCGCTCGATACATGCCCTCATCGCCATGTGCATGGGCAGCTACATGCATCTCATAGTCGTTAGCGGTTTGCACAATTGCGCGTATTTCTTCCACCGAAAACTGAGGGTTTTGGCCGTTTTTTGCCACACTTAACACCCCTCCGGTTGCTGTAATTTTAATACAATCGGCTCCGTTTTTATACCGTTGCCGAACCGCTTTAAAGGCATCTTCTATAGAATTGACCACGCCTTGTTTCGGCCCGGGATCCCCAACCAAATTTTTGCGCATCCCGTTGGTGGGGTCGGCATGGCCTCCGGTAGAAGCCAATGCTTTTTCAGCTGTGTAGATTCGAGGGCCCTTAATTTTACCGGCATTGATCGCATTTCGCAGGGATACATTCACCCCAGTACCGCCCAAATCTCGAACCGTTGTAAAGCCTGCATCTAAAGTTCGCTGAGCGAAAACGGCGGATTCAAAAGCAATGTCGGCTTCATTATCCACAAAACGCTTTCGGTAAGAGGCCGAATTGGATTCGTGCTCAATATGAACATGCATGTCTATAAAACCCGGGAGTACGGTTTGTTGTGAAAGGTCGATCAACACATCCGGTTGAGCCGGACTTTTAAAGCCGTTTTGGATATCTACGATACGTTCGCCCTCAACGATTATAGTTTGATTAGACAATAGCTTTCCCTCTTTAGAATCAAAGATTTTTCCGCAAAGGATCATTGTTTTTTGACCGCTAACAGAAAGACTTAAAGCCATAAAAAGCAAGAAAGCCCAAAGATTTTTCATAAGTGAGAATTCATAAATGAAAGTAATGCCTCTGTAATATAGTCTATTTGCTCCAAAGTAAGCTCGGTGTGCATCGGCAAGGAGATCACCTCTTTCACTGCTCGATTGGTGACTGGGAAATCTTCCTCCTTAAATTCCGGACGGGTATAGGCCTTTTGTAAATGGAGAGGGATCGGATAATAGACTCCTGTAGGAATGTTTTTTTCTTTTAAATATTGGACTAAAGCATCCCGATCGACACCCAACACACGCAGGGTATATTGATGAAACACATGTGAGTCGCAATCGTCATGACGAATTGGAGTGACAATATTGGGGTGTTTTTCTAGCCGTTGCGTATAGTGTAGGGCGGCAGCCTTGCGCCGCTCGTTATAAAAATCCAGGCGTTTTAATTTCACATTTAAAATGGCCGCCTGTAGGCTGTCTAATCGAGAATTGACTCCTACAATGTCGTGATGGTAGCGTTTATACATCCCGTGATTGACAATCCCTCGAATCTTTTGGGCCAAATCGGAGTCTCGGGTAAAGAGTGCCCCTCCGTCGCCATAGGCTCCTAGGTTTTTAGAAGGAAAAAAAGAAGTAGTACCCACTGTCCCGATGGTTCCTGTTTTTTGTTTGCGACCATCGGAAAAGGTGTAGGTCGATCCGATGCCTTGTGCATTATCTTCTACCAAATGCAATTGGTGTTTTTCAGCCAAAGCCAAAAGAGGCTCCATGGGTGCTGCCTGTCCAAACAAATGCACCGGAATGATGGCCTTGGTCTGCGGACCAATGGCTTTTTCGACTGCCACAGGATCGATATTAAAAGTCTCTGGATCCACATCTACCAAGACGGGGGTTAAGCCCAATAGGGCAATCACCTCCACAGTAGCTGCAAAAGTAAAATCGGCAGTGATCACCTCATCTCCCGGTTGTAAGTCTAAAGCCATTAAGGCTATTTGAAGGGCATCGGTTCCGTTTCCACAGGGAATTACATGAGTCCCCTCCAAATAGGTTTCTAAATTTTGCTGAAATTCACGGACAATGGGCCCGTTGATAAAGGCGGTTTCTTCAATGACTTTTTGGATAGATTCCTGGATCTCAGTCGCCAAAGCGGTGTATTGGCCCTGAAGATCGACCATTCGGATCGGGTGCATGGATTCAATTTTTTTTCAAAGGTAGGGATTTAAGAATCTTTTCCAATCCAAATCTAAAGCCCGGGGATTTGCCTTACTTTTGAACTTAATGCGCTATATCTACTCTTTTGTGCTTACAATCGGGCTTATATTCTTTCGAGTATATGCTTGGTTTAACCCTAAAGCACGAATGCGTATCCAAGGGGTTCAAAAAACGCTTCTGGAGGTGAGTCGGTCCAAAAAAGAAGTCCCAAAAATTTGGGTACACTGTGCCTCATTGGGGGAGTTTGAACAAGCCCGGCCGCTTTTAGAGCACTTTCGAGCCATGAAAAATCCCCCACAAATCGCTCTTAGTTTTTTCTCTCCTTCCGGTTACGTGCCCCAGGCCCAAACTCCTTTGGCCGACGAGGTGTATTATCTCCCATGGGATTTTGTTCGGCAGCAACAAAAATTCGTAGAAAGCATTCAGCCTCAACTGTGCATCCTGATTAAATATGAATTTTGGCCCAATCTGATCCATGTATTGCAATCGAAAAATATTCCGATAGTGTCCGTTTCGAGTCGATTCAATCCTCAACAATTCCTATTTAAGCCTTGGGGAAAATGGTTGCTGAAATACCTTGCGCAAGTGAACTCCTTCTTTGTACAAGACCAACCATCTGAAGACGTATTGAAGCAAATGGGAATTGAGCAAGTTCAGGTGGTTGGAGACACGCGAATGGATCGGGTATCTCAACTGCTCGACAGACCAATAGCCAGTGAAAAAGTCCAGGCTTTAAAAGGCATTCCCTATGGAGTCTTAGGCAGCAGTTGGCCGGAAGACGAAGCCCTTTTTTGGCCGCTTTTGGATCGCTTGCCCCAACAAAAATGGGTAGTAGCACCACACGATATTTCTGAAAAGCGCCTCCAGCAGATCGAAAACTTAAGTGGGAAAAGCTGGACACGCTGGAGTACTTCTTCTTCGGAAGAACTTTTAAATTCCTCTTACATTCTGGTGGATACCATTGGAGAACTCAAACACCTTTATGCGCACGCCCAATGGGCCTATGTGGGTGGAGGCATGGGAAACAAAGGCCTTCACAACATACTTGAGGCAGGCATCTATGGAATCCCTGTGATTATCGGAAAAAACTACCAACGTTTTCAAGAGGCGATAGACCTGATCGAAGCAGGCGGAGTATTTTCGGTGAGCAACCCCAAAGGCTTGGAATCCTTGCTTGTACAATTGATTAAAAATCCCGAATTTCGTATGGAAATCGGAGGTATTAATCAGACATTTATCAATCAAAATAAGGGGGCCTCAAACCTCGTCTTTAAGCAGCTTCAAAAATATATTTCATGAACCGAATCTCGTTTGTTAGTGCTCTTTTCTGGAACCTTTTTGTTTCACTTTCGCTCCATGCGCAGTCGAAGCAATCACCCAATATAATTCTCCTAATCGGGGACGGTATGGGGCTTACTCAAATCTCTGCGGGAAATTATGACAACGACAATCAAACCTATTTCGAAGGCTTTAAAACCATCGGTTTGCTCAAAACTCATGCTTACGATTATTTGGTAACCGACTCGGCGGCCAGCGGTACGGCAATAGCTTGCGGGGAGAAGACCCTGAACGGAGCCATAGGGATTAATCCCAGAAACCAAAAACTCAAAAGTATCCTGGAATACTGCCAGGATGCCAACTACAGCACTGCCTTATTATCCACTTCCAGTATCGTTCACGCCACTCCTGCTTCGTTTTATGCCAACGTCATTTCACGTAAGGAATATCAGGATATCGCCCTTCAATTGAGCCAACACAAAGTCGATATTTTTATCGGAGGGGGGCAAAAACACTTCAATCAACGATACGACCGCCGGAACCTCATCAAAGAAATGACCGACTACAGTTTTGTGAATAGCCTTAGGAAATTTCAGGAGTCTACTGCTTCTAAAATCGGATATTTTACCTATCCAGACGAGCCGCCCATGAAAATGCGCGGACGCGGCCCGGCGTTGGATGAACTCTTTGAGGCAACGCTTCAAAAGCTCAAGGATCGCAGTAAACCTTTCTTTGTCATGGTAGAAGGGTCTCAAATCGATTGGGGCGGGCATGCCAACGATTTAGACTATGTTTTATCCGAGTTTAAAGAATTTAATGAAGTGGTAGGCAAAGCTCTTGCTTTTGCCAAAGCCGAGGGCAATACGCTTGTGGTGGTTACTGCCGACCACGAAACCGGAGGACTGGCGATTACCGGAGGAAATTTAAGAAACGGGCGTGTTCGGGGCAGCTATAACACCAAAGGACATAGCGCCACTATGGTTCCCGTTTTTGCCTATGGCCCCGGAGCAAAAAAATACAGCGGCATCCAGGAGAACACCGCTGTTTTTACCCATTTATTAAGTGTGGTAAAATAAACTTATTTGGTTCGCATTTGGTCGATAATTTGCGCTTTAAACTCTTGATCACTTTCCAAAATACTAAAGAAAGAATTCACAAATTCACGCGTGTCTTCAAAAGTAGCAGAGTTCTCAAAATCATCTTTAAACGAATCTACGATCCCCATAATATTGGATTTCTGGCTTAAGTACTTCTGGCGAACTTTTTCCATATCGGAAATGTCCCGTTTAAATCCTCGGTATTTACGATCACGCACATCAGAAATTCCCAAAGTAGGATTGACCACTGCATAGCTGGGGTTCACCAAACCTGACATGTCGAAATCATAAGGTAATGGAATGATCTTACTGTCGACATAGAGCAGTTTTCCATTGTGCTGATAGGCTACCGAAAAATCGGTGTTCCCGATCATGTACTGAAATAAAGCGTTGGTGATAGACGCATCGGCATCCATGGCCAGCGGGTGGATATAGCGTTCGAATACTTTTCCGCCGCCACGCTTGGCTACTTTTTTGTCGTCTTCAATTAAAAACCCGCGTAGCTTGTGAACCACTTCTTTTTTCTTTTTTTGCTCTTTAAAATCGATGTCTACCGGGCGGGTTCTAAAATGATGATCCGAAACGGTTTCATAAATTTTGTAGCCCAAATACTCTTTTAAGATATTGTCTTGATTGCCTTTTTCCAACAAGCAAGGCAAGACCAGCTTCATGTTTTTTTGCCCTTCAAACAAAGTTCCTTTAGCGTCGTCTTTATAAATTTTCATCTTCACCGGGGGGAAATAACAACGCGAACGGCGGAAATTTCCACGAGCTCGTAAACGAACTGGAATGGATTTCTGAGACCCTTCGTGTGCATATACCATATTGGTCTCTATAAATGTGGTATCGTTGGTTTTACGGGCCAATTCTTTATTCGAATAGTTGAGTTGTATGGCTACTGTTTCCGTAGAATCAAAGAAATTCTGTGCGGTGGCTTTTGTACCCATCAGGCATACAAATCCCAAAATAAGCGTGAGGAGTAATTGTTTTTTCATATTAAAGTGAATAAATTTGAGCTTAATTTACTCAAAATGTCTAGATATCTTTCAATAATCAACACAAAAACATTAATTACTTTAATCATTTCGATTATTGTCCCCTATCTAGCATATCAGTTGCAGATTGTTTACAATATCGATTTAACGCTGATTAGTATTGCCATTATCTTTCCACTGGTGTTTACTATCCGCGGAGCTTTCCGCCGCCGCGAAAAGGCCATGGAACACCTGAGTCGTTTCCGGGCCGGACTTAAAACTGTTCAATATTTTATCGGGAATTCCAAACTCACCGACGAAAAGAAAGCCGAAGCCGACACCTTGTTGGAAAATATCTCAGTTCAATTGGTGAAATATCTCAATGTGGTGGGGAATTCAATCATTCCGTTGGACCAGTCGGTCCAAGCGATTATTTCGTTTCTGGATCTTAACAAAGAGGAAATTTCCGGAGGCACCCGTGGAAAGGTTTTCCGTTTTTTAAGAGATGTTCACGATGGAATCGAAAATCTGGTGGCCATCCACACCCACCGAACGCCCATCAGCTTAAAGGCCTATTGTTTGATCTTTATCTATATTTTTCCGGTGATCTACACCCCTACGATTATCAATAAAATTGGGTATGAAGGATCCCACTGGCTCACCTATTTTGTGGTGGCCTTGAGTGAGTTTATCTTAATATCTCTCTACAACATCCAGGATCAGATGGAATATCCCTTCGACTCTGAAGGTTTGGACGATGTAGACTTAAGCAAATACGGACTGGATCGAGAGTAGTTTTCTTTCCTTATTCTTCCTTGTTTTCGGATTTAAACAAGCTGTTGAATTTGTTTTCTAAACGATCCGGGATAAAATTGTTGTTTTCATCCACTTCGAGTCCGGTCGCGGTGGAAATAACGGAATATAAAATTACGCCCCCCACCAGAGCAACTGCTCCGATAATTACAATGACAATTTCGTTCATTATTCACGTATTTAATTGGTTGATAGTCTCCTAAAGTAATTAATTTTTTGAGATATGCAAAATTTAGCAGGAGTTTATCGAGAAATTCGCAAGGATTCCTCCCAAGATTTATCACTTTTTAGGCTTTGCCGCAGGGGACACCGACCCACCTAAAAAATAAGGTGGTTTGTATTAGGGCTTAAATGAGGTAGGACGGTTTGTATATAGTGTCGTGGCCGTCCCTTAGGACGGCTATGGCATCATACACAATGTTGGCAACAGTGTTTTATTTCACATATGCAAATGATTGAGGTGGATGTAAATTGAAATCCTTTTTCAAACATTTTGGTTCTTTATATTTCTTTTTCTTCTTTACTTGAATAGCAAATCCTTTTTCTCTTTCAGAAAAATAGTCTAAAAAAAAATCTTCCGTAATTCCTGAATGTTCTTTAGTTAATTTCCAAAGGGTTTCAAGGTCATTATTGAAGATTTTTCCAATTTCAAATTCGCCAATTACTTTCTGTATTGGTGATGAAGCATAAACTATAACTGATTTTACATTACTGTCTTTAAAAATGGCTTTTCGAAATTCAAATTTTTTAGTGCCATCGAATATTTTAAAAGCAAATTCTGGCTTTATTGATAAAACTACTTTCATATATTATTTTCGGTTGTAAACAAATTTAACTAATCTACTAAATTGGTTATTGTCTATTTCTATAAATCCACGAGGCATATTCATAATGTCGGGAATTACACCTATTTGGTTTAAATCGTTCAGAGTTGGTTTGGGCGTTGGAAAAGAATGAGCGTAAAGAAATTTTATTACGAATGGTCTGTACTTAGGATATTTGTTCCACCAATCATTTTCTAAATCTTCTTTTTTAATCATAGTCCGCCTGTAACAAGCCTTGTAAAAATCATCAAACGAATTAAATCCATCAATAACTTGTTCTACTATACATATTGAAGTTACTGTACTCGAATATTTTTTAGGTTTGGTATTTCCCATTCTGTAAATAACAATTATATCTCCTGATTGAAGATGTCTGTCTTTGGAATGAGAAATATATACTTTCCCTATTCTGTTGCGATGTGGTTCATTTTCGGTGTACTTTGTCTCGTCTTCACGGGTATTTATACTATCAGGAAATAGTTCTGTATGATATTGAGGTTCTATTTTGATAATATATTTTCTTGTTTTTCTTGAAAAAAACGGAAAAGAATGTTTTGGCTTTTCAATATCAATTGGCAAAGTCTTTCCAAAAGGTCTTGTTAAGACAATTTCATCACCGTTTTTTGTAATTTTAATACCGTGTTCAACAAAACCCCAATCTTTCATCATTTCAATTAATTGCCCTTGTTCTGGTCGTTTGTTAAAAACTGTAACATATATTTCATCTACTCTGTACTGCATCGCATTATCAAAGACTATTTTTAAAAACCTTTCGCCAATCTTATAACCATTGCTAATGACTTTTAGGGTTCCTATTTTTAATCGTTTTTTCTTTTCAAACGCAGGTTTTATTTCAGAGTAATTTTCTGCCTCGTCCTCAACTTTTATATAAAGAAATGCGGTCAAATTATTGTCGCTATAACAGACATAGCATACTTTGTCAAATTTTGATTTGAACCAATTATCGAACTCGTTGTAGTCTTCTCTAAAGCTATCAAAAAAACTGTCGTTTAAATCTACTTCCGCAAAATCAGCTTTTTTAACTGCAAGAACATTGTATTGAACTAATTCAGGATTTTCAGAAGTTACTTTTTCAAGGAATGTCTGAATTTTGAATACCTTATCTGAAATTCCGAGTTTTTCTGCCTTGAAGTGTATTTTTTTATCTTGAGTAATCAGTAAATCTATTCTGCCCTCAAAAATTTCATTTAGTAAATGTGTGTCATTTAAATCATTATCATTGGTGTCAAATTCCGAGATTATATCTGCTACTTTTTCCGAAAAAGAAAGTTGATGTTTAATTCGGTTGTAGCTGTCTAATTTTTTTGAAAACGTTTCAACAACTTGTTTGTTTTTGTAAGTTTCAATTTCAGATATTGTGATTGGATGAACGTATTTTTTGTAGTGCAATTTGTCTATCCAATTGAAAAGTTGTCCAATATCGTGTTCAATTACTATGTTCGCTTCTCTGTGAATAATAATATTAGTGTCTAAAAGTACTTTCATTCAATGATTGTTCTTTGTTTTATTCACATTGTTGCCAACTCGTAAATATCCAAACCCAGGTTCCAATCGTTTCCATTGAGCAGTTGTTATTAAACGCCTGTGTCCGAAAACTCCCGAAATGGATCGGATATCGGAATCGTTTCCCCTTAAATATGTAGCCGAAGTGTTGAAAAGAAACCAGAAATCTGTCATGGCAGCAGTAGGATTTGGGGTTGTTCCTTTAAAATTATAAAAAAGACAGATAGCGTGCAAGGATCTGTGAAACAGATCTATAGGGTGATGCTCGGTCGTTTAGGTCTCGATTATTTAGGGTTAGTGAGTCGTTCGATTAAATAGCCCAACGGCCCGGCTAAACGGCGTTCCTGCCTGCCGCAGGCGGGTCGGCAGACAGGTTAATGCCGTTGTAGCTTTTGTTGCCGGTAGTTTTTTTATTTCCAGAGCAATTATCAACCAAGTAGTAGAAAGCTATTACCTAGAATTAATAGACCCTGTAAAAACTATAAACGTACAGGATATACGAGCTATAACCACACTTGTGTTACGTAAGTTATAATTTTATAGCCGTAACCCTACACCTAAACCTATGCTCCAAGTGTTGTAACCATCAAAGCGATGGTCTAAGAAGAAGTTAGGTAGCAGATAAAAGGAATCAGTAATGTCCTGCTCATATTCAATCCCAACGCGTGCTAAATAAAAAGATTCTTCTTTTTCTAGTTCAATACCTGGACCGAGAGTAACCACAAAGCCACCGCCAAATTGATAAAGCGCATCAACGGTAAAAACCAATGGATTTGAACGTTCTATCTCTTCGTTTTCCGAATTTCTGATAATGAATGTTTCAATCTCCACATCATTATGCAAACCGATTCCCCAGTTATGGTTGAACCAATATTCTACGTCAAGTCCCCAAGATGGTACAAAAACGTTATCCATACCTTCATTATTCACTAACGTGTGACCTATAACACCAGCAATTCTAAAACCACGACCATTATTTTTACTCTCGTCATTTTCTTCTTGTTCTTCTTGATAGTTCTGTGCATTCATAGTTTGAGAAAACAAAGCTAACAGTAGGATAGCTGCGATTTGTAGTAGTTTCATTTTTAAATTTTATTGGTTAAAGTGGTTTCCCAGATGCAGCTATTCATAAAAATATCACCTCGTTTTGCATATATATCGTTATAGCCAGAACGTATTTTAATAAGCTCGCTTGCGCGAAATGAAATACCTGAAAACATCCAATTTTGATCTAGCTTTTCTGGTCTTAAACCATTGCCAAAATCAAGATGCACTTCATAATACAATACTCAACTTATGTTGTGAGGCAAAAAAACAGACCCATTCCAGCATTACTAACATACGCAAAAACCCAGAAATAACAAGAGGAAACGGGAATTTTCATCACTATAAAAAGTATTCAGAGGTAAAGTAGTTTAGGGCTGTTTTCTCAAATAAAGAAAAAAAGGGCGTTGGAAAATGTTAAAATATCCCGCTGCGATCGGATCTCCCGAAGCATTTATCCCATAAAAAAACCCTTGCCATGGCAAGGGTTTTTTGTTGTTGTGCGGGTGAAGGGACTCGAACCCCCACGCCGTGAAGCACTAGATCCTAAATCTAGCGTGTCTACCAATTTCACCACACCCGCATAAAAAACAAGTATTTTACTTTAAAAAACTTGCCGGGGTAAAAATCGCTTCAACCCGCCTGTCGATTGCCTGTACCAGGCAAGGTAGACAGGTCTACCAATTTCACCACACCCGCGATAAGGTGTGCAAATATAAACAAGTTTTCATTATCCTTTCTCAATATCGTACCTTTGAATCTTTGAAATTAAAATTGCACTTTCGATGGACGATGCCCTAAAAAAACGCTTTGTAAACGAACTTTTTGAACTGATCCGCATTCCCAGTATCAGCGCCGATCCGGCCTACAAGGATGCGGTTCGGGAGGCCGCCGTTTGGGTGGAGGGAGCCCTCCAAAAAGCGGGCTGTAAACACACCGAAATTTTAGAAACTCCGGGCTACCCGATCGTCTATGGGCAAATCGATATAAACCCCAGCTATCCCACTGTTTTGGTCTATGGCCACTACGACGTGCAACCCCCCGACCCGATAGACCTTTGGGACCAACCGCCCTTTGAGCCCTATATCAAAACCACCGACATCCACCCGGAAGGGGCCATCTTTGCCCGAGGCGCTTGCGACGATAAAGGGCAGATGTTTATGCACATCAAAGCCCTGGAGCTCATGCTACAAGCAGGCGAATTGCCCTGCAACCTTAAGTTTATGATCGAGGGCGAGGAAGAAGTAGGCAGCGACAATCTGGAAGCCTTTGTACGGGCAAATACCGAAAAATTAAAAGCGGATATCATCTTAATTTCCGATACCGGGCTGGGGAGTGTTACCCAGCCGGCCATCACCACAGGGCTGAGAGGCTTAAGTTATATGGAAGTCACCGTAACGGGGCCCAACCGAGACCTCCATTCCGGCCTCTATGGCGGCACGGTGGCCAACCCCATTAATATCCTTACGGAAATGATCGCCCAACTGCACGACGAAAAACGACAGGTCAATATTCCCGGTTTTTATGAGGAGGTGATCCCCTACTCCCCCGAAGAACGGGCCGAGATCGAACAAGCTCCCATAGATGATGCCGCATTTGCTCAAGCTCTCGATATTGAAGACTGTAAACTAGCGTTACTGAATCTACAAAGATACTTATCAGTAGCTGGTACATACGTCAAGTCCCTACAGAACTATATTGACCAGAGATGTTACTCAGAGGCCTGGTTATCCGC
>JBMYNJ010000011.1:0-16483 GCA_049598145.1 Flavobacteriaceae bacterium | reverse complement strand
CACAACTTTGGAGCGCAAATCCATCCGACCGACGCTGGATGTCAACGGGATTTGGGGAGGCTACACGGGCGAAGGCGCCAAAACGGTGATTCCCAGCCAAGCCCATGCCAAAATTTCCATGCGTTTGGTGCCCAACCAAGACTGGGAAAAAATCAGTGCGCTTTTCGAAGCCCATTTTAAGGCCATTGCGCCCAAGGGAGTCCAAGTATCGGTGACCACTCACCACGGCGGGAAACCCTATGTAACCCCCACCGACCATATCGGCTACCAGGCGGCCCACCAGGCCTATACCCAAAGTTTTGGCAAGGCCCCCGTGGCTTTAAGAGACGGCGGCAGTATCCCGATTGTTCCCATGTTCGAAGAAGTTTTGGGCTGCAAATCGGTGCTGATGGGCTTTGGCCTCGACAGCGATGCCATCCACTCCCCTAACGAACACTTTGGTCTATGGAATTTTTTCAAGGGAATCGAAACCATTCCGGAATTCCACAAAGCCTTTAAATCCCTCTGGGAAAAGCAGTAGATCGATCCATTTGGTTTTTTTTCATTAACTTGAAAGAACCCTTTAGATCGAATCATGACAACTGACTTTACCCCTCCGGCTTCCTGGGAGATTTCTCCAAAGTATAAACAATCCCTTTCGCCCAACAATCGACGTCCGAAAACCCAGCAAGCCTTTTTGCTCTGCTATCTGGAAAAAGGCTGTGGTAGCCTGATTGTCAATACTCAGGTGTTCGGTTTTGTAGCTCCCGGGGTCTATGGTGTCCCGCTGGATTTAATTCATACGTTTGTGAATGCCGATCCACTAAAGCCCTTTAAACTCCATCAGACGTGGATCACCGAAGAAGCGGAGCTAAGACCCTACCGCAAATGTATCAGAAGGCCCCTGCGAAACGAAATTCTCCAACTCAAGAATATTTCATTTACAACGGAACCCCGGATCTACCAATTATTCTGTGTTAAAAATAGGGAGTTTAAACCTACGATGAATCCGATTATCCGACAAATCAATGGAGGCTGCTACAAGCGCATTGCTGTGCCCCCGCTAGAGTTTGATGCAGCCGAAGACCACAACCAACTCCTCGAAATCATTGATTTTACCCTGGCGCATTACCGAAAACCCTTTTCGATCTACGAACTGGCCGGAGCGGTGAATCAAACCCCCTTAGAAGTCTGCCAATTTTTTAAGGAGCAATGCAAACGGCCTTATGTACAATTTTTAAAATCCCTTCGATTAGAACAAGCCAAGAGCTTAATGCAGGGGTATCCCGATAAAAGTTGTGCAGAAATTGCCTTAGAAGTAGGCTTCGACAACACAGCCCAACTGAGTCGTTCGTTTAAAAATAACTTACAGATGTCAGTAACAGCCTATCGAAAAAGTCTTCAAGACTGAGCGTCTTCCAGATTTAATAAAAACAAATCGGCTGCGAGGCCGTCCACCAAAAATCGGGCAGACTTTCGAACTTTGAGATGATCTCCATCCCAATACAAATAATTTAAATCCAAATGTTTGGAGGCTTGTTCTTCCAAATATCGGGCATAGGTTTTTCCCAAGTGTTGTTCAATCTGCTCAAGTGAAACCCCCCATTGGGTGCGGAGTCCCGTCATCACCGTTTCGTTATACTGGTCTACCGGGCTGAGGAGTTCTTCTTCCTGCGCCAACTCGCCCTGGCTCAGGGCAGCCACATAGCGATGGTTGTTGGAAAAATTCCAACTGCGGCGGTCGCTCCCGTTATAGCTGTGAGCCGAAGGACCAATTCCCAAATAGGGCTTGCCTTGCCAGTAGGCCGTATTATTGACCGAAAAATAGCCTGCTTTACCAAAATTCGAATTTTCGTAATGGGCATAGGAATGGGCTTCTAAAGTATCTACCAAAAAATCGAAATGGCCTTTCACCTCCTCCTCTTCCAACAACAGCACTTTTTTTTGGGCGACCTGCTGAGCTAACACCGTTTGAGGCTCCACCGTTAAGGCGTAGGCCGATAGATGCGGCGGGTCGAAGGTTAATGCGTTTTCTAAATTGAGCTGCCAATCGGAAAGGCTTTGGCCAGGGATACCATAAATCAGGTCTAGAGAATAATTTTTAAAATATTTTTGAATTCGTTCTAAAGAAACCCAAGCCTGCTGTGCGTTGTGGGCCCGATTCATCTGGCTTAAATCCGTATCTAAAAACGACTGCACTCCCAAGCTCACCCGATTGACCCCCATCGCGATCAATTGATGGAGATATTCTTCAGAAACATCGTCTGGGTTTAACTCGACGGTAATTTCCATTTCAGTATCCCACTCAAAGAAGTGTTGAGATTGGCGCAACAAATCTTCTATGGCCTCGGGCGGAAGAACCGAAGGGCTGCCCCCACCTAAATAGATACTGGCCAGTCCCCGAAAAGGAGCATCTGGTGCGCGAAGCGCCAACTCACGCTCCATGGCCTCCAAGACCTTTCCTTGATGTTTTAACTGAGTGGAAAAGTGAAAGTTGCAGTAATGGCAAGCCTGCTTGCAAAAAGGGATGTGAAAATAAAGTCCGCCCGATGGCATCAGCCCTGAATCTTTTTTGGGTTTTGAGAAACAAAGGCCGCCCAACCGGTATACGACTTTTCCGTTTGGGGTTTCCCTCGATTGTAGAAATGACAGACCGCCGCTGCCAAGCCGTCGGTGGCATCCAGATTTTTAGGCAATTCCTTTAAGCGAAATTGTCCCTGGAGCATTTTGGCAACCTGTTCCTTACTGGCATTTCCATTGCCTGTAATCGCCATTTTTATTTTTTTAGGGGTATACTCCACTATAGGTAAATCTCGGGTGAGGGCAGCGGCCATAGCCACGCCCTGAGCTCTTCCCAACTTAAGCATCGATTGGACATTTTTCCCGAAAAAAGGGGCTTCGATCGCCACCTCGTCCGGATGATAGGAATCGATTAAATCTCGGGTGCGTTCAAAGATTTTTTGAAGTTTGAGATAGTGATTGGTATATTTCTGCAAATGCAATTCGTGCATATGCATAAATTCCATGGCTCCCTTTTGAACCCGAATCAGGCCAAACCCCATGATTGTGGTTCCCGGATCGATTCCCAGAATCACGGTTTCGCTAGCCATCAGAGTTCGGGCTGTGGCTGGGCAGAAATACGAATCGGAAGTTCAAAACTTACCTGAACGGGCACGCCCACATTGGTTTTCATGGCGGGTTGGGCTTGGGGAAGACCTTCAATCACCATTTGCAATTGACCTTCTAAATCGGGTAAGGCCGACTCCAAACGGCGAGAAGCCTCAAAAGATTCTAATGAAAAACTCCCATTTTTATCGACAATCAATACTAAAGTTACCTCTTCCTCAATAGGTTCAGTAGCCATAAGCGACTCTGGCGGGAGGGCATCCGCAATAGCCATTTGGATCACTTGTTGGAAACAATCGGTCAGGGCATCCCCGCTGAGGTCTTCACATTCGGGAAACGAAGGATGCTGATCGTCTTCCGACCAAGTAGAGGCTTTTTTAATTTCACTCGCCGGAACCTTAGTCGATTCAAAAAGATGGCATCCGAAAGTCGAAAGTACAAAGGGGAGTGCAAAAATTGTTGCAATTTTGGATTTCATAAGATTGAAAATAATCGTTCTTAAAATTACTAAATTTTAGTTTTCAATGTAGAACCGTTTTACAAACCTTTATAAATCATGGAATATCTCATCCTTTCGCTTAGTTTACTTTTAATCATTGGCGGTATCATTGGTTGTTTCCTCCCCTTGCTGCCTGGCCCGGTCACCGGCTGGTTGGGGGTGCTGCTCATGCACCAACTGGCCAGTATCCCGTCGGACCCTATTTTTTTGGGTTGGACCTTTGTCGTTACCCTGGGGATTTTTCTTTTGGATTATTGGATTCCCATCGCTGGTGCTAAAACCTTTGGAGGGACAAAAGCCGGCGTTCGGGGCGCCACCATTGGACTGATTGTAGGATTTATTTTTATGGGCATTTTAGGCTTGGCCATCGGGCCCTTCTTAGGAGCGGTTTCAGGTGAACTGATGGAAAATCCCAAAGACCGAAAAAAAGCTTTCCGTGCCGGATTGGGCTCCTTTTTGGGCTTTTTGGGCGGAACACTACTAAAATTTTTGCTCGCCCTTTATTTCCTTATTTGGTTTTTCCAGATGGTTTTTAAATACAATCTGATTTAAACAAAAATGTGCCCTTTTCGATCCATTCAATTAAACCACAACACTATATTTATTAAAATGGAAAAAAAAGATTTTTTTGCATCAGCCCGACGGTCTAAGTCTCGGCGCGCACGAAAAGGAACACATTTATTTCATCTATTTTCTTTTTTCATGGGTATAATATCACCCAGGCTATTCACCTGAATTTTGTAAGGGTTATAGGAAAACCATCCCGTTTTTCGGTCGCCAAAATTATTGATCCGCACATAGTTGGGATAGGTATAATCGTATAAGGAAGTATCGAACGTCCGCCGAAATTCATAAAAGTGCTTGGAGAGCTTTTGCACCCGATAGACATAAGGAATCAGTTCGGCTTTGGAAAAGTGTTCCAAGGCATCTCCAGGGTCTTGTAAACCCAGCAAAAACAAATCATTAATATGCAAATTACAGATCAATTGACCCTCAGAGACCGGAAGCTGATAGAGAGACTCCTTTTTTCGGAGGCGTTGCAATGCTTCCCAAAAACTGACCACCGACTCCCGATATTCAACTGCTGAATCCCGATAAATGGTAATGTGGTGATTTTTTCGGGGGTTTACATACGAATTAATCCCGGAGTGCAATTGAACTGCCCCATGAAGAATCTCCCGAATGCGAACTTTCCGAACAGGGACAGGGTCGCCTTGGCGGTTGGGTAAAAAAACTTTAGGAATCTCATAGCCCGCCTCGTCTTTATCGAAGAAGGTTTTCTTGGATAAGGTATGCTCCGACAAGGGGTTTTCTCGTTTTGCCACTGCCAATACCTCGGCACGCACTTGAGGGTCAACAATTTTATTAATTTGTCTAAAACTGCTGAATTCTCCCAAGGGCTTCCGCACATGGTACGCTTCATCTAAATAGGGCGCTTTTGCTTTCCCGTAGCGGGTTTCCCGATGAATAGACCCCCGAACCCCCACATGGGCGTTAAGTACTTCGCGACCTTGGATTCGGCTGCGTTTGTTCCGGGTGAATAGAATTTTCTTTTTCTGCACATGAGTGACTAAGAGTTGGGCATAAGCTTCTGCCAAAAGCTGGGCAAATTTGGGAAAAGGAGTTGGAAAATCCTGTTCATAAAAATTTTCATAGCGGCTTAAAAAATGAAGGTATTCGGGTGTTAAAAACAAGGTTGCCGCGGCTTGGAGTCCTTTTAAACGAAAATCTTTCTCCAAAGAACGGTCCCAAAGGCCACGAATCATTTCCGATTGCCAGTGCTCCAACAAATACCCTACTCCATGAATGGAATGCACATAAATTTCGGGGCAAACACCTTCCAAAAGTCTGGTAAACGTATTTCCAATCAGTCCATTTTCCTGCCATTGAAACTTTAAATAGTTTTTCCGGGGAAATCGCTTTAAAAATTTCTCGGCTTTAAGCTGCGCGAAGGGGTAATCGGTTCGGTTCACAAAAAGGTTTCGTATTCGATCCTTAACCTCCTTCCAGCCCTTGGAATCACTGCCAAAAAAATCGTAAGGACTTTGATGCTGGAATTGATCGGCAAATTCTTCCCGACACAGCACCTTGTTGATCGTATTTCTATTCAGGGATTGGCTCCAGGGGTGTATCAATACAACTTTTACGGCCTCCGTAAACAACTCTTCAAAAGTGATGGGAATCCCGGAATAGGGGCAGGTATGGTTGCTTTCTCCCCAGAGTTCCATTCGTTCCAGATGAGACTCTGTAGCGGGTAAATTATTGTTTTCTAAAATTTGAATAAACCGCTCCCGTAGCTTTTGCTTACGTTTTTGTTCGACGATATATAATCCTCTTTGCATTCGATTGACCTTGAGATCGGTATCGAAAGTGATTTTTATACAATCAATGGGGCCAAATTGCCGAAGGAGCTGTCCGATGATTTTCCGTACCTGATAGGCTACTGTAATATGAAGCGGATGATTCAGTTGCTCAATCTGCCGATCGGAGGGTAAATTAATCTCTGAACGAGAGTTTCCCTTAGGGGAGGTGTGCAAGGTTTTACCATACCATCGGGAGGGTTCTAAAATCCATTCTTTTTGATCGCAAAAAATCTGTAACCGGTCGCGAATCTGCTCAAACTCTTGTTCTTCCCATAAGGCCAGAAGTTCGTCTAAAACGCCTTCTTCTTGAAGGAGATGCAAGGGCTTTTCATTTTTCCGTAGGGATTGTTTTAACCCGGCTAAAAAAACAGCCTGATCGTATGCAAAACCACTTCTTAAAAATTGTAAAATGTTCCGAATGGCTTTAACACTCAACGGCGCAGTTCTTTTATCGACAAAAATCCGACTGATACGCCCAGAAGTATGTGAGGAAAAGCCCCAGTCTTGTTGTGCTTTTTCAGCTAATTTTTCTTGATCATTAAAAAAGTAAAAGCAATGCCAAATATCGATTTGTTCCGCTTCAGATAGGTGCGACCAAGCCGAGCCAAAATTCCCGGGTTGTTGCATAAGGGCCTGAAAAGTTCCTCCATGAATACTTTTTCGATAGTGCTTGTTATACCCTTTACTCTCCGGATCAATCGCTTGAAGGGCCTCCCAAAAAGTAAATCGCCCATGCAACAAAAAATAATTTAAAAACGCCTGCTTTTTAGAGAGTGGTAAGGGCTCCCCTTTGAGGCGGATAGAATTTACCCATTGCCATGCTCTTAATTCCTCATAAAGCGGATGTGAACAAAGGGCTCGAGATTTATTTTTTTCATAGGGGCAATTGTTTAACTGATTTTTTTGCCGCCCAAAAGGACGCTGGAAGAAAATCACTCCGCCGGTATAGGTCCCGTATCCGGGAGGTTTACCGATCAAGCGATCGCGCAACACAGGCGTTAATTCTGAATGATGCTGTTCTTGTTGCTTCCAAATGGCATGAATTTCTTGTACATACATGCGCCGAGCCAAATAACGATTCCGCACCCGTTTAATAGGGGTAAGGTAGCTCGTCTGGGATAGAGGAAGAAATTGATGCAAATAGCCGCCTAAAAACTCCTTTTTTAAGTCTTTTTCCACTTCCAAAATCCCCGGGCGTTGGTATTCGGGACTGCCTTGGAATAAATATTTTTGGGGAAGGTGTTCCATACGCCGTCCGACAAAATAGCCACGCCTTTGACTTATATGATACAAAATTCGACCCATTTCAGCCAGGCTTAAGGCTTCTGATAAGCCCTTTTTTCGAAGGCTATACGGGCAAGGTTCCAACCATTCTTTAAGGGTTTTATGCGGAAAAGCCTTGTGTTGTTGCCAATCTTGAATCTCCGCAGAGGTTACGGGACACATACCTACCTGTGATAATATTTTTAACAAATGAATCTTACGCTGTCGAAATCGAGCAAACCGTTTGCGCATCATACGGGAGTGTCGCCGTTTGGCCCGATGGGATTGTTCTCGCTTGCCTGCACCAAAATGCTCTATGGGCACAGGAAACACTCGGACACCCATCTTTAAGGTCTTTTCTTTTTCTTGATAAAATGTCCAACCTATCGCGTGAGAACCGATCCGCAATCCTAATTTGTTTGACATAATTATTTTTGACTATCTTTAAGTATTCAATCTTATCACACTAAGGCTATATGCCGAAGACTAAACGTCTTAAATCCCGCTTCGGTGGGATTTTTTTTGGGGGACTTTTTCAGGTCCTTTTGTCAGTTGTCGTAGAATCTTGGAATGGAACCGGATCAATAGGTTATAGAGTTGAAAAACCATTTTTTTGTCAAAATTCTTGGGGTCTTGCTCAACGTTGTCGGCAAATACATTGGGCATTTCCAGTGCAGTTTCTTTCACCATTTCGTCTGAATACTCTGCGTGGATCAATATTTGCAGTTGAAAAGCCCTTTGAACGGCCACATACGCATTTTCGGCTTGCAATTTTTGGAATAATTGTTGCTGAATCTTTCGGTAGGGGGAATCACTTAACGCTAATAAAGACTTGATATGACAAGTCCCCAAGCCTAAAGCGAGACCTTTGAGCACCATAAGTTCGGCTGGAGTGAGTTGATTTGGGGTCATAACGATATAAATTTAGTAGGCGGGAATCATCCCATTAATGTTATAAAAGTGAATAAAAACACACGGAGTTCCTAGCCCAAAGTTGTAAACGGTATAGCTAATGATATAAACGGTATACAAATTAACGGGGGAACACCGCAGGGCCTTTTTTTTCCGTCAGAATTCAATTAGTTTTGCCACATGAAGTTATTTTTACTTACCGCAGGACTCCTAGGATTGGCCTTTGCAGGCATTGCTATTAAAATTTGGGCCAAAAAAGATGGAGAGTTTGCAGGTACCTGTGCCAGTCAAAGTCCATTCCTCCACCGTGAGGGAGAAGCCTGCAGTTTTTGTGGGAAACTGCCCTCCGAACAAGACTGTCGCAAAGAAGAAATCATTCAGAATTAATTTTTTTATAGCTTACTTTAAATAGTATGCATAAATTCAAGCAATTAGGTCCAGGGTTGTTATTTGCCGCTGCCGCTATTGGAGTGTCCCATCTGGTTCAATCTACCCGAGCAGGAGCCGATTATGGCTGGGGGTTATTATGGGCCCTTCTGATGGCCCATCTACTGAAATATCCTTTTTTTGAGTATACCACACGTTACACTTCAACCACCGGAAAAAGTGCGCTACAAGGCTACTTCGACCTGCATCCTTCTTGGCTAAAAGCATACACCTTGTTAAGCTTAGGTACCATGTTTACTATACAAACGGCTGTTACTGTGGTCACGGCTGGTATTGCAGAATTTCTTTTTGGCCCGGTCTGGGGGGATCATTTTTGGGTGATCGCTATCGGCTTACTTTGTTTACTGATTATCCAACTGGGAAAATACTCTTTTTTAGACCTATTCATCAAAGGTATTATGATTGTTTTGGCATTCAGCACTACCATTGCTTTTCTGCAAGCCCTTTGGAAACCTGCAGCACCTTTAGACTTAGACCCTGTTTTTCCCTCTGGAGCCGGACTCTTATTTCTAATTGCATTTATGGGGTGGTTACCTGCCCCTTTAGAGGTCTCCATTTGGCAATCGCTTTGGTGGATCGATAAAAGTCAGCTCCAACAACCGGAACAATTGCGGAAACATACTGCTTTCGATTTCCGCTTGGGTTATTGGGCTACCCTAGTGATGGGGCTTTTTTTCTTGGGGTTAGGAGCCTTGATTATGCATCCCGAAGGAAAGTCTTTTGCGACCTCCGGGGTTGTTTTTGCTTCACAATTGGTCGGGATTTATGAAAGTCAATTCGGGAGTGGAGCAAAAATCATTATTGGGTTTGCGGCCTTTACGGCGATGTTTAGTACTACCCTGACCACCCTGGATGCTTCCCCAAAAACCATGGCTGCTTCCCTCAAGATTCTTTTTCCGAAAGCCAATTCCCTTTGGGTACAAAAATCGTTTTGGCTACTGGTATTAAGTTTGGGCACCTTTGCCATTTTTTTCTTGCTCACTTCTCAAATGGGAACCTTGATCACCTTAGCTACGGTAATTTCTTTTTTTACCAGCCCTTTTTTGGCTTATCTCAATTATCGACTCGTATATCAGCCCGATTTTCCCGAAAGCGCTCGACCTTCCAAAGGGATGAAAATACTGAGTCTCTTGGGATTTGTTTTTTTAATCGGCTTTTGTGGTCTTTACCTCTGGTCCTTAATTTATTCTTAAATTTGTCCAAAAGAATTCGAATTGGAAACGCAGGTACAGGAAAGACAACAGCAGGTGAGCAAACCCAAATGGATTCGGGTGAAGCTACCCACCGGAAAAAAATATACCGAACTTAGAGGGCTCGTCAAAAAATATGACCTTCACACCATTTGCACTTCTGGGAGTTGTCCCAATATGGGCGAATGCTGGGGCGAAGGAACAGCGACCTTTATGATTTTAGGGAATATCTGCACCCGCTCTTGTGGTTTTTGTGGAGTGAAAACCGGACGCCCAGGGGCAATCGATTGGGAAGAACCCGAAAAAGTGGCCCGCTCCATTAAACTCATGAACATCAAGCACGCGGTGATTACTTCAGTCGACCGGGACGACCTTAAAGACATGGGCTCCATTATCTGGGCTGAAACGGTACAGGCCATCCGCCGCTTAAATCCGAATACTACTTTAGAAACTTTAATTCCTGATTTTCAAGGAAATACTCGTAATATCGATCGTCTTGTGGCCGTGGCGCCGGAAGTAGTCTCCCACAATGTGGAGACCGTTCGCCGATTGACACGTCAAGTTCGGGTACAAGCCAAATACGATCAAAGTCTTTCTGTTTTGAGTTATCTCAAGGAACAAGGGATTCGACGAACCAAATCCGGAATTATGTTGGGCTTGGGCGAAACCGAAGAAGAAGTGTATGAAACTCTTCACGACCTTCGAAAAGCCGATGTAGATATCGTTACTATCGGGCAGTATTTGCAACCCAGCAAAAAGCACTTACCGGTAGACCGTTTTGTGACCCCTGAGGAATTTGAACGTTATGAGTCCTTCGCTAAAGATTTGGGTTTTCGACATGTAGAGTCTGGCCCTTTGGTGCGTTCTTCCTACAAAGCACACAAACACGTAGATTAATTTAGGAACCTTCAATCCTTATTCTTCCCAAATAGCCTCCTCAAAGTTTTGTTGATCTTCTGGGCTTAAAAATTCCAGTTCAATGGGCCAATAATACAATCGATCGGACTTTAATTGGGGTTGTAGTCTTCCGTAATCTTTTTCGGTCGTAAGAATGTTCCCGCCAGCTGCCATTTGCTGGATCGTTTGGAGTTCCTGAGCACTAAAAGAGTGATGATCCGGAAATACTAACTGCTGAAAACGAAAGTTTTTTTTCTTTAAAAACTCAAAAAAACGTTCCGGATGGGCAATTCCAGTAACGACTAACAAAGGGGAGTGATAAAGTTCGTCCGGTGAAATGACAGCGCTTCCGTAAAGGGATTCGGTATAGCAAACCCTACTAAACACTAATTTTTGATGGGAAGACAAGCGCAGCTTTTGGGCAATTTGTTGTCTTTCAGTCGGATTTACTTCCGCAGGACAATTGGTCACCAGACAGAGATGCGCTCTTTTTTTTCCTGAACGCAGCTCGCGAAGACGGCCTACAGGCAATAAATAATCCTCTGAGAATAAGGCATCATATCGGGTGCATAAAATCATTTTTGCGGGGCTTACCCAGCGGTGTTGAAAAACATCGTCTAAAAGGATGTATTCCGGAGGAGAACTTAGCTGTTGCAGTTGTTGAATTCCGATCACTCTTTTTTCGGCGACCGCTACCAGCACTTCAGGGTGCCTTTGTTTGAACTGAAAGGGTTCGTCTCCTATAGACTGGGCAGTAGCCTGGTGGTCTGCCAGCACATAGCCTTTGGTTTGCCTACCATAGCCTCGACTAAGAACCGCTGTTGTTCCTTTGATCTTGCATTGGGCAATCAAAAAATTGACCACTACAGATTTTCCGGTCCCTCCTACCGATAAATTTCCAACCCCAATACTTTTAGCTGGCAAGGGAAGAGTCTTCAACAGTCCCCAATCAAAGAATAGATTTCGAAGAGCAGTAATCGCTCCATAAACAAGCGCCAAAGGCAATCCCAACCAGCGTAAGGCTTTCATGGGGCTTAAGATAATATTATATTTGTGATTTATATGTCTACCCACACCATAGCAGATTTTGTTCAGGTCCTGAACACATGGGCACCCATCGCCTATGCCGAAGATTTTGATAATGCCGGATTATTGACAGGAGACCTTTCCAAGCCCTGCCAAGGCGTTATAGTCGCCCACGATGCATTGGAGTCGGTCATCGATCAGGCGATCGGTGCAAATGCCAACCTGGTGGTTTGTTTTCATCCCATTTTATTTTCCGGAATTAAAAAACTAACCGGAGCCACTTATGTGGAAAGAGCATTGATCAAAGCCATCCGAAACGAGATCGCCATTTATGCCCTACACACGGCATTAGACAATCATCCTCAAGGGGTAAACGAAGCCAGTGCAAAGGCCTTGGGTCTTCAAGAGGTTCGGAAGCTCATCCCTCAAAAAGACAATTTAAGCCAGTTGGTTACTTACATCCCCGAAGCCAATTATGCACCAGTAGCCAAAGCCTTGCACCAGGCTGGAGCAGGGGGCTTGGGAAATTACAGCTATTGTCATTTTGCCACTTTGGGAACGGGACAGTTTCGAGGAAATAACCAGAGTAATCCGGTCCTTGGAAAAACGGGTGAAACCACCCAAGTCAAAGAAATACGATTGGAGGCTGTAGTAGAAAAACATTGTCAAAATCAAGTCTTAAAGGCTTTGTTCCAGCACCACCCCTATGAAAGTGTGGCCTATGAGTGGATCCCGATCAGCAATACAGACCCCAGCCGAGGCATGGGAATCATCGGTAGTTTGGAACACCCCATGGACCCAAAAGAGCTTTTGGAACATTGCAAAAAAATATTCCAAACACCTGTAGTTCGCCACTCTGCATTGGGGGAATCTCCCATCAAAAATGTCGCCCTTCTGGGGGGATCTGGGAGCTTTGCCATAGCTGCTGCCAAGGCTGCTGGGGCAGATGCCTATTTAACCGCCGATCTGAAATATCACAACTTTTTCGAAGCTGAAAATCAACTGCTTTTGGTTGACATTGGGCATTTTGAAAGTGAACGCTTTACTCAAAAAATAATCGTTGCTCATCTTGGAGAAAAATTCCCTAATTTTGCAAACATTTCAGAAGTAACATCCACAAATCCCGTAAATTACTTTTAAGCATTATGGCGAAAAAAAAAGAAATCACCGTAGAAGATAAACTCCGCTCCTTATATGATTTGCAATTGATCGATTCTCGAATCGATGAAATCCGAAACTTACGGGGAGAATTGCCCTTGGAAGTAAGCGATTTAAGCGATGAAATTGCCGGACTTGAAAAGCGTATTCAGAAAAATGAAGATGAATTGGAGCAATTCGAAAGTGGAATCAAAGAACAAAAGCTTCACATCGAAAACTCGCAAACCTTAATCAAAAAATACGAGGAAGACCTCAAACGTGTTCGTAACAATCGCGAATACAACTCCATCGTGAAAGAACAAGAATTCCAACAATTGGAAATTCAATTGGCTGAAAAGAAAATCAAGGAATTCACCTTTAAAATTGGAAATAAAAAGGAAGCACTGGAACAGCTTCAAGAAAAACTTGGCCAGCGCCAAGACCACCTAAATTCTAAAAAAAGTGAACTGGATGCCATCCTCCAAGAAACTCAAAAGGAAGAAGATCAATTATTAAAAAAATCAGCAGAATTTGAAAAGAATATCGAGGATCGTTTGGTGAATGCCTACAAGAAAATACGTGGAAGTGTTAAGAATGGATTGGCTGTAGTTCCCGTAGAAAGAGGAGCTTCAGGAGGTTCTTTTTTCACCATTCCGGCACAAATCCAAATTGAGATTGCCTCCCGAAATAAAATCATCACCGACGAACACAGCGGTCGGATTTTAATCGATGCCGATCTCGCTGTCGAGGAGGAAGAAAAAATGAAATCGCTCTTTGAGTAATTTCGATCGTCTATTAAAACGTTTTAAGAGCCCTTAAAGGGCTCTTTTTTTTGAACCCATTAATTTTAACGATTTAAGAACGATCTGAAATAAGGGTTTTTGTACCTTATTTTAAAAACAACACATGATTCACATCTTAGTTACGGGCGGCACCTTTGATAAGAGTTATGATCATATTCATGGAAAGCTCTATTTCGAGAAAACCCATCTGCCACAAATGCTTAAGCGAAGTCGGTGCCAATTGGAGGTTCAGGTGGAAACCCTGATGATGGTCGATAGTTTGGAATTAACGGATCGTGATTTAGACCGAATCACCCAAGCCTGTATTTCTTCCCCAGCGACCCAAATGGTCATCACTCACGGTACCGACCGAATGGTGACTACTGCCACTCGCCTCGCTCAAGAAAAAGAACTGAAGCATAAAACCATTGTCCTGACGGGTGCCATGATTCCCTATGCTTTTGGAAGCTCCTCCGATGGTTTTTTTAATTTGGGCAGTGCTCTGGCCTGGGTTCAAAGCTTAGCTCCTGAGGTTTATGTGGCCATGCAAGGAGAATATTTTCGTTGGGATCAGGTGTATAAAGATCAATCTCAAGGAGTTTTTAGACGTAAAAAGACCTAAAAAAACCCACTGAGAATATTTGATATTGCAACAAATTCCATTCTATACTAATCTTAGCTAGTGTAAGTGAAAAATAAACAACGGTTCTTGGGATTATTCCCTTACCGTATAAAAGTCATTAGTATCCGTTAACGAAAAAAACTGCTGGACCCGTATCAAAATTCCAAAGTGCAATGTGAATTGAGGTTTTATGAATTTAGGTTGCAGGAATACCCCAAATTTTTGAGTTTAATTTCAAAAATTCTCTTTGGATTAATCAAGGTATTTCGTTATGTCGATTGATAAGTTCAATACTTCATTTATTAGAGCATCAATGGTATGAATATCTTCTTTTAAGACTCCTCTGTAAGAATAAATTTTAGTGTTAAATTTTTTATTTAGTTCCCCATCAAATGAGAATACAAGTGCATCATTGGTGAATAAGAATTTAAAAGTAGAATTTCTCTTTGCCAGTTGAATTAGTCCCAATTGGACGGCAGGACTTAATATTTTTACTATTCTATCCTGCATTTCACTTTTCTTCCCTCGGTATTGAAACTTAAAAATTTTATTGAATTCTTGAGATTCCAGATTTAATTCTTTAGAGTTATTATTAAAAATACCATTGGCAATTTCAGGTGTTAGGGAGAATTCTACATCAAGTTTTTTATTCAATGTGATCCATATGTAATGCTTGTGTTTTGTGACATATTTTTTTTTCCTGCCGCTACCCGTTTTAATTTTATAGGTATATAAGCCGGATTTAAAAAAATATTTTTTTTCCTTTACTTTTTTTATTCCATAAAATTCATCATCAACACTTACAATTTTATCTCCAGAGAAAACACTTGGGTATTTAGAATTCAATGAAATTGCCTTTTCTAAATTAGGTTTAAAGTCATAGAGCCAACCATTTGCCTGTGCAACTGATTGTTTAACTAGGTCTTTCAAGGTATTGCTGTAGTTGTAACTGCCTTTTTTAAAAATTTGATAAATTGTAGTATATGCAATGAAAAAAACTAGGATGTTTTTCTCAAAATTGGGAATCAAAAAAATGGCAATCGTAGAAATAATTGCCAAAAAGAAGCAGGTTATTGCCCAATAGAATTTGTGCCAAAACGGATGTTTTTGATTTTCTATTAAGAAAAAGTGTTGTGCCACAAGTTCCTTCATGTTTTTTATTATAAATTTTTTTTTATCCAAAGAAATATATTCTGAAAAATCTGATGGGAGGTTCCCTAGGCTTTCACTGGCTTTTTGGTAGTTATTATCTGTGTAAGGGATTCCATAAAATACCCTAAAAAAACTTTTCTTACCGGCCAAAATTCATGATTTTACTGGTTACATATCTTCTCATCTTCCAAAATCAAAAAGCTAAATAAATACGTTGATTGTACACTAAATAATTAAATCAAAATTCAAGTATGGTTTCTAATTATTCGTGCAAAAAATCTAAAGATCAATAGATAATTCCTCTCTATCCTTATCCAAAATTACAAAGAGTTCTTTTTTCTTAAAGTTAAACATCGATGCAATTATGACGGTTGGGAAAACTTCAGTTTTTGTATTGAATAGATTAACACTTTCGTTATAAATCCTCCTTGCCGCTGCAACTTGATCCTCAGTTTCTTCCAAAGCCTCTTGCAGCTCTAAAAAATTCTGACTTGCTTTTAAATCGGGATAATTTTCCGAAACTGCCAGAATCGATTTAAGTGTTTCTTGTAACATATTTTCACCTTTGGCCATTCCGCTAATGTCTTGCTTTGCCGAAGCATTCATGATAGAAGTCCTAGCCTCGGTAAGCGAAGTCAATAATTCTTTTTCATGTTTGATATACCCCTTTACCATTTTTACAAGATTGGGAATTAAATCAATCTTTCTTTTTATTTGAACATCGATAGAGGAATATGTTTTTTTTACATCATTTCTTAACCGAATAAGAGAATTATAAGCTCTAATAACATATAGAGCGAGAATTATTACTGCTCCAATTAGATAATATATGAGTTCCGCCATATTTAAATTTGATTCAATTAATTTTTATTCTTCATTTTTTAGAAACCGTTTGCATGGACTCTTTCGGCTTTTGAAAACTTAATGATTTCATTTTTAAAAATGAATGCATTTGCGATAGCTTCTAATTTGCGAGGTTCAATACTTTTATTTGGTTTGCGTTGAAATTCTTCATGATAAACATCAGACTTACTATTGCCTGTATAGTTTTCTAATTTTTTTTTTTTTTTCTACTTCATAATTTTTGC
>JBMYNJ010000010.1:16084-30578 GCA_049598145.1 Flavobacteriaceae bacterium | reverse complement strand
TGCCCATAAAAACAATATTGGAAAGGGGTCGATCAAAATACAAACGACTCTGCCGATCGATAGCTACCACCTGATCGTAAATTTCGTCGGGGTTGAGATTACGCATCCGTTTGAGTTTTGCTGTAGCACAAAACTGACAATCCAAACTACAGCCCACTTGCGAAGAAACACAAGCCGTTGTTCGGCTTTCCGTGGGAATTAAAACAGACTCTACAATGAGATCGTCGTGAAGTTTAACGGCATTTTTAATTGTTCCGTCAGAACTGCGCTGTTGCCGATCAATGGCAATATGATTAATGGTAAAATAAGACGATAGCAAAGCGCGAACCTCTTTGGACAGATTGGTCATCTTATCAAAGTCGTGAATGCCTTTTTGCCACAGCCATTGATAGACCTGCTTAGCCCGAAATGCTTGTTGCTGGTGTGTGGTAAAAAAGGATTTCAACTCCTCCAAAGACAGGGCGCGTATATCCTTTTTGGCGTTCATTTTTTCACTTATAAAATCAGCATAGCATCACCGTAGGAATAGAAGTTGTATTGTTCTTTAATTGCTTCTTCATAGGCCTCTTTAATAAAATCTGGATCAGCAAATGCAGAAACCATCATCAATAAGGTAGACTTCGGGGTGTGGAAGTTGGTGATCATTGCGTTGGCTACGGAAAATTCATAGGGCGGAAATATAAATTTATGAGTCCATCCCTGATAAGGTTTTAAGGTTTGAATGGAAGAAACTGAACTTTCTAAACCCCGCATAACGGTGGTTCCTACTGCACAGATTCGTTTTTTGCTGGCAATTGCCTGGTTGACCACATTGACCGCATTTTGGTCAATGGTTAATTCCTCAGAGTCCATTTTGTGTTTGGATAAATCCTCTACTTCAACAGGATTAAAGGTTCCCAAGCCCACGTGCAAGGTCAGTTCTGCTAAATCAATTCCTTTAATTTCCAAGCGCTTTAAGAGATGTTTAGAAAAGTGAAGTCCAGCAGTTGGCGCTGCTACAGCCCCCTCGTGCTTGGCATAAATGGTTTGGTAGCGGTCTTCGTCTTCTTTTTCTACGGGTCTTTTGATATACTTAGGAAGTGGTG
The DNA here is from genome assembly GCA_049598145.1 of Flavobacteriaceae bacterium. Lineage (GTDB taxonomy): Bacteria > Bacteroidota > Bacteroidia > Flavobacteriales > Flavobacteriaceae > WTJH01. Next base: position 29,493 of record JBMYNJ010000010.1, on the reverse strand, counting down.
TTTGCCCCAACTCCTTTAATTTTTCACGAAATTCCACATAAGAGCCATCGTAAAGAAAACGAAGTGTTCTCCCGCGAGAAGTAGTGTTATCGATAACCTCAGCCACCAAACTTTCATCTTCTCCAAAGTAAAGTTTGTTTCCAATTCTGATTTTTCGGGCGGGGTCTACAAGGACGTCCCATAAGCGTTGTTCCTGATTGAGTTCCCGAAGTAAAAACACTTCAATTCGTGCCCCGGTTTTTTCTTTATTACCGAACAAACGGGCCGGAAATACCTTGGTATTGTTTAAGACCATTACATCCCCTTCCTCAAAAAAGTTGATTACGTCTTTGAAGGTATGATGAGAAATGGTTTGATCGGCACGATTTAAGACCATCAGTCTGGATTCGTCTCGATCGGGAGCAGGTCGTTCCGCTAATAGTGCTTCAGGTAAGTTAAAATTAAAATCAGAAAGCTTCATGTGGTTGTATTTTTTGCCTAGGTGGTAATTCAATCGAAATCAAGATGGCAAAGATAAGTGCTGCACAGGGGGGTTGTCAAGTAAATCCAGTAAAACTTTAAACTTTAATTATTTTAAAGTTCAAAGACGACAAATCAGTCCAAAAATCAGGATAGGACTTTTGAACCACATCGGGATCATTAATCCCCAAAGGAGCGATTAATGCTAAAGGGGCAAATGCCATGGCCATCCGGTGATCGTTGTAGGTGTCTATGGTTAGTTCGGGATTCCATTGTGCTTTCCTAGGATGCAAAAATAGTCGGTCATCAGTAATCTCGACATTGGCACCCAGCTTCCCCAACTCGTTTTGAAGAGCAACTAAGCGATCGGTTTCTTTAATTTTTAAAGTGTGAAGTCCTTTTAAATCGCAAGATATACCCAATCCAAAACACGTGACTGCAATCGTTTGGGCAATGTCTGGAGAGGCAACTAGATCCAACTCCAATCGGTCGGGCAATTGAAAATCAGGAAGCTTCGTCAGCTGCAATTGATGGTTAGCTAAAGAACTGTGAATGCCCAATTGAGCGTAAATTTCTTTTAAGCAAGAGTCGCCTTGAAGGCTATCTTCCCGATAACTGGAAATTTGAACCTTTGCTTCTTGGGCCAAAGCAGTCATCGAATAGAAATAAGAAGCTGAACTCCAGTCCGATTCAATTACTTGGGTATTATCTTCCAAAGAAGTATGAGGCATAATATGAATTTTAGGGCCTTCCATCTTTGCTTGAATCCCCACACGCTCCAACAACTGTAAAGTCATTTGAATGTAGGGTAAAGAAGTAATTTTTCCCTCTAGGTGAATGATTAATCCTTGCGGCTGTTGTGCCCCGATAAGCATCAATGCTGAAATATATTGGCTGCTCATATGGGCCGGAAGGGATACCTCTTTTTTGGTAAAAGTGGTGCCATTAATCTGTAGAGGAGGATACCCTTCATCATTGACATAAGAAATCTTTGCTCCCAAGGATTGTAAAGCTTCCACTAAAAGACCGATGGGGCGCTCTTGCATTCGTTTAGAACCGGTAAGCTGACCATTAAATTTCGGTTTTGTAGCTAAAAAAGCCGTTAGAAAACGCATAGCAGTTCCGGCATGATGAATGTCAACAATATCTGAAGTACTGGAAAGTGCCTTTTGCATCACTTGAGAATCTTTTGAATTAGAAATATTCTCCAAGTTTATAGAAGGGTATTGTGCCTGAAGGATGAGTAGGCGATTGGTTTCACTTTTAGATCCAGTGATGATACAGGATCCATCGATTTGTCCGGATGGATGGGAAATTGTAATTGATTTCAAAATTTACTGGAGCTTGGGATTATTGTGATGTCGATCATGATCCCGCTGGGTTTTAATTTCCATTTTCTTTTGGAAAGCTTTTTCTAAATCGACCCCTGTTTGATTGGCTAGACATAAGACTACAAAAAGGACGTCGGCGAGTTCTTCCCCTAAATCTTGGTCTCGATCACTGGGTTTTTCGCTTTGTTCCCCATAACGCCGAGCAATGATTCGGGCAACTTCCCCTACTTCTTCTGTGAGTTGGGCCATATTGGTGAGTTCATTAAAATAACGGACCCCATGCTGCGAAATCCAGTCGTCTACTTGCTTTTGCGCTTCTCCTAATGCCATAAATAATTTTTCGTGGATAAAGATAAAACTTTCCTATTCAGGAAGCAGAAGGGATTGTAGCTCCGATAAGTCATAAATTATAGGACACTTGTCGTGCTCCGGCTCGTGGTGTGAATTGAAATGAATGGCCTGCATTCCATCCTTCAGTCCCCCAAGTATATCGGCTTCTAGACTATCACCTATCATAACGGCTTGATGGGGGGCTACCCCTTCTTTTCTTCTTGCCATTTCAAAGATCTCGGGCTGTGGTTTTTTGCATCCCACGGCTTCGGCAGTAGTAACCGATGTAAAAAATTGTTTTAACTGACTGTTTTCTAATTTTTTGTGTTGCACCGCATCAAATCCATTGGTGATAATGTGTAGGTGATATTTTTTTTTCAATGCGCCGAGTACCTCTATGGTTCCGGGAAAAAGTGCAGTAAAATTGGATAATTCCTGAATGTAAGCTTCCGACAATTGATGAATCGTTTGATCTGAGACATCCGTTTTTAAAGTATTAAAAGTAGTGGACAAACGTAAGTATCTTAATTCCTGAGTGTCAATTCTATTTTCGCGATAGGCTTTCCAATATTTGTGATTATTGGGGGTATAGACTTTCATAAATGCATCTACCGTAAAAGGGAATGCATGTGATTTTAAGATGGTTTCAAACGCACTTTTTGAGTTGGTTTCAAAGTCCCAGAGCGTATGATCAAGATCAAAATACAAATGGGCTACATCGATGTGCTTAAGCATGAGATTGAATAAAATTAATGAAGAGTTTTCTCCAGGACATTTCTCTCACTTGTGGGTTTAAAATTCGATTACTGAAGTGAACACAAAATTGAGCAGTAGAAGTAGGTAAATTGTGGTATAAACGATTTAAAGTATCAAAGGCTTTTTTAGGACTTCTTTGCTTCAGAGCCTCCTCTGTCGCAACAACCGGGTGGATTTTTAATGAGCTTAGACGTTCATGGGTGAGATCATAAAAATAAAAAGGGACAGCAGTACTGGCTCGGTAGCCTACCAATTGGGTATAGCACATAGAATAATCGTGCTGAAGTTCGGCTTCCGATAAACCTATATAAGTGGTTCCTAATTGACGTATTCCTCGATGAAGTACCACAGACTTTACTGTGCGATGAATAGCTTCATTAAAAAGTTTGATTTCAGAGGGGATTTGAGAAGGGTCCAGTTGACTTTCAAACGATACTAAAAGAGAGGTGGGAATATAATCAGCATTTTCCTTCACTAGTGCTCTATAATTGGGATTAAAGGGCGAAACTCCATTATCGTTAGGGCCTTTTGGTGTAAAAAGAAAAAACATAAAGGGTTGATTGGCAAAAGTCGAAGTGAGTTTTCGCAGCTCCTTATAGTGCCCATGAGGGTCGTCAATTCTCCCCATTTGTACCCGCCAAAAATCAGCGATTTCCCAAAATTGAAATCGAAAGAAGTAACCCAACAGTTCCCACACCACCATGAATGGGGACTTTAATCTAAATTTGTAGGGGCTAACAATCGAAAATATCGGCTGAAATACAGGCTTTTTACCCTTCGGAAGACTTAAATCGGGAAAACCTTCGCACAATAAATTGAAAATCTTAACCGCCCATATATCCACCAGAGGTTTTTCCAAAAATTGGTGTTTGACCGCCAACGATTGTTTGGGCTGAAACCGTCCCCTATTATCGACCTGATGCGGCTGATATTCTTCGTATCGACTCAGTAAAAAAAAGCTAGCAGCAAATAAATCAAAAGGCAAGGCACTGTTTTCGGAGACTTTAAAAAAGGCCGGAAACCCTTCCCAGGATTGCACCCTAACCTCAGGCTGAGTAACGCCCAGCTCAAACAAAAGCGTATGCGCTTCGAAAAAGAGTTCATTTCCTAAAGCTTGGGGACCGTAACTGAATTTGGGCCCTGAATAAGCAACAAAATCCTGTAGATTGGTACTCACTTGTATCGGGACTGCCAAAATACCTTCAAAAATATGTTTAAAGGTATACTGAATACGGGTATTTTTTTTGGAGGTATATACGAATAACATGAATCCCTAACTCAACGCCATTAAAGGTAGTTGAAACCCTCGAAATAAAGCACCGATCTTTAAAAAATCCCTTGACGTTTTAGGTTTCTAGAAAAGAATTATTTTGCACCAAAGGAAAGCTATGAATTATCCGCCTATCCATCATCAAGAAAGCAATTTTAAAAATGCGATACGCTTAATTGAACATTCCCCCCTGGCCCTATTAATCACCGCAGAAAACGATACCCCCTTTAGCACCCATGTCCCGATGGTGTTTAAACAAAACTCCAACGATACCATCCTAAGAGGACATTTGGATCGACTTAACCCTCAAACCGCTCATATTCTCCAGGAAAAAAAGGCAAGTTTGGTTTTTAATGGACCGGAAACCTACATCTCGCCTGCAGCGTACCACAATCGGCAATTACCCACTTGGAATTATTTTAAAGTGCATCTTCAAGGACGTTTAATTCCGCTCAAAGACCCTAAAGATATTAGCCAAAGTCTGGTGGAAATGACGGCTTTTTTGGAACCCCAAAAAAACTTCGAACTCACTCCTGATGATCCACGTATGAAAGCTTTGTTAAACCACATCATCGGCTTTGAATTTCACTTGAATCACTGGGAAGGTAAATACAAAATTTCTCAGGACAAACCTTCGAGAGATCAACTAGCCGCCAAAGATCAAATGATAAAACAATTTCCCAATCAGCAAGACCTCATTGAACGTTTATATGCCGCTCACCAAACTAAGAAGCCTTAATTTTTTCCTTAAGCCCTTCGAATGAAGTACCCCCAAAAGTTCCTGAACTCATCAGCAAATAAATTTTTTTCTCTACTCTTTGGGTCTCAATAAACTGCTCGAGTGATGCCCGAGAAGTAAAAACATTTAAGTTCGGGTGATTAAAGGCTTGCTGAATGACTTCCGGAGCAATTGCAGGACGGTTTTTTTGCTTTAATGCCTCAGGATCATAATACACAAAAGCCTCTTGGGCAGGCTGTAAGGTATTTTGATATTCTTTTAAAAAGGCTTCAGTTAAGCTACTAAACGTATGAAGTTCCAAGCCGGCTACTAAGCTATTTTTCTGGAATTGTTCTGCCACAGCCAAGCTTGTGGCCTTTACCTTACTGGGTGCATGGGCAAAATCTCTAAACAATTTTGCAGACTTTCCGGCGCTCAACAATTCTAAACGCCCCCGGGCACCTCGAAAGGAACTTATGGCCACATGAAAATCTTCCATGTCTACTCCCATTAACTGACAAATCCAACGGGCTCCCTCTAAATTTTGCATATTGTGGGCCCCAAATACCTGAAGGGGAACAGGGCCTTCATCGGTTTGAAGAAAAGTTTGTCCCTGCAATTGTTGGGTCTTGGCTTGTCCGTAAGGTTCTTTTCGGATGGTGTTCGGGTGGGCTTCAACCATCTCGACTAATTCTTGATCGCTTTCCTGATACACTAAAACCCCTCCGGGGGTAATCGAATGGATAAAGGCATCAAAAGTATCCCGATAAGCATCCTCCGTAGGAAAAACATTCACATGATCCCAAGCCATCCCACTCAGTAAAGCAATTTGAGGTGTATACCACAAAAATTTGGATCGTAAATCGATGGGTGACGAGAGGTATTCATCCCCTTCCAAAATGATAAAGTCGGTTGTTCCACTAAGCTCTACAGTGTACTTATAGTCTTGAACTGCTGCCCCTACCAAATAATCTACTTGGATATCGTATTGTTTTAAGACATGCAAAACCATCGCTGTAATGGTCGTTTTTCCATGACTCCCTCCGATGACTACACGGGTCTGATGCTGGGATAACTGTGCAATAAATTCAGGATAAGAATAAATCGGGATGCCCAGTTCTTGTGCCCGAGATAATTCCGGATTATCCGGACGGGCATGCATCCCCAAAACCACAGCATCCAAATCGGGTCGAATTTTGTCGGGAAACCACCCCATAGTTTCCGGCAGCAAATTCTGAGCTTTTAAGGCCTCACGTGAAGGACTGTAGATCGCATCGTCGCTTCCGCTTATATCCAGTCCTTTGCGGTGTAGAGCTAAGGCTAAACTATGCATCGCACTGCCTCCAATGGCGATAAAATGTATGCGCTTCAGTTCCTTCATTTTTGACTTCTCTTTATTAATTGACGTTTTAATTCTTGAGCTTCTTCTATTTCAGGAGCTTCTTCCAAGACTTCTTCTATCCATTGAAGGGCTTTGTTCGGCTGGTTGGAATGCTCGGCAATCACCGCGGCATAAAGCTTTATCCAAGCCGAGGAAAAACTATCGGTGGACGAATGCGTTTCTATTAAAAAAACAATAAAGGGCTCTACACAAGCCCCTGAACTTTTGTAAACGGCCACTAATCGCAAAACATCGAAAATAAAATTTCGACGCTTCTGTTTAAGATTTTCGGGGAGTGGATCGCAACTACTGGATTCAGCACATTGGTTTAAAAATTCATTTAATTGACCCGAATCTACCCGACCCTCAAAAGCTTCAGAAACATACATGAGTCCTAATTGATATTCGAGTGGGTCTAGTGGTTTAAGAGCATTGACATATTCCATAGCGGCAGACCGACTTCCGCCCAACAAGGATGGCAAATCTGAATACACCTTGTAGAGGGCCACAAGAGTCAAAACTCCGGTAGGATTTGCTTGGTGTGCTTTTCCAAAATAAGTTTTCATATTCCTAACATAAGGCAAGGAAAACATCCGGTTGACTTCTCTTGATCGAAATCCGTTAGCAGCCCCAAGTAAGAAAAAGTCTCGGGAATTGAGCTCATTCTCCGGTTTTTTATTGATTAAACTAATGACTTGCTCCCAATCTTTATGGGCTCGGGCATCTTCAATCCATTGCTCTAATATTTCGGGCGAAATATTCTTTTTATCGAGGCCTGCCAAACGCTCTTGATAGGTTTTATCATTTTTAAAATCATAGGACCAAAAGGGTGCTTTGAGTTGAGCCGACAAAAGCGAACCACACATCCAAAAAAGAATACTAATTCGATACATGGGAAGCGTTGATTAGATTCCACAAACCGTCTTTTAAGCGATCTAACCCATGCAGACTAACTCCAGAAATAATAAAGTGTGGAATTTCAGGAAAATCCCGTTTCATAAGCTGCTGATATTCTTCAAGAAGCTCTTCATCCAATAAATCGGATTTGTTTAAGGCGATGGCAAATTGTTTGTCCAACAATTCGGGATTATATTTTTTAAGTTCTTGAAAAAGAATTTCAAAGGTTTTTTGGACATCATCCACATCTGCAGGAATTACAAAGAGCAATACTGAGTTTCGTTCAATATGCCTGAGAAAATAATGTCCTAACCCCTTGCCTTCAGCGGCGCCTTCGATGATTCCAGGAATATCGGCCATTACGAAGGATCGGAAATCTCGGTAAGGAACGATTCCTAAATTGGGTTTTAAGGTGGTAAATTCATAGTCTGCAATTTTAGGCTTTGCAGCAGTTAAAGCAGCTAGGAGTGTCGATTTACCCGCATTGGGAAATCCAACCAGCCCGACATCAGCCAATATTTTGAGTTCAATGATTACCTGCAATTCTTCTCCGGGGATTCCGGGTTGCGCATAGCGAGGTGTTTGGCGAGTAGGAGATTTAAAATGCCAATTCCCACGCCCCCCCAAGCCCCCTTTAAGAATGACTTCCTCTTGAGCGTCATGGGTAAATTCGGCAAGGACGTTTTGGGTTTCTGCATGCTTAACGACTGTTCCCAAGGGAACTTCCACGTAAACATCTTCCCCATCGGCTCCTGTGCTCCGATTTTTGGATCCGTCGCCGCCATGGCCGGCACTAAAGTGTTGCTTGAATTTAAAATGAAAAAGGGTCCAAAGGTTTTTATTGGCCCGGAAAATAATATGTCCTCCGCGACCGCCGTCTCCCCCATCAGGGCCTCCTTTGGTGATAAATTTTTCCCGGTGTAAATGCACCGAACCCTTGCCTCCCTTACCTGATTTGAGATTTAATTTGACATAATCGACAAAATTTCCCTCAGTCATGAGTTTATAAACTTTCGATTACGGCTAAAATACGATTGGTGATTTCAGCCACTTCCCCTACCCCTTGAATTTCGTGAAATTTTCCTTGATTCGAGTAAAAGGATTGGAGTGGAGCAGTTTTGGCCGTGTATTCAGCAAAACGATTCCTGATTTTTTCTTCATCCTGGTCGTCGGTGCGTCCCGAAGTCAGCCCTCTGTTGAGAAGGCGCTCTACCAATATGTTGTCGTCCGCTTCAAGAGCGATCGTGGCATCGATTCGCATTTCCAAACGTTGCATTAATGCATCCAAGGCCTCTGCCTGAGCTGTTGTTCTTGGGAAACCGTCAAAAATAAATCCTTTAGCATCTTTATTATTCAAAACGGCATCTTCTAACATATCGATCGTTACTTGGTCCGGTACTAAATTTCCAGCGTCCATATACGATTTTGCGAGCTTCCCCAGAGGGGTATTATTGTTCATGTTGTACCGAAAAAGATCACCCGTAGACAAATGGACTAAATTGAATTTTTCTTTAATTATTTCGGCCTGAGTTCCCTTCCCGGCACCAGGTTTCCCAAAAAATACAAGATTTACCATGATCAGTTGATTTGAGGGCAAAGATATCATAATTGAAAGAGCATTTTTCAGTTCTCCAATAGGAATCCCTACTTTTGTCAGTAAAGCACTTGTATGCACTTTTTTTCTACACAAAAGCGGTTGGGAATTGTCGGCGGAGGCCAGTTGGGAAAAATGTTGCTCTATACCGCCCAAAAGTGGGATATTTCCACAGCTGTTCTAGACTCCCAAGCCGATGCCTCAGCAGCCCCCTACTGCCAGCGGTTTGTTCAGGGAGACCTGATGGACTACGAAGCGGTTTATAGCTTCGGAAAGCAAGTCGATCTGCTGACTTTTGAAATTGAAAATATCAATATTGATGCCCTCAAAAAATTGGAATCTGAAGGAATTTCAGTTTATCCGCAGCCGAGAGTATTGGAAATCATTCAGGACAAAACAGCCCAGAAAGAATTTTACCAGGACCACAATATTCCCACGGCAACTTTTCAAATATATGCTTCTGTGGAGGCATTAAAATTAGATGTCCTCAATGGAAAACGGTCCTTCCCTTTTGTGTGGAAGGCGCCAAAAATGGGTTATGATGGGTTTGGCGTACGCATCGTAAAAAACAACCTCGACCTAGAGGAATTGGTAGAAGGACGATGTTTGGTGGAGGAACTCGTACCTTATGAAACTGAATTATCGGTAGTGGTATGTCGCAATCCCGATGGGATGTTTCGAAGCTACCCCGTAGTGGAAATGGAATTCCATCCTACCGCTAACCAAGTGGAATATGTCTTGTGTCCTGCTCGGATTTCCGATAAAATGGCTGCAAAAGCCCAAGAACTGGCGGCTGAAGTTTCCAAAGCCTTTGGCCATATAGGGTTGTTGGCTGTCGAAATGTTTTTAACCGCTACGGGAGAACTTTATGTAAACGAAGTGGCTCCTCGCCCCCACAATAGCGGACATTATTCTCTGGAAGCTTCTGTCACTGATCAGTTTGAGCAGCACATTCGGGCCATTTTAAATCTTCCTTTAGGGGATACGAAGAGTTTAGCCGCCGCCGTGATGGTCAATTTGGTGGGGCATCCCGATCATAAGGGCCCAGTTCATTATAAAAACATGGATCACCTTTTAGCACTCGACGGAGTGACGCCTCATATCTATGGAAAGAAGCAAACCCGACCCTTCCGGAAAATGGGACACGTCAATGTAATTGACCACAATATCCACCAGGCGCGTAAACAAGCAGAAGAAATTAAAAATATCGTTCAAGTAATCTCCAAATAATATGGCACAAGTTGGAATAATTATGGGCAGTCAATCCGATATGACCGTCATGCAAGAGGCAATAGAACTCTTAAAGTCTTTTAACATAGAGGTAGAAGTAGACATTGTATCGGCTCATCGAACCCCCGAAAAAATGATGGATTATGGGCAACAGGCCCACACCCGAGGTCTTCAAGTAATCATCGCTGGAGCTGGAGGTGCCGCTCACCTCCCAGGAATGGTTGCTGCACTGAGCCCTTTGCCAGTAATAGGGGTCCCTGTGAAATCTCGAAATTCGATCGATGGTTGGGATTCTATTTTATCTATTTTGCAAATGCCCGGAGGGGTTCCCGTGGCCACGGTAGCCTTGAATGGGGCCAAAAATGCTGGACTTTTGGCGGCTCAAATTTTAGGAAGCAGTAATCCTAAAATTCAATCCAAAATAATTGCTTACAAAAAAGAACTTCAAACCAAAGTAGAAGCCGACAGTAAGGCTTTAAATTCCTGAATCACTCCTTGTGAACCCACTTTTACACTCCTTTGACACACCGCTTCATACGGCTCCCTTTAGTCAAATAAAACCCGAGCATTATATTCCGGCTTTTGAGACTTTGATTCCCCAGGCTTTGGAAGCAATCGATCTTCTTTGTAAAGATCCTGCCCCTCCTAATTTTCAAAATACAGTAGAAGCCCTAACTCAAATTGGAGTTTTAATTGATCGTAACAGTAGTCTGTTATTCAATTTAAACAGTGCTCAAACTACTTCGGAAATTCAACAGGTCGCCCAGCAAGTTGCACCGCTTTTAGCCAAGTTTCAAAATGACATATTTTTAAATGAGGAGTTATTCTTAAAAATAAAACAAGTATTTGAACACCAACCATCGGAAACTGAATTAACCCCAGAACAACAAACCCTTCTGGAAAAAAACTACAAAGGCTTTGTGCGGAATGGTGCTCTTTTGAACACCGAACAAAAGGCAAAACTTCGTGAAATAGATCAACAACTGGCTCAAAAAGGTCTCCTTTTTGGGGAACATGTTTTAGCCGATACGAAGAACTACGAATTACACCTAACACGAAAAGAAGAAGTAGCGGGTATTCCAGCCAGTGTTCTGGAAAATGCCCAACAACGCGCTCAAGAAAAAAACAAAGAAGGATGGATATTTGGGCTAGACTACCCCAGCTATGTACCTTTTATGAAATACGCTCAAAATAGAGCTTTACGAAAAGATCTCTATTTGGCCTTTGGAGCGCGAGGTTTTCTGAAAAACGAAAACAACAACAGCTCTATTATCCGAGATATCCTCGAACTCCGACACCGAAGAGCGCAATTATTGGGCTATAAAAATCATGCGGCTTTTGTTTTAGAAGAACGAATGGCGGAAAATGCAAGTAAAACCTATGCATTTTTAGAGGATTTATTCGAAAAAGCGCGTCCGGCAGCGCTTAAAGAATGGGAAGAACTCTCTGGATTCGCTCAAGAGCATCTCAAATTAGAAGCTTTAGAAAAATGGGATGTTGCTTATGCTTCTGAACGACTGAAAGAACAGGTGTATGCCTACGACCAACAAAAACTCAAAGTCTATTTTGCCCTCCCCAATGTTTTGAATGGTCTTTTTTCGATATTGAATAAACTTTTTGGTCTGCAATTCAGTTTAGCGGAGGATATCGAAGGCTACCATCCAGAGGTTGATGCGTATAGAGTTTTGGATCGGGATCAAAATTTAAAGGCTGTTTTATACACCGATTTTCATCCACGGAGCGAAAAGCGAAGTGGTGCATGGATGACGGTATACCGAAAGCAAGACGCCCAAACACGACCTCACATTTCTGTGGTGTGTAATTTCACGCAAGCAACCAAAACCCTTCCTGCCCTTCTTACTTTTGAGGAAGTCACTACACTTTTTCATGAATTTGGTCATGCCATTCACGGGATCTTGGCCGACACCCAATATAGTTCCCTAAGCGGTACCAGTGTCCTTTGGGATTTTGTGGAATTGCCCAGTCAATTGCTTGAAAATTGGTGTTATCAAGAAGAGGCGTTGTCCATTTTCGCCACCCACTACGAAAACGGTGCTATGATCCCCTCAGAAGAGATTGAAAAGATTCGAAAGTCCGCCAATTTTCAACAGGGACTTCAAACCCTTCGGCAACTTGGATTTGGACTTCTGGATCTCAACTATCACACGACCGCTCCTAAAGCTATTAAAGACATTGCGGCATTTGAAAAGAAAATCCTTAAAAAAATAGAATTCACTCCGGAAGTCGAAGAAACTTGTATGAGTATGGCATTTGCCCATATTTTCCAAGGGGGTTATGCCGCTGGTTATTACTCCTACAAGTGGGCAGAAGTATTGGAAGCCGATGTTTTTGAACGCTTTTTAAAAGAAGGGATTTTCAATTCATCAACCTCAGCAGACTTAGTAGAACACATCCTTTCCAAAGGGGGAACCATTCATCCTTCGGAATTGTTTCAACGCTTTAGAAGCCGAAAGCCCGATCCCCAAGCGCTGCTGCGACGAGCAGGTCTGCTAGAAACCCAATAGATAGACACCCAGAAACATCGCAATGGGAATACCTTCGATCCAAAACTCACAAAAATACTTTTGTTGAGAAGGGCTTTTGTATATCCCAAGTGCTAAAAGTCCCAAACTCACAAGAATCCAAATTTTAACCCCTAGGGATATCGGAGGAAATACTAAACAAACCCCAGCGATAACCGTCAATCCATACCCAATCGCTTTTGATTTAACTATCCCATAACGATTAACAATTGTTTGGAGTTGGGGGCTGTCCGTAGTTTCATCTCGTATTTCAAAGGGAATCATTGCGGCAGTCACATAAGTCAAACTAAACAACAGCACCCCTAAACTCAACTGCCAGCATACGGTCGAATGTATTTTTGAATATGGAATTCCAACACAAAAAAAACTCCAGGCCAAAGCAACAATTAAGATTTTCCAGCCGGGTTTTTGCCGAAGCCCATGAAAATTAATCCCTTCTATTTTGGGATAAAACAAGACCAAAACACTGCTGCAGATATAGAAAATCCGGCCAAGTCCATTCAACTGAAGCCAATACCAAAAGCAAAATACTGATAGTACTGAGGGGATAAGAAAATGTGTTAATAAAAATTTTCTTTGAGAAAGTTGGGTAATGTAATAATACCCCAACCAACTACTGATCCCAACACCAAAAATATCGGTCAAACTCAAGGCAACCTCCAGCAAGTAGCTCACTGTTCCACACATAGCTGCAACTGCGATAGAGACATGAAAATGTGTTGAGATATAAGTGTTTATAAATGATTTCGAAAACACAGAGCTAAAATACGTTTATTGTTAACAAGCCATAGTTTTTGGTTAACAAAAGAACCGCTACAAAATTGTAATATGGCATGTTATTTTAGGATTATCCCTTAATTTTGGATTCTAAAAATTGTTGTTTTATGCGTGCATTTGTCC
>JBMYNJ010000010.1:0-16074 GCA_049598145.1 Flavobacteriaceae bacterium | reverse complement strand
GAAGAGGAAATACAGCAAATGACTCAAGCCATTGGAGTTGAGGGAGTGGAGGAACTTATTGAACAAACCATCCCTGAAAATATTCGCTTGAGGTCTGCATTAAATCTTCCGGAAGGAATAAGCGAAATGGCTTTCAGCAATGAAATTAAGGCTTTAGGTCAGCAAAATACTATTTTCGATTCTTGTATCGGTCTAGGGTATCATGCAGCCATAACTCCTGCCGTCATTCAAAGAAATATTTTGGAAAATCCGGGTTGGTATACTGCTTACACTCCCTATCAGGCCGAAATTGCCCAAGGAAGAATGGAAGCATTGTTAAACTTTCAAACCTTAATTTCTGATCTTACAGGGATGGAACTCGCCAATGCCTCCCTTTTGGATGAAAGCACCGCAGCCGCAGAAGCCATGACGATGCTGTTTGCCCTGCGTAGTCGATCCCAGAAAAAAGATGAAGTGGTGAAATTTTTTGTCCACGACGAAGTTCTCCCCCAAACCTTAAGTGTTCTTCAAACAAGGGCAACTCCCTTAAAAATTGAGCTGATCCTGGGCGAAGATCCTACCCAAATATTAGACAATAGTTTCTTTGGAGCCTTGTATCAATACCCCGGAAAAAGCGGAAAAATTTTAGCTATTAAAGAAGCGATTTCCCATGCTCAGAAATTCGAGATTAAAACGGTTGTGGCGGCCGATATTTTAGCCTTGACCCTCCTAGAAGCTCCAGGCCATTTTGGAGCCGACGTTGTTGTGGGAAGCACTCAAAGGCTTGGAATTCCTCTGGGATACGGTGGACCCCATGCAGGATATTTTGCTACTCGAAAAGACTACAAACGCAATATCCCTGGACGAATCATTGGACAAACCAAGGACCTCGACGGAAAACCAGCCCTTCGAATGGCTTTACAAACCCGGGAACAACACATCAAACGCGACCGAGCGACCTCAAATATTTGTACAGCCCAAGTGCTTTTGGCCGTTATGGCAGGGATGTATGGAGTGTACCATGGCCCAAAAGGACTGAAAGCCATTGCTTCACACATTCACAATCAGGCCGTCAAAACCGATGATTTACTAAAAGAATTAGGAATACCCCAGGAAAACGAAAACTATTTCGATACCCTTCACATTCAAGTAGAAGCAGCAAAACTTCGATCACTGGCCGAAAATGCACAGATCAACTTCTTTTATCCAGATGCCAATCATGCCTATATTGCATTGAATGAAACCTGTGACGATGCTTTTATGCAACGCTTATTTGGCGTACTTGAACAATATGCAGGAAAGAAAGGGGTAATCGATACCAATCATACGAACGAAACGAGGCTACCGAAGGGATTGAAACGGCAAACTTCCTATATGGAGCATCCCGTATTTCACCGTTATCAGTCTGAAACTGCCTTGATGCGGTACATTAAACAGCTCGAAAGAAAAGATTTAGCTTTAAATCACAGCATGATCGCTTTAGGTTCTTGTACCATGAAACTCAATGCTGCATCTGAAATGCTCCCCCTAAGTCAGGCACAATGGAATCATATCCATCCATTTGTTCCTATCGAACAAGCTCAGGGGTATCAAGTACTCATCCAGAGACTAGAAAAGCAACTCAACGAAATAACCGGATTTGCGGCGACTTCCTTACAGCCGAATTCTGGAGCTCAAGGGGAATATGCAGGTTTAATGGTGATTCGCGCTTATCACCAATCCCAAGGAGATTTCCACCGAAATATCTGTTTAATTCCTGCCTCGGCCCATGGAACCAATCCTGCTTCTGCTGTGATGGCTGGAATGCAAGTCGTCGTGGTCGGTACAGACGACCGTGGAAATATTGATTGGGAGGACCTTCAAAACAAAGCAAAAGAACATCAGGATCAATTGGCGGCGTTAATGGTTACCTACCCCTCTACTCACGGAGTATTTGAATCTAAAATACAAGATATTACTGCTTTAATTCATCAATATGGTGGACAAGTTTATATGGATGGTGCCAACATGAATGCTCAAGTTGGATTGACCAGTCCTGCCATTATCGGGGCTGATGTATGCCATTTAAATCTGCATAAAACTTTTGCTATCCCTCACGGCGGGGGTGGCCCAGGGGTTGGACCCATTTGTGTAGCCGCCCATTTGACTCCTTTTTTACCTGGAAATCCTGTGGTAAATACCGGGGGGAAAGATTCGATAACTTCTATTTCTGCAGCCCCCTGGGGCTCGGCATTGGCCTGTATAATTTCTTATGGATATATCCGTATGTTAGGAGCAGAAGGATTAAAACGGGCTACTGAAATTGCCATCCTCAATGCCAACTATATGAAGTATCGCTTGGAAGAAGTCTATCCTGTGCTCTATGTTGGAGATCAAGGCCGGGCAGCCCATGAGTTGATTTTGGACTGCAGACCCTTCAAATCTAAAGGAATAGAAGTCGTAGATATTGCTAAACGTCTTATGGACTACGGCTTTCATGCACCCACAGTCTCTTTCCCAGTAGCCGGTACCATGATGTTAGAACCTACCGAAAGTGAACAAAAAGCTGAACTTGATCGTTTTTGTGATGCCTTAATTGCCATTTGTATGGAAATTGAAAGTGGTGCGGAAGAAGATTTAGCTTTGCTTAAAAACGCACCTCATACCCAAAATCTACTTACCCATGATCGATGGGAGTTCCCCTATTCTCGTAAAAAAGCAGCCTTTCCATTGGAATTTGTCTCTGAAAATAAATTCTGGCCAACCGTCCGAAGAGTAGATGAAGCCTTTGGGGATCGTAATTTAGTGTGCAGTTGCAGTCCTATAGAATTGTATCAAAAAGCTGAAAATGTGTGATTTAATTATTTTAAATCATCCGCTTTTTTCTATTTGAGTATCATTGGGGTTTTCGAAGAATCGGGGTTTTTCTTAGGGTTTTCGTGAACTTGCAGCGTGAACCAAATTAAAATAACAGGAAGCGGACACTACCTCCCCACAGTAGTACAAAAAAATGAGGCTTTTTTAAGTCAGGATTTTATTGAGCGCGATGGTAGTACCTTTCAGTCCTCCACCTCAGAGATCATTGAAAAATTTCAAGCCATTACAGGAATTGAAGAGCGCAAGTATGCTCCTTCAGACCTGAACGCTTCTGATTTAGCTACAATTGCCTCGGAAAAAGCCATCGAAGATGCGCAAATCGACCGTGAAACCTTGGACTACATTATCGTAGCACATAATTTTGGAGAGGTTAAATCTTCCAACCGTTTAGTAGATACCCTCCCGAGTTTGGCGTCTCGAGTAAAAACCAAGTTAAAAATTCAGAACCCTAACTGTGTGGCCTATGACATCCTTTTTGGTTGTCCAGGATGGGTGGAAGGACTTATACAAGCTCAAGCCTTTATCAAAGCAGGAATGGCAACAAAATGTTTGATTGTAGGAGCTGATACGCTCTCCCGAGTGTTCGATCAAGAGGATCGAGATTCTATGATCTATGCTGATGGCGCTGGAGCTGTTGTCCTCGAAAAAACTGATGAAGCCGGTGGGATATTAGCTCACGCTTCGCAAACCTTCACCGCAGCAGGTGAAGCCGACTATATCTTTTTTGGTGAAGGGTATAATGCCCATGCCAACGGAGAGAATCAGTACATCAAGATGTTTGGTCGAAAAGTATATGAGTTTGCCATCTCAAAGGTCCCCTTAGCCATGCAGGCATGTTTCGAACAAACGGGTGCATCTATCGATCAACTCAAAAAAATATTTATTCATCAGGCGAATCTCAAAATGGATGAGGCGATCGTCAAACGATTTTACCGCCTCTACAAACAACAAATTCCTGAAGGGGTATTGCCCATGAATATTCAAACCTGTGGAAATAGCTCTGTAGCAACCGTTCCCACGCTTTTTGATATGGTCAAAAAAGATCAATATCAGGGACATAAACTCCAAACTGGGGATATCATTTTGTTTGCTAGCGTAGGTGCCGGGATGAACATCAATGCAGTGATCTACCAAGTTTAGACGAAAAGGTGTCACTTCTTTAATGCTATTGGCTTACGATTTTCTAATTTTGTATTGTTTTGAAAATCCTTTCGCACATCGGCCGTTACTTTATCATGCTTCAACGCATTTTCGGAAAATTTACCAAATGGCGAATCCTACAACAACTTATTTTAAGAGAAATTGACACCCTTATTTTAGGATCACTCGGAATCGTAGGTTTTATCTCCTTTTTTGTGGGTGGAGTTGTCGCCATCCAGACTGCTTTAAACATGGGGGACAACCCTTTTTTCTTAGACTTCTTAGTAGGTTTTGCCACTCGCCAATCCATTATTCTTGAGTTTGCACCGACTTTTATCTCAGTCATTATGGCTGGAAAATTGGGTTCTTATATTACCTCCAGTATTGGAACTATGCGCGTGACCGAACAAATCGATGCTTTGGAAGTTATGGGAATTAACACCTATAATTATTTAATCTTCCCGAAAATCGTCGCCTTGCTTTTCTTTCCTTTTGTGATTACACTTTCCATGTTTTTGGGGATTGTAGGAGGTTATGTGGCTTGTGTTTATGGCGGTTTCACTTCTAGTGCTGATTTTATTGAAGGTATTCAATTAGAATTTAAACCCTTTCATGTGGTCTATGCCTACATTAAAACGGTAATTTTTGCATTCTTATTAGCTACAATCCCGGCTTATCACGGGTATTTTATGAAAGGAGGAGCTCTACAAGTAGGAAAAGCTGCAACGACTTCATTTGTCTGGACCAGTGTTGTGATTATTATCATGAATTATATTGTTACTCAACTATTGCTCACCTAATGATTCAAGTAGAAAACTTAACAAAAGGTTTTGATGGAATTCCGGTTCTTCGAGGAATTAGCACTTCTTTTGAACAAGGAAAAACCAATCTAATCATTGGACAGAGTGGTTCGGGAAAAACCGTATTTATCAAATGTCTTCTTGGCCTGATAGAGCCCGATGGAGGAAATGTCATTTTTGATGGAGACGTAATGGGTGAAATGAACCCTGAGAAACGTACGCTTTTACGACAAGAAATGGGAATGGTCTTCCAAGGCAGTGCCCTTTTTGACTCCATGACCGTAGAAGAGAATGTGATATTTCCCATGCAGATGTTTACCCAAAAATCCATGGAGGAAATTCGGGAAAGAGCTCATGTGGTGATTAAACGGGTAAACTTAATTGATGCCAATCACAAATACCCAGCAGAAATTTCAGGGGGTATGCAAAAGCGAGTCGCCATTGCAAGAGCCATAGTTATGAACCCCAAATATCTGTTTTGTGATGAACCCAACTCAGGATTAGACCCTAAAACAGCAATTCTCATTGATAATTTGATACAAGAAATTACCCAAGAATTCAATATCACGACCGTAATCAATACGCACGACATGAATTCAGTAATGGAAATCGGGGAAAAAATTGTATTTCTGGAATCAGGTTTAAAGGCTTGGGAAGGCACTCAAAAAGATATTTTTGTCACAGATAACGATGCAGTGAGCAGCTTTGTCTATTCTTCGGATTTATTTAAAAAGGTTCGAGAGGTCTATTTAAAAAAATCCTAATCCAAAAACGTACCAACAGGAGCATGCCCAACAATCAAGTATTGTTTATGCGTGTTTAATTCTGTACATAAAAATCGTGTACGGCGTTTCGGGCCTTTGATAAACTTGCGACCATTAGTCAATTCAAATAGATCCCCTTCAGTCAATTCAAATAATCGGAGGCCTACGGGTTCAACATCCCAATTTTGAAGGGCAATAACTAGAGCTGAATCCGAATCCGTAGCTGCTTTTGGATTTTGAAAATGATGATGCATGAACGGCAATAGAGCCTCCGGAAAAATATCCGGATGTAATAAAGGCTGCATAAGTTCCCGATAGACTTCTTTCCACTCCTTGCCGTGTGGACGAATGTTACGGCCGTATTTTTGAAAGGCAACCAAGTGGGCTATTTCGTGTACGCAAGTAATTAAAAATCGATAAGGATTCGTTTCTCTATTTAAAGTAATTCGATGTTTTCCATCAGGAATAGCGCGATAATCGCCGTGTTTGGTCTGCCGCTTTTTCACCACCTTAATCTCTACTGGAAAGTGCTGCGTTAATCCCTGAACATAGGAAACTGAAGCCGATGGAAGGAATTGCGTAAACTCCAATGATATATATTTAAGGAGTAGAAACAGATACGGGTAAAACTTTCCCGTTGTAGAATTGGTGTCCGTTTAGAGCAAAATCTAAAACATATCCACCCATCTGAGCAGCGGTTAGCGGTGCCTGATAGTCTGGGAAGGCTTCGGCTAACATTTCCGTTTGAACCGCTCCTAAAGCTAGAGCATTAAACTTGGGGCCTGTTTCTTTAAACTCTTCAGCCCAAAGCTCTGTAAGTATCCCTAACGCCCCTTTGCTACTGCTGTAAATTGAAAGCCCGGGAAATTTTACAGTCCCCAAAATACCCCCGACACTACTAATACTCAACACCTGCCCTGCTGGATGAATCTTAGAGAGCAACAATCGAGTTAACTCTGCAATTCCAAAAACATTGGTTCGATAGAGTTTTTCAAAATCTTCCCAGCGTGTTTCTGTAAATGGTTTATTTAAGAAAGCAGCTGCATTGTGAATGATCGCATCAAAACGAATATCGGCAGGTAAAGAATCAGAATACGCTTTTATGGCAGCCGGGTCGGAAAGGTCCAAACTGTAAGCTTGAACACCTCCTAGCGCTTGTAAGGATTTTAATGAACGAGAGGCTGCCCATACTTGGTGGCCCACCTCCAATGCCTGACGAACTACTTCGAATCCAATACCTCGACTCGCTCCGGTAATTAAAATCTTTTTCGCCATAAGCGGTTTAGACTACAAGCATTAAAGGATTTTCAATATATTCCCGTAGGGTTTGTAAAAACTGGGATCCTGTAGCGCCATCTACCGAACGGTGGTCACAAGCCAAGGTTAATTTCATCGTATGTCCAACAACAACCTGCCCATCTCTAACGATAGGTTTTTCTACAATCGCTCCGACCGATAGGATCGCTGAATTGGGTTGATTGACAATGGAAGTAAACTCTGAAATCCCAAACATTCCAAGGTTAGAAATAGTAAAAGTACTTCCATCCATTTCCTCGGGTTTTAGCTTTTTATCGCGAGCCCGAACCGCATAATCCTTAATCTGTGCTCCAATTTGAGGCAAGTTCTGCGCATCTGCAAATCGAACTACAGGAACCACTAATCCATCTTCTACAGCCACAGCTACACCCATATGAACGTGGTGATTTTGGACAATTTGTTGATCCTCCCATCGAGAGTTAACCTGAGGATGTTTTTTTAAGGCAAGTGCGGTGGCTTTTACTACAATGTCGTTAAAAGAAATTTTAGTATCCGGCAAAGCATTGTATTGGTTGCGGAAATCGATTGCCGCATCCATATTAAACTCTACTCCAAGATAGTAATGCGGCGCACTGAATTTGGAGGCTGACAAACGCTTGGCAATGGTTTTTCGCATTTGAGAATTTGCAATCGCCGTTACAGACTCCTCCATCAACACAGTCGACTGTTGGTTGGTTCCTAAACCGGGTTGGAAATTTTCGACGTCTCGCTTGATAATTCGTCCGTGGTCACCACTTCCTTGAACTCTGGATAAGTCAATTCCTTTTTCAGCAGCGATTTTTTTTGCTAAAGGGGAGGCGACAATTCTACCCAAAGTAGAAACTGGTGGAGCCGGAGCAATTGGTTTGGCTTGAGGGGCTGGAGTTGCGATAGAAGCCGAGGCTTCTCGGACTGTAGTTGGAGCAGTTGTATCTCCCGTTTCCTTAGGCATTGCATCTTCAGATAAAGACTCTACATATGCTTTCACTTCCACCTCTGAAGTTCCTTTGGGCCCAATAACTGCTAAAGTGCTATCTACTGGAGCCGTCCCACCTTCTGCAATTCCAATGTACAGGAGTATACCAGAATAAAAGGACTCAAACTCCATGGTGGCTTTATCGGTCTCAATTTCGGCTAAAATATCTCCTTCCTGTACTTCGTCTCCCACTTGTTTGAGCCAGCTGGCCACAGTTCCTTCTTCCATAGTGTCGCTTAAACGCGGCATGGTGATAATTTCAATACCTTCGGGTTTTCCAGCCCCAAGGGGTGTTGGAGTGTTTTCTTTTTCTTCGGTTTCTGCAGGAGCTGATGACACTTCTGAAGGATTACTATCCCCGCTTAAAAGGGTCGAGATATCCTCTCCAGCTTCACCAATAATAGCTAACAATGCGTCTACTGGGGCGGTTCCGCCGGCTTCAATTCCAATATGAAGCAAAACACCTTCATGAAATGATTCAAACTCCATGGTAGCTTTGTCGGTTTCGATTTCAGCGAGTATATCTCCTTCATTTACGGATTCGCCTACTTTCTTCAACCACTGAGCAACAGTTCCTTCTTCCATAGTGTCGCTCAACCTGGGCATTGTAATTATTTCAGCCATTTATGCTAATTTATGTGGTAAAAATGGATAATCTTTTTGTTCGTAAACCGCTTCATACATTAGAGAAGTCTCAGGATAGGGTGAATTTTCTGCAAATTCTTCACATTCCTTAACTTTTTGCTTGACTCGAGCATCGATAACTGCTATCTCGTCTTCAGATGCATATTTTTTATCTAGGATCACTTGTTTTACTTGACTAATCGGGTCAATTTTTCGGTATTCTTCGACTTCTTCTTTCGTTCGATAGTGTTGCGCATCCGACATGGAATGGCCTCGGTAGCGGTAGGTTTTCATCTCAATGAACGAGGGTCCTCCTCCTGATCGGGCGCGTTTGATGGCTTTATCCATAGCTTTAGCAACAACCACAGGATTCATCCCATCTACAGGCTCACAGGGCATTTCATAGCCAAGTCCTAATTTCCAAATTTCTTGGTGGTTGGCGGTTCGAGCCACTGAAGTACCCATAGCATATCCATTATTTTCGACCACAAAAACTACTGGAAGTTCCCAAAGCATCGCCAGATTTAAGGTTTCGTGTAAAGACCCTTGACGTACAGCTCCATCGCCCATAAAACATAGGGTAACGTTATCTCTTTTAAAGTATTTATCTCCAAAAGCCATCCCTGCTCCTAATGGAATTTGGCCGCCCACAATTCCGTGACCGCCGTGGAACTTATGTTCTTTTGAAAAAATGTGCATAGATCCGCCCAGCCCTTGTGAAGTCCCGGTCGCTTTTCCATAAAGCTCTGCCATGACTCTCTTGGGATCTTCCCCCATTCCTATTGGCTGTACATGATTCCTGTAGGCGGTAATCATTCGGTCTTTACCCAACTCCATTGCATGAATAGATCCAGCCAATACGGCTTCTTGTCCATTATACAAATGTAAAAACCCTCTAACCTTTTGCTGTATGTAAACTGCCGCTAACTTATCCTCAAACTTGCGCCAGAAGAACATGTCTTCGTACCATTTTAAATAAGTTGCTTTGGTGATTTTTTTCATAAGTCCTAATTTATCCCTCTCTAATCCACAAAAATAAAGAAAAGCTTTCGGTTGAGAAACACCCGTGTCTTATTTAAAAATTGTTCAAAAAAACGTATTTATTCTTGAGGTTCAACCGCTGCAAACTTAGACATATTGAAAGTTAATGAAAAACGAAGGGTATTTTCCAATGGATTTCGAATATTTGAAGTCGAAAATAAATATGAAATATCGAAATCCACTCGGTTGAGTTGCATACCAGCACCGAAGGTCAAAAATCGGCGAGCTCCTTTTTCTATACTTTCATTGAAATATCCTGTGCGTAAGGCCAATACATCTTGAAACACATATTCCAGACCCACAGCCCAAGTAATTTCCTTAAGTTCTTCATCAATACCGTCTGGCGCATCCCCAAAAGACTCAAGGATTCCTTGCAAAAATCCAATATCCGGTTGTTGGTATCCCAAGAAAGAGCCATCATTTTCATCATATACGGCAATCGGACTAGGAACCAACAGCTTGTTAAATTCGGTATGTAAACCAATCACATTAGCTTCATCAAGAATCAAGTCTAGTCCTGTTCCTAATTTTAGGTTGGTAGGAATAAAGTTTTTTTGTCCTCCTAAATCATAATTTAAACGGGGGCCAATGTTAGAAATATTCATTCCTGAGCGCAGTTTCCAGTCGGCTCCAAACCACTCAAATGAATTGCCTTGATAATATGCAGCAATATCCACACCCAAAGTATTGGCCGCCTGAGTATCGACATCCGTAGCAATTTTTAAATCGGATCGAATGAATCGACCTGCAACAGCCATAGAAAAAGTTTCACTCAGTTTTAATGCATACGAAATATCCAAAGTGATTTCGTTGGGTCTTTGGATCCCTTGATCTACAATCGTCCCCCCTACAATTTCGTTGAATTGAATATCCCCTAAACTGAAATATTTTAAACTCGCTGCCCAAGCACTGCGATCACTTACTCGGGTGGCATAGGTCATATTTCCCAAGAAAATATCATTAACCAGCTTACTCAGATAGGGGGTATAGCTAACCCCTAAAGCCTGTTCTTTAGCAAAAAAAGCATATTTAGCTGGATTCCATTGTTGAGCAAATGCATCCGGACTTGTAGCTACTCCCAACTCTCCCATACCGGCTGCTCGAGCATCCGGGGTAATCAACAGAAAAGGGACACCTGTAGTGATCACACGAGATTCGGATTGTGCCTGTATAGGAGTCTGGTTGATTAGCCAGAGGCAACTCACCAAAACAAGGGTATAAATTTTTTTTCCAGACATCATTTATTCTAACGCCATTAAATTAAATTTCTTGTATTTATTTTCATTATTGTGGGCTGAATATACTAAATGCATAAATAATACGTTTTAGCAATGGTGTATTGTAACTGAGCGGAATGCATACATCCTATTAAATCGTATATTGCATGAAGATTAATGACTTGAAAACTGAATCTATGAAAGCCGTTAGAGTCTTAACACTTTTAACTGTGATTTTCACCATAGCTGCATGCGGTCGCAACAACACTTCACGTGCTACCGGTTGGTCCATTAACTCTAAAAAAGGAGGGTTCCAATACAATGTAGATTTTGAAGATCAGGAAACAGGACCCGGGTTGGTATTTATTGAAGGGGGTACATTTACCAAAGGACAGGTGCAGGACGACGTTATGCACGATTGGAATAACTCTCCTACACAACAACATGTGATGTCCTTCTATATTGATGAAACAGAAGTCACCAATTTGATGTACATGGAATATCTGGATTGGCTCGAGTTAGTCTTTCCCAAAAATGATCCGCAATATCGATTAATTTATCAAGGGGCGTTGCCAGATACTCTGGTTTGGAGAAATCAGCTGGGCTATGTAGAAGAATTAACGACCAATTATCTCCGACACCCTGCTTATGCTGAATATCCTGTGGTTGGAGTGAACTGGTTACAAGCCGTTCAATTTGCTGAATGGCGAACCAACCGAGTGAATGAATTTATTTTAGAACGTGAAGCTTACATCGAAAAAGATGTTCGTTATAATGAAATTGACGCCAATAGTACTTTTAGTACAGACACCTATTTAAAACTTCCTCAAGCCACTTATGGCGGTAAAATTGACAGCCTCTTAGGAAAAAAGGGAACCGAAAAAAGAGATACTGCTACAGTAAATGTCTACGCTGGAGTAGAAAAAGGTCTTTTACTTCCCTCCTACCGTTTACCAACAGAAACTGAATGGGAATATGCAGCACTTGCTTTGGTAGGCGATCGAGAATACAATACTTATCGAGGGAAGAAAAAATATCCTTGGTCGGGTGAGTATACTCGATCCAGCGAGCGCAGGACCGAAGGAGACCAATTAGCTAACTTTAAACTTGGTAAAGGAGATTACGGTGGAATTGCCGGATGGTCGGATGATGGAGGCGACATTACCGTCCAAGTTAAGAGTTATCCTCCAAACGATTTTGGAATTTATGATATGGCTGGAAATGTGGCCGAATGGGTTTCGGATGTTTACCGCCCCATCATTGATGACGAAGCAAATGACTTCAACTATTATCGTGGAAATATCTATCGAAAAAATGTGATCGGTGAAGACGGGAAAGCTATTGTGATTTCCCAAGACGAACTGGTCTATGACACTTTACCCAACGGTAAATTGATTCTAAAACGTCTCCCGGGACAACTGGATCAAGTGCCTGTAGATGAGGAAGAAACTTTCCTGCGTCAAAACTTTTTTGAAAGTGATAATCGCAACTACCGCGATGGAGACCGCGAATCTACCCGTAAATTCGATGACCGCGAAGAAAGTGAGGACGGCAATGAAAAGCCGGAATCCACATTAATGTATGATGCGCCTACTCATCCAAAAATTCAGATCAATGAGGATGGTACAAAAGAACGTACTTATGACACCTCATCTAAACGAACGACCTTGATTACTGATGAAGTGCGTGTTTATAAAGGAGGCTCTTGGAAAGATCGTGCCTACTGGCTTGATCCAGCCCAAAGACGCTACCTGCCACAATATATCGCTACCGATTATATCGGTTTCCGTTGTGCCATGACCCGACTCGGCTCCAAAAATAAAATCAAGAAAACTGCACGACACAAACGTTCACGTTAATTTTAAAACATTAGATTTAGGGCATCCAAAAGGATGCCTTTTTTATATGTCCTTAACAGAACTCTATCAAATTTTTAGACAATCGGAAGGCGTATACACCGATACGCGATCGCCCAGAAAAAATGGGCTATTTTTTGCTTTGAAAGGGCCTCATTTTAATGGAAACCAATATGCCCTGAATGCATTGGAAAAAGGAGCCATAGCCGCTGTAGTGGACGACCCAAAAGTAGCGGAAAAAGATTTGCGCTGTCATCTGGTGGAAGATTGTTTACAAACCCTTCAAAAACTGGCCAACTTACACCGTAGAACCCTATCCCCTATCGTTATTGGACTGACCGGAAGCAATGGAAAAACTACCTCCAAAGAATTGATCAATGCAGTACTGTCTCAAAAATTCATCACCGCCGCTACATCAGGCAACTTGAACAACCATATTGGGGTGCCCTTAACCCTTCTTGACCTGACCGAAGCTTGTGAGATTGCCATCGTGGAGATGGGTGCTAATCATCAGGGTGAGATCCGAGAATTGGCTTCGATTGCCGAACCTGATATGGGTTATATCACCAATTTTGGTTATGCACATATCGAAGGATTTGGATCTTTAGAAGGTGTTGTCCAAGGAAAATCAGAACTCTATAGCCACTTAAAAAATAAAAAGGGAAAAATATTGATCCATGGAGATGATCCCAAACAGCAGGAATTGATGGAAAACTATCCTCATTTATCCTTTGGAACTCAAGCCTCACACGATTTTGTTATGGAATACATAACCCTCCCCAAAAAACCGATCAGAGTAATTTGTCAAGGAACAACCTTCCAAAGTCAACTTCACGGGAACTACAATTGTGCTAATCTGGGAGTGGCCATTGCCTTTGGGATGTTTTTTGAAGTCCCTATGGAAAAAATAGCACAAGGGATTCAACAATATATTCCCTCCAATCAACGATCGGAATGGAAAGAGATTCGGGGAAATCGAGTTTTTTTGGATGCCTATAATGCTAATCCCAGCTCCATGCGTGCGGCTATAGATTCCTTTTCTACACATTATCCACAAGGAATACTAATATTGGGCGATATGTATGAACTGGGAGATATTTCTGAGGAGGCACATCAGCAAATTGCAGAGTTGGCCTTGAACTCTGGTGCCAAACAAGTAGTCCTAACCGGGGAACACTTTAGTCGAGTAAACCTAAAACACTCCAGACTTTATTTTTGCAGCACAACCTCTGAAGTTCGGGAATTTTGGAGCCATCAAAACTGGCAAAACGAAACCATTCTTATCAAAGGGTCAAGAGGAATGACACTCGAAAAGATTTTGACCGATTGAATCCTTAAAGATTCCAAAGATTTATATGTATATTTAAAAAAAAACTATGGGCGTAGGCGGTACCTTTTTGGGCAGTATGGTGCTTTGTGCCATTCTCGGCATCTTTATCTTTCTAAAAGAGCAACGGTAAAATTGAAAATCGATCTTCACGGAAAATCTCATCAAGAATCCATTCGTTTGGTAGAAGGCCTTTTGCTGGATAATTCCATGAATAGAGGTCTAACCGAAACTGAGATCATTACGGGTAATTCTCTGGTACTACAGCGTAAAATTATTGAAGAAGTACTTGATTTACATGGGTTTAAGTGGTACATACCGCATTGGAATAAGGGGATGATTGTTGTGATGAATACCTAAGAGAAAATGCCTGCTACAGCAGCTATATTTATTTTGTAGCAGGTATTGGCTATTCGATTACTCGAATAAAACCCCAGGTTTCAGTATTTCCGTCTTCCTCATCTTCGGAGCGAACACTAAGCAATACGGTAGTCAAAGATTCTATACTAAGGGTGAGATTGCTATCAATAAGAATGGCATTTTGTTCTTCATCTGTAAATCTCCAAGAACTTACCCAAGTTTCTATTACTTCCCCAGTATCGTTTTCAAGACTATAGATATAGCTCCCATAAGCAGAGAATGAAACTTCGGCGGAAGTCGCTGGGTCACAATCCAGAATTTCTTCATCATCGTAATCCTCACAACTGGCTTCATAGAGCATCTGTGATACTGTTCCTCCTTCAGAGTTTGAATAGTCAAATAAATTCCAGGTGTTAACCAATAAATCAAAGTTCGAAGCTTCACCAGCATCTTCGGCACCATTAATCGGTCTTGCCTTATCGGCTTGATAATCCCCCGAAAGATCACTACACGGAAAATCAAAATCGTCGGGTAATGTAAATGCTATTGTAAAATCGGCCGTTAATTCATTCGCTTGCTTAGTTACAACAATGTTAGTTAAACGAGCAATTCGTTGATTGCTCCCATTAATTGTTTCGTACAAATCCACGGAGCTTACTGCTCCGTCTGCGGCCTCTTCGATGGAGTAGGTTCCATAAGTAAATACCATTTCGTCTATTATCTCTCCATTTTCTGTACCTGTTATTTCAATTCCTAAAATGTATCGATCATCTGTAAATTCGATCCCATAGAGAGAACAACTCAAAGCAGATTTTGAAACTCGATTAAGCCTACTTAGTGCTCGAGAATTTTTGGAGGTTTGTGAGATGTCCCCTTCAATATTCCACTTCCCGTTGATCGTTTTTTTTGCTTCCTCTACCGTTTGTTGGGCAAGGGTTCCGGTGGCATCCAGATCGAATACTAAAGGTGCAACAGAATCGTCTTCCCCACGACATCCGATAAAAAGCAAGCACAAAGAGAAAATTGTAATGATTTTAGACATATTCTTCTTAAAAATTAAGCAAATTAAGTCCATAAAATTAAAAATTAAAAATTAGCTACAAGGAATTATGCGCTAGTGAAGGGTTATTTTTTATTCTGTAGATCTCGAATAGCCTTGTAAATCATTAATGCACAAGCAAAGATGGCGACGTAAACTAAAAAATTTCTAAAAAAATACACAGGAAAAATTTTGTGGGTGTTATAAGATTCGAACTTATGACCTCTACCCTGTCAAGGTAGCGCTCTAAACCAACTGAGCTAAACACCCATAGGACTTGCGAAGAGTCTAAGGCAAATTAAACCATTCTATGTGAACCCTGTGTGAATCACTCAGTTTTCACTAGTAGCAATTTTAAATCGCTACGATTAGCAAATATATGTTATTCTATAATAATTTATAGGGGGGTGGGATATCTATCAGGATTAGAATTAGATAAAAATAATGGTAAAACACGTGTTAGATATACCTATGAAGGTTTTGAAGAAATGGATGATTCATATACTCATATGAGCTTTAGTTCAGGAAAATATCTTGAAAGTTTAAGGCAATGTTGTCAAATTGGGAAAGGAGAGGCCTTTGGATCAGCAAATTACAGAATATAATCAGTGGGAGAAGTTTTGTGACAAATGTCACCGATTATTTTTAAAGTTAATATTACTTTTAAATTAAAAGTAAATAACACGATGAATTTGACTCAAAAAACTTTGGAGTCTTTGTCGGAATACGAGAGAGACAGGCTTACAGAAAGACGCAGGGAAGGAATACAGAAAGCCAAAGAACGTGGAGCCTACATTAA
>JBMYNJ010000009.1:0-34296 GCA_049598145.1 Flavobacteriaceae bacterium | reverse complement strand
GGTATTGACGATATCGTCCGGCAATAGTGTGACATTGGCCGATACCAATACCGATACACAAACGTTGAGTTTGGCCGGAAATGTGTTGGCCATTTCAGGCGGGAATAGTGTGACATTAACCCAAACGGATTCTCAAACTTTGAGTTTAAGTGGGCAGGTATTGACGATATCGTCCGGCAATAGTGTGACATTGGCCGATACCAATACCGATTCGCAAACCATCAATGCGGCTTTGGCAGGAACGACCCTACAACTGCGCCCTGAAAACACTACCACTTCGGCAACGGTAGATCTGAGTTCCTTCACCAATACCGACTCCCAGACCATTGCAGCCGCTTTGAACGGGACTACATTGGAGTTAAGACCCGAAAATATTACCACCGCCTCCATAACGGTGGACCTTTCATCTTTAGCCGTAACGCCCACTTTAGATCAGGTGACTGATGTAGGTTCGATCACCACCAATAACATTCAAGTAGGAGACCTAACCACTACTGGGCTAACGGTAGGGAATTATACCTTCCCTGCGTCCAATACCTTTGGGGCTAATGTTGCTTTAGTTTCAACCGCTACCGATACTATTGGATTTCGCCCCTTTGTGAATATTCCTTTCGGGACAAACGATGGGGATATTTTATTTTGGAATTCTCTGGGAGCTAACTGGGAACGAACAGATATTTTGAAGGTTCCTATTTCAGGTGCGATAGAAGTCGATGAAACTTTTCGCCCTCGAACTAATGGAGATAAATTATTGGGAACTTCCAGTTATGTATTTAGTGAAACCTATAGTAAAGCGTTTCGATCGGGGAGTTCTGCCATGGAAATAAAAACTGGAGTTACTTCGGGATTTAATCCTGCACTATCCATCTTAGAATCGAGTACCCTAGTCGCTGGTGTGGCATTACAAACTTTTTTTATTGGGGATTTACCTGGGGGTACAGGATACAGTTTCCCAACAACAAAAGGAAGTTCGAATCAGGTACTCACAGCAACAGGAGGTACAAATGTCCTGTTTGAAGACATTAGTACTTTAGAAAGACAAACCTTGGATGATGTTGTAACTCTGGGAAATTCCACAACGAGTACTGTAAACTTGGGAACGACAAATATTGATGGGGAATTACATGCAAGTGGAGGGAATCACTCTATTGGTGACAGCACAACTGATGAAGACATCGACATCGGAGGTAGCACTGATGACACTGTTAGTATCATCGGGAAAATTAACCAAAGTGTTTTGGTGAGTGGAACTGTAGAATTCGGTGACTCCACAAATAATATATCAACCGTATATACACAAGATATCCGGTCGAATAATGTTAGTCTTACACTTCAAACAACAGGGAGTGGAGCCAATATAGTGTTTAAACCGGAAACTATCGAAGTGGCTGGAGTAACTTCACAAACGTTTTATATTGGTGATGCTGCTGCATCCGACCGATATGAATTTCCCAGTAATGCTCCGGCGACTGTAGGCAATCAGGTATTGGCTTACACTTCTTCAAATACCCTAACATTTATTGATAGTAGCAGTACCGATTCTCAAACCCTGGCAGATGTTACCTTGCAAGGCACACAAACTACCGATGTGATCCAAGTAGCGGGTATAGAAGATACTTCGTTAGGAAATACAAATGAACTAATTTATGTAGGCTCAAATAAAAGACTAAGTTCATCTTCCTCTTTAACATTAAATCCAACCAATGGAGATATAATCATCACTGGAACTTTATCGGCAACCAATATTGATGTTACGGGTACTATTACAACTTCTGCCGACTTAAACGTAAAAGGAGATTCCAGATTCGAAGGGGAAATTGCCACAACAGATGCAGATTTAACTTTTGAAGATAAAAAAGGGGTTTTTCCCACCAGTGGGAAAGGATTTTTCTGGAGCCTTAACAACGATAATGCTAAAATTTATGCAGTCCAGCCAGCTTCTGATGCGATAGATTTTTACTTTAATCTGGCGGACAATACCAACAACACGACGGATCGTTATATTTTTTGGCACAGGCATTATGGAACAAATTTAAATGATGATCGATTTCCGTTGGTTATGAATAGTGATTATTTTTATGTGTTTGCTGATCCCAGTTCTACAGAAGCAATTCCCGATCTTTCCGACAGAGCCATGCGGGTGAGTAGGTGGGGAGATGTGGAGATAAAAGATGATTTAACCGTTTCAGGCGATCTTACTGTAGGTGGGTCTGGGACTGTTGGAGGTTCTGCAATTACGAGTGATATTCGGTTGAAATCCAATATTGAACCATCTCCCTATGGATTAGGTGCAGTAATCGCATTACAACCCAAAATTTACCTCAAATTTAAAACCCCAGCGAAAGAAATATTAATCCAAAAAGAAATTGGTTTTATTGCCCAAGAGGTAAACGAAATTATTCCTGAAATAGTTCGAGAATCCTTTGATAAAACTGGTATCCTAAGTTTAAATTATAATGCTTTTATTCCCGTCTTAACCAAGGCTATTCAGGAACAACAAGAACAAATTGAAGCGCAACAACGACAATTAAATACGCAAGCAACTGAAATAGAGACGTTAAAAACCTTGGTTCAACAGCTGATCAACAAGCAAAAATAAGTTTTGAAAAAACTCCTCCTTATTTATTTAGTTTTTTCAAGTCTGTTCCTACAGCAAAGAGTCCAAGGTCAAATCCTTTCTGTTGGAGCACAAGAACAGCTCTCCCTTGGAGCTGGGGGAGAAACGTTGTTTGTGGACGGGATCGAATTTCAGCCTTCCAGCACGGTAATTTTAAGCAATACTCAACTCAGTCGGGTCAACAGCACAGCGGCCGCCAGTGGGATTGATAATATTCAGCGCATTTATGTGTTTTCCAATCCCGTGGGGAGTTATAACGGCGACCTTATTGTGAATTACAACGACAGTGAAGTGGGAAGTTTAGCGGAAGGAGATTTACAATTGACCCTCTACGACGGAACCAATTGGAATACTCAAAGCCCAACGACGATAGACACGACGCTTAACACCCTCCAGGCGACTTTAGCGGGTTTGGGTTTAATCCAAATCACGGCAGGGGTCGTTTCAA
Source organism: Flavobacteriaceae bacterium (assembly GCA_049598145.1). Classification (GTDB taxonomy): domain Bacteria; phylum Bacteroidota; class Bacteroidia; order Flavobacteriales; family Flavobacteriaceae; genus WTJH01. The sequence continues at coordinate 31,231 of JBMYNJ010000009.1, read as the reverse complement.
GAACGCCACCTCCACCCCTCCCTACAGATACGGATGGCGACGGTATTCCCGATTCCGAAGATGACTTCCCGAACGATTCTAACGAAAGTAGAGATACCGATGGCGATGGATTGGGGGACAACATTGACCCGGATGACGATAACGATGGTTATTACGATGGAATTGTGGAGTATCAATCCTATTTCTTTCCCAATGGTTCCGTAACGATCTATATTCCGATTGACGCATTCCCATTAGACCCAAATGAACAATTCGATAGCGATGGGGATGGCATTGGAAATGAAGCGGATCCAGACAATGATAACGACGGGATTCTTGACCAACAAGACGCTTTCCCGAACGATGTTTCAGAAACCCAAGACAGTGATGGCGATGGAATTGGAGACAATTTAGACCCGGACGACGACAACGACGGCTATTCAGACGTGCTAGAGTTGGAGGAAGGGACAAACCCTCTGGATTTTAACTCCTATCCTCGAGACGACGACGGAGACGGAATTCCCAATTCTACTGATACAGACGACAATAACGATGGCTATCCGGACGATGAAATTTTAGTTCCCGAATTTTTCTCACCCAATGGCGATGGAATTAACGATCAATGGCGCGTGATTAATTTGGATCAATACCCCAATAGTGTGCTTCGGGTATATACCCGTTCGGGCAGACTTATTTTCCAAAAAAGAGGCTATCAAAACGACTGGAATGGAACGCATAACAACAGTCTTTTACCGGAAGCCAGTTATTATTATATGATCGATTTAGAAAACGACGGGCAAATGGATTATACCGGTTGGGTCTATATAACACAATAAGATGGGATTTAAAAGAGTATTTGTTGGGATTTGTATACTTTGGGGATGCCATTGGGCAGAGGCCCAACAGGAGGTTTATGCCACTTTGTTTCCCTACCAATTGGCCTCCTACAATCCGGCCTATCAAGGGGCAGAAAATCAGCATTTAATGACGCTTTCCTACCGAAATCAGTGGCTGAACATCCCGGATGCTCCCCGATCGCTGATGCTAACCTACGGCCGCCCGATGGGTAATAAAATGGGTCTTGGATTCAATATTATTTCCGATAAGGTTTTTGTGGAACAACAAACCTTTATGTCTATTGATTTTTCTTACCAGCTCCCTTTAACAGAAACCACACGCGTATATTTAGGGTTAAAGGGAGGCGGTAATTTTTACAGCGCCCAAACCCAAAGTCTCGAAACCTATACAGTGTTTTCCGATCCGGCACAGCGTCCTTACGATCGCTTTGTTCCCAATATGGGGATGGGAGTTTATGTCCAATCTTCTAAGTATTATTTCTCTATGGCGCTCCCGCGTCTTTTTGAAGTGAATCGAGCGGAAGACCGGTATTTATCGGCCAAGGATCGCAAGCATTTTTATGTCGCTGCCGGAACGCAATTTCCGTTAAATATGGATTGGGAAGTAAAACCCTCTATAATGTTGCGAACCATAAAGGGACTTCCGGATACCATTGACTGTCTTGTTTTTTTAAGTTATCAGCAAGTTTTTGATTTGGGAGTATCCTACCGTTCCAATACAGCGCTTTCCAGCCTTTTATTCATTAAGATTAATGACCAATTGGATGTAGGATATGCTTATGAAACCCCTACAGATGAGCTTTTAAACGGTCTTCAACCCAAAACCCATGAATTTACCTTACGGATTAAGCTGGGATTAACTCAGGAAGCTCCTCCCGAGTCTTCTGAAATGTTGGAGACGGATACAGAAAATTAGGGATGTTTGGTTCTTAATTTTTGTTCCCATTGCCAAGCAGTTGCTAAAGCATTTTCCAAAGAATACTTGGGGGACCATCCCAAAACTTTTTGGGCCTTTTTTATGTCGGCATAGGCCTGAATTACATCTCCAGGTCTTCTTGGACCAATCCGATAGGGAAGTTTGAGGTTTGCTACCGTTTCAAAACCGCGGATCATTTCCAGGACAGTTGTCCCGATTCCGGTTCCTATATTAATGGGTTCTACTCCCGATTTTGAGGGGGTATTAAACAAATATTCTAAAGCAGCAATATGGGATTCAACCAGGTCCATGATATGAATAAAATCTCGGATGCAACTTCCATCTCGAGTATCGTAATGGTCTCCAAATACAACCAATTCTGGATGTAAGCCAACAGCTGTTTGGGTGATAAATGGCAATAAGGCTTCTGGTTTCCCTTGCTGAATTTCTCCTAAATTTCCTGATGGATGTGCTCCAATAGGATTAAAATAGCGCAGAGCAATGGCACTAAATTCTTCTTTTTGAAATGCAAAATCTTGTAGAATTTGTTCATTCATTTGCTTGCTCTGCCCATAAGGGGATGCTGCCGGTTTAAAGGGTGTTTCTTCGGTGATTGGCATCTGATCGGCTTGGCCATAAACGGTACAGGAGGAACTAAAAACAAATACGGGAAGTTTGTAACACTGTTGCATTCCTTCCAGGACATGGATGAGACTATTCAGGTTGTTGAGGTAGTATTTTAAAGGTTTTTCTACACTTTCTCCTACTGCCTTAAAGGCCGCAAAATGAATAATTCCGTCGAGGTCTTTATGGGATTGAAAAAAGGCCTCCACTTGAGCTCTGTCACAAAGTTCTACTGGGAAAAACTCGGGGCGTTTACCGCAGCTCTGTTCGATCCGTTCCAAGCAACCGATATCCGTATGGGATAGGTTGTCGATTACCAAGACTTCAAAGTTTTTTTCTAATAGTTCACAAACCGTGTGAGACCCGATATAGCCTAATCCTCCGGTGACCAGTATTTTCATATCCAGCTAAATTATAAAATTAGAAATTTGATGTCCCCTTGATTTTTTTAATTTTAAGAATAATTACATGCTAAATGAAGAATAGATACCTTTTTATAATAGCCCTAATGTTCAACTTTGGTGTGCTAAGCGCACAAATGGTGGAGATTATTTCTAAACAGGACCTTCCCCAACCGATTAATGAGACTTCGGGTTTGGCAGAAGTAGGGGGCTTGTTTCTTACCCATAATGATTCGGGAGGAAAGCCAAATTTATACAGCTTTACTTCCCAAGGCCAACTTCAAGATACCATTGCCATTGTCGATCAAAAAAACACAGATTGGGAAGACCTGGCTCAGGACGACCAATTCATTTATATCGCCAATACAGGGAATAATTTTGGGAAACGAAAAAAATTGCGCATTCTTAAACTCCCTAAGGCATTGGAAGCTCCGGTTAAGGCTGAGGTCATTCGTGTGAATTATGCCCAACAGCAAGATTTTACTCCTCGCAAAAAACACCCCTACGATTCGGAGGGCTTAACGGCTATGGGAGATCACTTACTTATGTTTTCCAAAGACCGTTTACATCTGCAAACCCATCTCTATAAGGTTCCCAAGCAAGCGGGAAAACACACCATAGATTCATCAATTGGCTTCGATGTTCAGTCTTTAATCACCGGAGCAGACTATGATGAGAAGAGCCATACTCTAGCATTAACGGCCTATAGTTTTGAAGGGATTCAATACCTCTATGTCGCCAATGATGTAAACCCAAACCAACTGGAAAAGATCGAATTAAAAGAGTTTATGATTCCACAAGAGCCTGCACAGATTGAGGCCATACGGGTCATCGATGCTCAAAGTTTTTGGGTGACTTCGGAAGCCGAGTCTAAAGGCTTGCCTTATCTTTTAAAGATTTCTATTGCGGAAAAACAACCGATTCGAACCCTGTCGGCTAATTAAATTCCAGGCGGAAATCATCTATAAAGACGTCAAAACGTTCCTGGTTGTCTGAGTAGTTTACATCTTGGAAAAGAAGGTATTGGCTCGGAAGGCCCCTTTCCAGAGTCACAATAATTTTGTACTGACCCCTGTAGTTTCCATTTCCGGCCTCATCTTCCCCCACGAGTAGGATGGGGGCGCCATTTTCGATCAGTCGAGAGCCGCTCGGATCAACACCAAATCGATAGCTGCCATAGGTCAATTCTACATAGGTGCTGTCGGCTAAAGCTAAAGGATATCCGATGAGTGTATTTTGATCTTCTGCAGGTTGATAGACACTTAAACTATTGGTATCAACAGTGGTAGGAGAGTTCGTACTTATGCTCCAATTGGTTTGATAGAGCGAAGGATATCGTACAATGGCTAAGTCGAATTCTTGTTTACGTCTGAGAGTGATTGTTGTGTTGTAAAAACGATCATTTCCAACATTTCGCACGTCAAAACGTTCAAAATCATCGATCAAAATGGAAAACTTTTTGGCTCCTCCAGTTCCTGCTTGAGCCGGAAGGTTTTTACTTACTTTAAAACTGAATTTCAATTTGGCGTCTTTCCCGTTCAGGCCCTCAAACCTTTTGGTAATCATCAGCGAATCAGTATTCTGGGCGACCAGAGTATCACGTCCGATTAAAATATTACTCGGGCCAAAGTTTTCCCATACATCTGGTCCTGTACTTTGATAGGAATTCCAATCGTTTTCACTGTAATTTACTTGGATGGGATTTGCATATAGGGTGTCTCGAATAATGCGTGTTCGAGAAGAGGAGGTAGAGTCGATTTGTGTCAAAGCCACATAGGGTCTAAATGTTCCATAGCCCTGGAAGTCGGTTTGTGCTTGCAGTGTCCCATCTAAACGTTCGGGAGTAGCTCCGGGAAAAACCCAAACAATACTGTCCAAAACTATATTGCTTAAGAGTTGAAATTTGACCCGGGAGCTTACATTCCCCCCATTGGTATCATACCAGGTAAATTGATCTTCGTTTTGTCGTAAGATGGCCGGAAGTCGTTCTCTCAGAGTAATCGGACTGGTGTTATCCACAAGTTCTTCCGCTAAGGGGGTACAATTTTGGAAAAAAGACAGCCCCAACAGCCCCACTCCAAACCTTAACCACTTAAAATTCATAAGACAAAATTAAAGATTTTCACCGGAATACTGCTATTTACGTTGAATCCTCTTCTTTAATTGAATTAAACTCAAAATTATGTTAAAATACTTATGATCTCAATTATTATGCTTTCATAATGTTTGAGAATGTTATATTTTTGTTATACAATTCTTCACTGAATGAATTGGTTTATGGTTATGAACCTTTGGGACTACTTCCCGAAGGTTTTTTTTTGACCTAAAAACTGTTGTATTTTGTGTTAAAGTTCAACCAAACAGTTGACTTAATCTAGGAATAGCTACTTTTGTACTACAATGTGGGGGGATTTTTTTTACAAATTACTGTATTGCTGGATCATTCTGGCCGTGTTTTCTTGTGGAAATACCATCGAAGAAGACCCAGACCCTGAACCGGTCTATGAATATATTGGGCCTACCGGGAATCCCAACGATCGGGAAGGTGAGCTCACTGCAAACTTCATTTCTTCCCAGCAAACCGTCCTGAGAAATGTGAATCGGATGTCCACTTCTGACGTGGTTTCCGTTACCTTTATTTCCACTGCTCAAAACTACGACAGTCTGGTTTGGATATTTGAGCGTGGGATCCCATTAGACTTTGACGGCAGACCCATTCCTGTCGATAATATTCAGGTGGCGTCTGTTTCCTCGACTATAGACACTATTAATAATGTACCCCATTTAATCATGAGAGGTCGTGCAAACGATGCCGTGTCGCCCATCAGTGTTAAGGTGGGGTTTTTCCCTTTTGGGCGTTACACTGTAACTCACGGGGTGTCTAACCAAACGAACTACGATTTGAGTACCCGTCGGGATTATGTCAAATTTGAGTATCAAGAAAATTGGGGAAGTCAGGTGACTACTACTGGTACGGTCAGTGATTCCAATTGGAGACTTGAAGATGAGACCCCTGCGAATGCCTCACTTTGGGTACCGCCCTCACAACATACGTATTCCAGTTGTCCGGACAGTATGTTGGCCTTTTTTACATTGGATGGAGATTCATCGGTGTCGAAGGCCTTTAGCGGCTTCACCCGATCTGAGAAAAGTTTAATTTTCGAATATAAATTTGAATACCGCAGTGCCACCACAGATGAAACTTCCACCAAGCTCTCCGTTTCTTTTTTCCCTTCAACGGATTTAAGTATCGACGCTTCGGAACTACCTCCTATTTGGGAAGAAACCTCCAATACAGTTACCGAATTTGAGGAAGCCATCATTCCCATTCCACAGGTGGAAGATTTTACCTTGATCTTTACTAAGCACGATATTCCCAATGATGCATCATTTTCGGTATGCATCCGAAATATGAAAATTATTTCAAACGAGTAGGGCAGTCTGCCAAGCGGTATAATCGGGTGATGTGATTTTCAAACAGGGCTTGTTTTTCGATCACTAATTGAATCCCATCTAATTGCTCAATAGAATCTACCTGTTTGGTATTGGTTAAGATATAGGCACATGGGCTTTGTTCCAAAGCCGGTTAAATTTCTTTGAATTTTCGGCGGATTGGATTAAGATCTTGTTAAGTTTAAGCAAGTATTACGTTAGTAATTTTCTCCTTGAGAAAAGTTTATCTTGTGCCCATGTGGGAAGTCCAATGCTATAGCGTCACCTTGCAAAAAAAAATCCCTTTGGCGATCAGCCGAGGGGTTCGAAAAGCCTCGAACAATGTTTTTATAAGCTTGAGTTTGGACTCGTGGACGGGTTGGGGAGAAGTGGCCCCAACTTCCGATCAGCCGGAATTAACTCCTGAAAAAATTCAAAGGGAAATCACTCGATTTATAGCAGCTTTAGGAATAGAAAAATCACCTACAAAAGCACATGCATTGGGGATGGCAATGCAAATCCCCCGAACGGTTTATGCGGCTATCGATATGGCCCTTTGGGATTGGTGGGGACAAAAAGCACAGCTGCCGCTCTATCGCCTTTGGGGCTTACCCAAGCCCAGCGTAGCCACCTCCATTACTTTAGGTATCACTCCCCCTCAAGAAGTGGCAGAGCAGTTAAGGGTCAAATTTCAAGAGTACGCATTTCAAGCATTAAAAATCAAATTGGGAAATCCTCTAGGGATGGAAGCGGATCAAGCGATGATGGAAGCGGTGTTGCAAAACGTCCCGGCAGGAGTAGCTCTGCGAGTAGATGCCAATGGCGGATGGACTTGCGAACAGGCCTTGGAGATGATTCCTTGGTTGGCCCAGCGAAGCGTAGAATATGTGGAGCAGCCCTTAAAACAAGGGGATGAAAAGAATCTTAAATCCTTAAAAAAACAAGGACAACTCCCTATTTTTGTGGACGAATCCTGTCATCTGTCTACAGACCTAAAAGAATGGCACACCTGGGTAGATGGGATTAATATAAAATTGATGAAATGCGGGGGCCCCACAGAAGCGATCAAACTCAAACATACGGCTCAGGCTTTTGGGCTACAAACCATGATCGGTTGCATGAGCGAGTCTTCAATCGCCATAAGTGCAGCGGCTCATTTATCGGGGGATATCGATCATATCGATTTAGATTCGCATTATAATTTAAATCCCGACCCTGCCCAAGGGCTTTTTTGGGATGCAGGGGTTACCCAAGTTTCGGATCGTCCCGGACTGGGGACTCAATTAAACCTGAAGGATCATGCTTAAACAAGAACAGCCTGTTGTGATTTATATGGAAGGTCATTTGCGAAGTGACTTCGGAAAAATGGGGCACGGGGTTTTGCGCTACACTAAAAACCCTTTGGTCGGGGTGATCGATTCTCAAGAAGCCGGGAATGAACTTTCCCAAATTCTTGGTTTTTTCTGTAGGGTTCCTATCTTAAGATCACTTGAGGAAGGCCGAGCGGCAGGAGGAGAGGTATTGATTTTAGGGATTGCTCCCTCGGGGGGAAGAATTCCCGACTCTTGGCATAAGATAATTCAAAAAGCTTTACAATTAGGGTATTCTATTGTTAATGGCCTTCACGATCTTTTAGCTCCCAGATATCAACAAAACCTTTCTCCCGATCAGTGGATTTGGGATGTTCGGGTATCTCAATCGATTCCTCCCATTGCCTCCGGGCGTGCTAAAAATTTGTCCAATAAGCGAGTTTTATTTGTGGGGACCGATATGGCTTCTGGGAAAATGACTACAGCTTTGGAGGTTTATGATCAACTCCGAAAAAAAGCGAAGGTGAGTTTTGTCGCTACAGGTCAAATCGGGATCACTATTACAGGAGCCGGAATCCCTTTAGACGCCTATAAGGTAGACCACGCCTGTGGTGCAGTAGAACAAGCGGTTTTGGAACAAGCCGATAGCGATTGGGTATTGATCGAAGGACAAGGATCGCTGCTGCATCCGGGCAGTACAGCCACGCTTCCACTGATGCGAGGCAGTTGTCCCACACATCTGATATTATGTATGCCGGCTCACCACGCTCATCTTCGAAATTTAGAGGCTTTTCCAATCCCCTCCCTTTCAAAAATTATAGCACTAAATGAGACCGTAGCTTCTGCGGCAGGGAATTTTCCGGCAGCCCGAGTGGTGGGAATTTCAGTGAACACTTCTCAACTTTCTTTAGACAAAGCCCAGCAAAAAATCCGTCAAATAGCGGACGAATCTGGTTTACCAACGACCGACCCCGTTCGTTTTAAAGCGACTCCACTTTTGGATGCATTGGGGATTTAGTAACCTTTGCTTAAGTCTACTTGATAGTTTAATGGATTCCCTAGGGTGAAACCCTCTAGATTTTTAAAAATTTGGGAGGCTGCGGTTTCTGGAGCCGTAATACTTGCGATATGGGGGGTCACCTGAATTTTAGGGTGTGTCCAAAGCGGGCTGGTTTTGGGGAGGGGTTCTTCGGGGAAAACATCTAAGAGTGCGCCACTCAGTTGGCCTTGATCGACGGACTCAATTAAATCTTCAATCACGACCAAAGGCCCTCGGGCCACATTGATGATATAGGTTCCCGGATGGCATTTTTCAAAAAATTCTCGATTCAACAACCCCTGGGTGCTGGGGGTGGCGGGTAAAAGGAGAATGATCACATTGACTTCCTGTAAAAATTGATTCATGTTTGCTGCACCGTAGCACCGATATTCCAGCTCGGTTTTGGCGGTGTTGCTATATCCCACCACCGGAAATTTTAACGCATGCAGTTTTTCGGCGATGGCTTGGCCGAGGTGGCCCATCCCCATCACCCCTATACGAACAGGAATATTTTGAAGGGTGGTATTGTCCCAATTTTTTTGCCGTTCATTGGCTTGAATTTCCAGCATTCTCCGATGGTAATTTAAGACGGCCATCAATAAAAAATTCCCCATATCGTCGGCCATATAAGGATCAATAACTCGGCAAACAGGGGTTTGAAAATCATAACTGGGGTCTGATAGAATATGATCTACACCGGCCCCCATGGAATAGAATACTTGAGCATTTTTAAAGCGATTCAGGAAACCCTGTGGATGCTTCCAGAGCAAGAGAACATCAATTTTTTCAGCAATCGCCAAGCCTTCTTCCAAATCGAAATACAATTGGTGAGCTTTGCCATATTTTTCAAAAGCATTTTTCCAATTTTGATAATAGGCATCCGGTGCTAAAACAAGAATATGCATATTTATTTACAATGATGGTCTGCCGCTCGTGTAGCGATTTGGTTATGAGGTTTAATATTGACTTTATAGCCCAAGGAGTTGGCCCATCCTTTGGTAGCAGAAATCAGTTTGTGGGATTTAAAACTATCATCACCGTTGTAGTCCATATCAATTTCCACTCGAACACTGATTTGTTTGGTCAGCCATTCGGCTACATCGATACTCAATTCGGCTTCTTTCCACAAGCGAGTCCACATATCTCGAATGATCTCCACTTCGCTTTTGCTTAAGATATAATGCACCCCACGCCCCCCTAATCGATAGGCAATTACGGTGGTGTATTTGGTTCTTTTGCTAACGTTTTGGGAGTCGGAGCCAATATGAATCTGTGCATAAGGGTGACTGATTAATATCTTAGCTGTGTGAGTAATGGGGTCTACCCTTTCGCCATGTATGGTTTTAAATAATAACATCGGCCCACTAAGGTACTAATCCTGATACAGCTAATGATATTTTCTGATTTAATCTTCTGAGGATTTAGAAAATAAGTGATTAAGTGCTTCAGAGTTTATATATTTAAGCATGATCGAATCTCTTTTTAATTTTTGTAATACTGTGATTTTGGGGTGTTGGTTTTTTTTATTGGTACTCCCTAAGCACAAAATCACTCAAACGCTGATCCGTTATCCCTATGTCCCGCTGGTCTTGAGTTTTTTTTATTTGTATTTCTTAAGTCAATCCCCGCCCTTGTCGGAAGCCGATTTCAGTTCTTTAGACGGGATTTTGAGTCTTTTTTTACAGGCAACTCCTGCTTCAGCCGCAGCCGGATGGGTGCACTATTTGGGCTTCGATTTTTGGGTGGGTGCCTGGATGATTAAAGACCAACAGGAACGCCAACAAAACTCCTTCTGGGCGATTCCTGCTTTGTTGTGTACTTTTATGCTTGGGCCTACTGGAGTGTTGGTCTATAGCTTAATCGTTGTGATTCAAAATATTCGAGACCGACAAAATGCTTGAAATTACCCAAGAAACGCTCTATTTTAGTTTAGCCATGGGAGTTCTCATGGGAGCTTGGGGCAACTACATTGCCGATAAAAAAAATCGATCTCGGGTGCTGGGTTTTTCCTTGGGATTTCTCTTTGGAATCCTCGGAGTGATCGTGATGTATTTTATCCCGGCGCACCCCACCACTGAAGAAACCGATCGCGAAAAATGATGAAAATCCGTGGGATCAAAATTTTAGCGGGATTATTGGGGTTATTAGCCCTCGGAGCTTTTGGGGAGGTGATTTTTATGTACCAGCTGATGAGTTTTGTGGATTGGCTTTATGTTTTTTTCGGAGGAATTTGCTTGTTGGGAGCTTGGCGGTTGTGGAAACGAGCTTAATTATTCTTTCACGACAATATAAGTGGCTTTCACTCCGGTGGCCAAATTCCAACGTTTGGCGGCCACCAAACTTCCGTCTTCTTCAAAAACTCGGACCTCTGCCGTATTAGGGCCCGACTCTCCTTGGTTGAGGGCTAAAAAGTCAATCTTGTTAAATCCGGGGTCCAAATCCAGTTGCACGATTTTAAACTGGGATTCTAAGAGTATGGTGGGGTGAACCACTACATCGTTGACCAATACTTGAATCAGATCCCCATCCGGGTGTTCATGATCCCGCAAGATAATTCGGACAAACTTGCCCTCACTGCGGAGATCCCCTAAATATTGGTCTTCTTTGTAGTTTGGTGCTTTTTGTTCCCGTTCTTTTGAATTTTTCAGCTTTCGAAGATAGTCATCTGCGGGATCCAAAAACTGTTCCTCTGGGGTCATATTCAGGTTCTTCCCTTCGGGTTTTTCACTTTCGAACTGGTAGGTTTTGTCGGTGCCCATTTGCTTTAAGAAAGCGTTGTCTGGCTTTTTAATCAAAAGCGGTGATCCTTGATCTTTGGGTTTCATTAAGCCTTTAACGGGAGTTGGTTTTTTTTCTTGAGCATAAGTTCTTAAGCACCCACACAGGGTAAATAAGGCAACCAACCATTGCAGGGTGCATATGTAAAAGGATGTATATGCAAAAGTTTTCATAAAATCAAAAGTAGTTTAGATCCTGATCAAATGCAATGGACCCACTTGGCTTTCTCTTTTTTTATAATACTTTTAAGAACCCAACAGAATATAACGGAATGGATCTTCACAACTTAGATACTGCAATAATTGTCATTTATTTTGGGTTAACCCTCCTTTTGGGATGGTGGTTTTCCCGAAGTTCGAGTGGAACGCTTCAGGATTTTTTTCTTTCGGGAAGACAAATGCCTTGGTGGCTGTTGGGCGTTAGCATGGTTGCGACGACCTTTTCGGCAGATACCCCCAATCTGGTGACTCAACTGGTCCGAGAACATGGCGTTGCCGGAAATTGGTTGTGGTGGTGTTTTCTGCTCACAGGCATGTGTACCGTTTTTATTTACGCCAAACTTTGGCGGCGTTCCGGAGTTTTCACCGACCTGTCTTTTTATGAGTTGCGCTATGGGGGCCGCGGGGCTGCTATACTGCGGGGTTTTCGAGCGGTTTATTTGGGGTTGTTTTTTAATGTGATGATTATGGCCAGCGTTTGCCTGGCTGCACTAAAAATATTGGGAATCCTTTGGCCGGGTTATGCGACTGAAGCCTTGTTTATAGGGGCTGCCATCACCCTAGTGTACAGCCTATTGGGGGGACTAAGGGGAGTTATAATTATTGACTTTTTTCAATTTTTCCTGGCGATGGCAGCTACGATTGCTGCGGCCATTTTTCTGTTGGATTTGCCACAAGTGGGTGGAGTTTCGCAATTGCTACAAGTTCCGGCAGTCCAGTCGCGAATGGATTGGTTCCCCGCCATTGATAATTATGATGCTTGGGTAGGATTAATTGTTCTTCCCCTTGCGGTGCAGTGGTGGAGTGTTTGGTATCCCGGAGCCGAACCGGGAGGGGGAGGCTATATTGCTCAGCGAATGCTTTCCGCCAAAGATGAAAAACACGCCCTCTGGGCCACTTTGGCCTTTAATCTGATGCATTATGCTTTACGGCCCTGGCCTTGGATCTTGATTGCATTGGCTTCTTTGGTTATTTTTCCGAACCTGTCGGATATCCAAGCGGCTTTTCCAGCTTTAGACCCGGCCATTATCAACCACGATTTGGCTTTTCCAGCCATGCTCTCTTATTTACCCAAAGGGCTCTTTGGCCTAATGTTAGCCGCTCTGATGGCTGCATTTATGTCTACACTTTCCACCCATCTGAATTGGGGGACTTCATATATCATCCATGATTTCTATCAACGATTTTTTCGAACCGATGCTACCGAACGTGAACTGATAATTGCCAGTCGGGTTTGCATTCTGGGCTTAACACTCCTTTCTTGCTTTTTGGCATTGCAATTACAATCGGCTCTTCAGGCTTTTCAAATGCTTCTGCAGATTGGAGCGGGAACGGGGCTTTTGTTTCTCTTACGGTGGTTTTGGGTACGGATCAACGTTTGGAGTGAAATTGCTGCGATGGGGGGCTCTTTTCTTATGGCTTTAATTCTCGAATTCGGATTTGGGACTGGATTGCCTGCCTCCACTAAATTGTTGATTGGGGTGGGAACCACCACCCTGATTTGGGTAACGGTAACTTACTTAACTCCTCCGGAAAAGGATGCAGTTTTACTGCGATTTTATGCGAAAGTACGACCCAGTAGTCGGAGTTGGAAACAATTTTTAATGCAAAAAGAACCAACTCAATTCCCGAATGATTTGCCCAAAAACGATTTATCTCGTTCCCTTCTTTGTATGATCCTCGGAGTTGTGGGAACTTATGCTTTGCTATTTGGTACCGGGAAGTGTATTTATGGGGAAAACTTAATGGGGGTCTTGTTGATTGGAATTGCGCTGATTTCAGGAGTCTTGTTATACCGTCAATTCCAATATTTAAATTTTGATTAAGCCATGACCATCCCGACGATTGTGGCAGAGATCAGAGAGACTAAAGTTCCTCCAATCATTGCTTTGGGCCCGAGGGCGATTAAGTCGGTACGCCGTTCGGGCGCTAAAATTCCGATCCCTCCAATTTGGATCCCGATGGAAGCGAAATTGGCAAAGCCACAAAGCATAAAGGAAGCCATAAGAATTGATTTTTGGGAGTGCAACCCCCCCACAACAAGATTTTTCAGATCTGCCAGTTGCGCATAGGCGACAAACTCGCTTGCCACCAGTTTGATCCCTAAGAGCTGTCCCAACAGTGCTATGTCCGGAGCAGGCACACCCATGAGCCACATCAATGGTGCAAAGAGATACCCCAATAAAAATTCAAGAGATAAAGCGTCGTAAGGGGTATGGGCAGCGATCCATCCATTGAGTCCTCCGATGCTGCCAATTCCTTTTAAAATTCCACTAAGCATTGCAATTAAGGCAATAAAGACCAATAACATCGCCGCTACATTGACCGCCATACGCACCCCTTCTTGTGTCCCGTTGGTGATGGCATCTAAGAGGTTGTTTCCGGCCTCTTGTTTGGGGATGGTTACTAGGGTATCGATCGTTCCCTCCGGGGGAACCATAATTTTAGCAATCACTACAGCCCCCGGGGCCGCCATCACCGAAGCTGCTAATAGGCTTTTGGCAAAGGCGAGCTGGGCTTCGGGATCGTTTCCCCCCAAAAAACTGATATAGGCTCCCATCACACTTCCGGCTACTGTGGCCATCCCGCCAACCATGACCAAAAACAACTCGGAGCGAGACATTTTTTTTAAATAGGCCTTGATCAATAAAGGGGCTTCGGTTTGTCCCAAAAAAATATTTCCCGCAACAGAAAGACTCTCCGCTCCACTGATTTTTAAACCCCGGGATAACCCCTTAGCTAAGATTTTCACGAGAGCCTGTAAGATTCCAAAATAGTAGAGTATCGAGGTTAAGGCAGAAAAGAAGATGATCACAGGAAGCGCCTGAAAAACGAAAATAAATCCGCGTCCCTTTACGTCTCCCAATTCGCCTAAAAGCATTTTTGTCCCGGCACCGGTATATTCCAAAACCTTAATAAAAAACTGGCCTAAAATTTCAAAAACCAATGCCAGTCCGTCCCAGTAGAGGACTCCAATTACGATTGTGGATTGAAAAAGCAAACCCAGTCCTACAGTTTTCCAGGGAATCTGTTTGCGATGGCTGCTCATTGCGTAAGCCAGTCCCAATAAAACCATTAAACCTAAAAATCCTCGAGCCGTATCGATCCAATGCATCCCTTCTGTGCTTAAATTTTGATTCTTCCCAAAGTTAAAAATCTAAGTCGTTGAAGGATTGGAATGCATTAAAAATCCTCCCGAAGAGTTTTTTCGATAGTGGAAAGGGTGGTTATCAAGGTGATTTTGTGAACTGAGTCCTTATAGTTCCCTTGGGCCAGTTTACGTTCCAGATGTTGAGTGAATTCGAGTAAACTAAGGTCTTTCATAGGAGCATTTAATTCAATTGTAAAGGGACTTCCATCAATAAAAGACGACTGTTGGGGGCCACTTTAAACTCTACCGTATTCATTTGTTCAAGACCAATGGCATCTCGTTTTTCAAGAGAGCTGCCCGCTACCTCCGCACGGCCTTCAATTATCATAGCAAAGAGGCCATTGCCTTCTTTTTGGAGGGAATAATCCAAGGAGGTTTGTTCGGCAAAATCTCCTAAATGGAACCAAGCGTCCTGGTGGATCCAAACCCCTTGATCCTCTGGGTTTGGGGATAAAATCTGATACCAGCTGTTGTTGGTTTTAAGGTCTGCAATCGAAATTTGGTCGTAGCGGGGCGTCACATTTTTTTGGTTGGGGAACACCCAAATTTGAAATAAATGCACTTCCTGATCCGCATTTTTATTGTATTCGCTGTGCAAAATTCCGGTTCCTGCACTCATCACCTGGACGTCTCCCTCACGGATCACTCCCACATTGCCCATACTGTCTTTGTGTTCCAAATCGCCCGCAAAAGGAATGGTAATGATTTCCATATTGTCGTGCGGATGTGTACCAAAGCCGCCTCCACCCGCAATATAATCATCGTTTAATACCCGTAAAACCCCAAAGTTCATTCGCTTTGGATTGAAATAATTAGCAAAACTAAAGCTGTGATAACTCTTCAGCCAGCCGTGATTGGCATGCCCGCGTTCTTCTGCCGGAAATAAAGTCTTTTTCATTGGTTAATATTGTTTTCAAAGTTCAGATGGAACATTCCCATGGATCACATCGCTCTGTGATTTTAGCTTAATCATAGATGCTTCATAGTTGTATTTACAATTGTTGTAGGTACAAATATAAGATTAAATTTTTTATTTTTCCTGATCGATTTTCTTTTGAGTCCTTAGGACGGTCTGTATCAATTCGTTTTTGGTATCCAAATATTCGATCAGTTGTTTCACCTTTTCTTCATCGGCTTTTTTCTGGGCGTGTTTGGCTTTTTCTTCGGCTACTGTGGTCTTGATCTCCTGATAAGTTTGGATCACAAACCCCATTACGATTAAAGCCGCTACGATCAGGGCAACAATTTCTTCAGACTCGCTTAAATACATCGCTACAAAAGTTCTGTTTAAAGGTACAAAACCCTTGAGTTTAAGCCGATAAAGAAGCTATTTTTTCCATAAAAGTATCTGCCTGGGCGTCTCGGTTGGGATTGCGACCGATATATTTCATCAGGCTGCTTTCACGGGTATGTCCGGTCATTTCCATCAGGATAGGGGTGGGGATTTTTCCAAAAAAATTGGTGGCAAAAGATCGGCGCAGGTCGTGAGAACTCATCACTTCATATTTGGGGAAAGTCCCGTAAATTTTTCGTTTGCTTTTGCCGTCGTATCGGGCCGCTTGGACCTCTTGTTGGATTCCTGCTTTTTTAAGGACCTGTTTCATATATCAATATGAGTCAATCCATCTTTTGGCATTCACAAAAGCCAAAAAACCATTGTTTTTTCAAAGGATTACAAGTTTTGGCATAGTATTTGCTACAGATAAATGTTTATTAAAAACACTTTTTTAACTAATCTTAATTACTATCAAATGAAAAAAGGTTTATTAAGTTTCTTGGCACTCGCAGGAGTACTTGTCGGCTGCCAGAACTATGATGATCAGTTTGATGCGCTTAATACGGAGATCGAACGTCTCCAAACCCAATTAGGTGGATTGACTGATATTGAGAATGACATCGCTGATTTGACCACAGGTCTTGCTGCGCTTAGTCAGAGTGTCCAAGATTTACAAACAGGGACAACGAACAATGCTACTGCTATTGGACAGTTAATGTCTGATTTGGCAGCATTGCAAACTAACCTAGCTGCGGTTCGTACGGCAGTGGACAACATCGATGTTCAAGCTCAAGTAGATGCTGCTACTGCAGATATCGACGCAGAAGTTCTCAACCTCGAAGAAGAAATCGATGATATCTGGGCTGCTATACAAGATCTTCTTGACAGAGCTGCTATTATCGAGCAAGACGTTCGTATCACGAACCTTGCAGAACTTGACTATGCAGAGACATTATTTACTTTTGAATCAGACACTGATGTGGTAAGTTCTGTTATTGTTAAGGGGAATGTGATCATCGATATCGATGGTGCGGGTGATGAGCTTAACACTACAGCGAATTTGGCTCGTATCAATGCGATCACTACAATGATTGGAACAGTTATTCAGGGACTTTCCGGGTCTGATATTCTATTAACAAATGCTTCGAGTACAACTATCGCATTTGGTAATTTAACATACGCAGATGGAAGTGTAACTCTTCAAGGTCTTTCCAGTATTGATGCAATTACAACTATTACCGGAAACCTTTCCTTTGATGCAATCGAGGCAGCTATTTCATTTCCTTCCCTTACTTCTGTTAGAGATGTGGTTATTTTAAGTGATGTGGGTATTACATCCATTGACCTGAGTAATATTTCTGACGTAGAGGGAGATTTATTCGTTGGCACTGGAGCTGCATCCAATATGTTAATTTTAAATAACGCGACAAGCGTTAATATCGGAGGGCTTTCAATTCCATCAGTAGTTCAATTGGCACAAGGTAGTTTTACCTCTACTGCTGATGATAACTTTTCTGGAACGATTAGCGCTACTTCAATTGCTATTGCAAGTGCAACAATTGCTTCTTCTACTTTAACTGCAGATGGTGCAGTCTCTGTAGCTGCAATTTCTGGGGGCGCTTCTGATACTTCAATCACAACTGACGGTGCAATTTCTGTTGCCGGAGGAGTGGTTGCTAATGTTGCGACTCTTTCTGGGTCGAGTATTGCTATCACCGGAAATGTTTCGTTAACATCTGCTACTACTTTCACTTCCAGTAATACTACTATCGGAGGAAATACTTCTGGTGCAGCATTGACGATTGATTCAGCTTTAGGAACCTTTGCTTTAACAGGCAATGCCTCTTCAGTACTTACTGTAACGGCTTCTACTACAACTCTTGGAGGAAACATCAACCAAGCTGTAACTCTTACAGGTAATGGAGGTTCTTTAGCCATGAATGGAGATGAAATTAATGCAAACCTTACAGCAACCGTAGATACTTTTACGTCTCCTAATGTAGATACAATTGCAGCTGGAGCGGCTCTACTTGTTAATGACGCTACTGCAATGACGCTCCCAGAGCTTACTACAAACGCCGGTACCATTACTGGCCCTGCTGTGGTTACTTTTACGGCGGTTCAGTTGAAAGATGGAAACACTATTGATATTGCAGCTGACGCTACCGTAAGCGTTGGTTCTGTTAGTGATACAGCTAATCATACAGACTTTACTACTTATAACTCATTAACTGTATCTGCTCAGGATTCAGATTTGGATATTTCTACAGGGGCTAGAATAGCTACGTTTAATGTCACAGGAAAAGCTAATGCAGACCTTACGGCTCAAGACAATGATATTACCGTAACTGGAAATGCTTCTCTTACTTCTATTGTTATTGGTTCTACAAGTGTATTGAGCTCTCTTAATGTGAGTAATACAACATTAGAAAGCTTGACTACTGCAGGTAAAATCCGAATTTTGGATATCACCAATAATGATGATATGACCTCATTTACTTTTGGACATGGACATGTACAGCCAGGTCCTGCTTCAACTGTAATCGTAGCAGGGAACGCTTCTTTAACTACACTCAATATGAGCTCTTTGACTAAAGTAGCGACCATTACTATTGATAACAATGCAGATTTGGCGAGCATCACTGCTCCATCTATTAGCTCTAACCCGAATGAGATGGCTACTACCTTGGCTAATATCGGTGTTACAGTAACCAATAATGATGTAGATGCTACGTATACAGATGCGACAGCAGCCACTGGAACAACAACCTATGTTGCTGCCAGCTTAACTGTTGCTACTTCTGCATTATCAGGTTTCAAAGCCTTTGTAAATTACTATTTGAACCAGACAGGACGTTCGGGGAATGTATCCTTCTCGTTTGGATTTGATTATGGAACTGGAGATACTCCAAGTGCGGATACCGCTGCACAAAATGGTGCGGATGGAACTGCAGGAAATGCTGATGACCAATTGCACAATAACAACGATGAAATTGATGGTGACTTCACCAACAATGAAGAGTTGGATATGTTAGCGGATGGAAACTAGTATTTAGATTCCTTTAATAACAAACCTCCCCTCGGGGAGGTTTTTTTATGCCTAAATATTTTTAAAATAGACTGGAGATGCCCACAAAAGTACCGATCATGAGTAATTCGAGAAAAAGAATAGTGCCCACCACCCAAGCGTGTTTTTTGAGTTTTTTGAGTAATAAGTGGTGTAAATGATTGGCATCGGGCTGAAAGGGAGATTTTCCGGCCCTTAGGCGGACGATAAAGATTCGGAGTAAATCCAACAGTGGGTAGGCTAAGATAAAAATGGATAGCCAAGCCTGGTGTGCTTCTACAGTGATGGGGGTAGAAGGGTCCAAAAACTCAAAGGCTAAAATGGCCATTAACGTCCCTAAAAAAAGCGATCCGCCATCGCCTAAAAAAACTTTGCCGTGTTTTTTATAATTAAAGTAATACAACGGTAATATTGCCGCTCCCACCAATCCAATCAAGGGGAATAAGGAATGTGGAGAGACCGTAAAAAAAACAAATAAGAATAATGCCTTAAGCGTTTGGGTAATGGCCAGCCCGTCTAGACCATCGATAAAATTAAAGGCGTTTACAATCACTAAAAACACAAAGCCGGTAAAGAGTTGGGAACCGATCCGACTCATTTCATACCAGCCGAATACTCCATGGAAATAATCGATCAGATAGCCCTGATCGATCAGGATTTTTGCCCCGATCAGTTGTATAAAGAGTTTGATCTTATAATCGGCCTGATAAAAGTCGTCGTAAACACCAATAGCAAACATCAGGGCCAGGGGAATAAACAGTCCGTAATCGTAGAGTTTAATCCCGTGGAGGTAATAAAATAGAGATACCAATAAAACAGCCCCGAAAATGGCAATTCCTCCCGTTCGGGTAGCAATCCCTGTATGGGAAGAGCGTTGATTGACTCGATCGACCCGATTGAAGCGCAAAAAAAGGTGTTGGATGCCATAGGCCAGTAAGGCACTTAATCCAAAACAGCTGATATACAAATTCATATCCTGAAATCTATGTTAATAATCTCTAAAAACGGTCACAAGGGACACCGGATTTATAGTTATCTTGCCTTACAAATTTGCTGTTTATTTCTATGAGTACACAAAAAATTTCTTCACAACATCAGTTTGTTGCCTATGCATTGATCATTTTGTATCTCTGTTTGGGCTTTGTTCCCAACTGGGGAGCTGTGGATAAAATTGCTCCTCAGTGGTTGTCCATGAGTATTTTAAACACTCTCGCAGGCGTCTGGGTACTGATCTATCACAAAGCGTTTGGCACTTTTTTTCGAGAAGTATCCCAACGGTGGGTAACGCTCTGTTATTTTGGATTTATCGTTTGGGCCGGGCTTTCCTATTTCTATGCCATTAATCCCACCGAAGTATTGTTGAATTTGGGGCGCCAGTTCAACACCTTTTTTATGTTCTTTTTTATAGCTATTTATTTGCAATTAATCCCGAAGAAATTTCAGTTTATTTCAGTCTTACTTTCAATCATTTTAGCGGTTGAAGTGTATGCTGTGTTAACTCAGGTCGTTGAAATGTATCAAGCCAATACTTTTAATTCAGGGAACCTAAAAGGAGTAACTGCCAACCGAAACATCACCGCCTTTTCCATTGCCGGGAAAATTCCCTTTGCGTTGTATTTAGCTGTTTCATTAAAGCGCAAGCTTTGGAAGACTGTATTTACATTTTTAGTTTTTTTAGGGATATTGTGTCTCACTTTTATTGACAGCCGTGCATCCTATATCGCCTTGCTATTGATGCTGGTGGTTTTCGCCAGCATTAATTTGTTTCGTCGGCAAAGGAGCCAGCAAATGAAGCCCATTATCCAAATACTTTTATTGATTCTTCCACTGATTCTCGCCGTTGGAATTAATCAAATTTACTTTTCCAATAGGAATGATGGAAATATAATTAGAAGAGCGTCTACGATTTCTGTCACCAAAGCGGATGGCTCGATCACCAAACGATTGCGGTATTATTCTTCTGTAGCCAAACAAATCAAAAGTTCTCCGATTATAGGAGTAGGCTTGGGGAATTGGAAGCTCAAGTCCATATATTATGACCGGAACGATATTAGCGGCTATATCGTGCCTTATCATGCGCACAGCGATTTTATTCAATTGGGGGCAGAACTCGGAATCCTTGGCTTTCTACTCTATTTTGGAATTTTTGTGATTACCGGGATTTATTTGCTTCGAATTTTAGCTCGAAAAGATCTCCCCGACGATCAATTACTTTTTTATGGTTTATGTTTGGCCTATATGGGGGTCTATTTTATTGATTCCAATTTGAACTTCCCGATCGCTCGTCCACAAGTACTTGCCCCCCTAACTTTAGTGTTGGCCATAGTTTCTTGGAAAGGGAACCCTCAACCCAAGGAAAATCGCCTTTTGAAACGATTCACCATCTCCGCTATGGTTGTACCCTTATTGTTGGTTGCACCTACGGTACATGTCAATAACATGGCGTATAAATCCCTACAAAGTCAGTTGGTATTGCTTAGAGATTTTAATTCCAATCAGTATTCATTGACCTTAAATGAGGTAGAGCAAGCCCTGCCTCCGATTCCGAATATTACAGTAACGACCATTCCATTAGCTTCTGTCAAAGCGCGTTACTATTATAATGCCAAAAAATACAATCGTGCCTTGGAGTTATTAAACCAAGGCTCCCCGGCAAACCCCTACCTGTTTTACAGCGAAATCATGAAGGCACAAATTTATCGGGATATTGGCGTAAAGGATAGTGCCTTGTTTTATTCCAAAAAAGCCTTTTACAATTTACCCGGGAATGCTTTACATGCTTCGGTATATATGTCTCAACTGCTGGAGACTTCCGATATAAAAGAAATGGAAGTGATTTATGAGAAGATCAAGAAGAGTAGAAATGAAAGCTTGATTCGGAACTATTTTGCTATTGCAGTGAATATGAATCCACCCAAAACCCAACTGTGGCAGGATCGTATTGCTGAAGCCGTGGCCATGTTTCCCGCCAATAGCGATCTAAAGTCCTTCCAACGCATTTTAGTGTTGTCCCCAGAAGAGAGTGAAAAAGCCGCACAGTTATCCAATCAAGGGCAACAATTATATGCGGAAAAGAATTTTTTTGATGCCATTCAACTTTTTGAAGAAGCCTGTCGTCTGGACCCCTTCCAATACCAGCATTTTGAAAACGCAGGCTTGTCTTATTTCTCTGTAGGAGATTATACCAGTGCCCTGCGAAAGTTAGATACGGTGATCAACGTATTTAAAGCACCCGGAGGGAAATCGGAATACGTGAAAGCACTGGTTTATCTCAATCTGGGACAGAAAGATAAAGCTTGTGAATGGCTCAAAATCGCGGCTTTGGCCGGATTTGAACAGGCCAAAGCGGAATATCGCAATCGCTGTGTAAACCAATAACAAGCACTTTTTGTACTTGATTAAAATATTTTTTTATACATTTGCGCAAGTAATTAAGATACTCTTTATATGCTTGGGGAACTGATCACTTCGAAAACAAGACTCCGGTTGGTCATCAAGTTTTTTGTTTCCCAAGCCAATCAGGGCTACCTCAATGGCTTAGCCACAGAAATGGGTGAATCGACGAATGCTATTCGGAAAGAGCTCAACCATCTGCATCAGGCGGGCTACCTTCAAAAAGAAAAACAAAACAATAAAATCCATTATCAGGCCAATAGCCAACACCCCCTATTTGAAGTGATGCAAAAGGTGGTGATGAAACATTTAGGGATTGAAGATATCGTGGAAACTGTAGTTTCCCGTATTGGGAATATTCAAAAAATCGTCTTGATTGGCAGCTATGCCAAAGGCATTGATAGCGGACATATTGAAGTTTTCCTTATCGGAGACGAACTCAATACGACCTACATTCAAAATTTAGAGGAAAAAATAGAAAAAACCATTGGACGAAAAGTGAGTTTTTATTTATCTCCAACCTTTAGTCCGACGCAAAAACACATTATTTTATATGAGACCGAAAAATCCGAAAAATAATACGGTAGGGATTACCTTCTCTACCTTTGATTTCTTTCATGCCGGGCATGTAAAGATGTTGGAAGAAGCCAAAACCGTTTGTGATTATCTAATTGTCGGCCTCCAGCTAGACCCCAGTTTGGATCGAAAAGAAAAAAACAAGCCCGTACAGAGTGTCATTGAACGATATATCCAGGTGAGCTCCTGTAAATTTGTAGATGAGGTGGTTCCTTATGTCACAGAAAAAGACCTCGATGAAATTTTGCGGAGTTTTAAAATCGATATTCGCATTATTGGAGAGGAATATCAGGACAAAGAATTTACGGGCAAAGCCTATTGTGAACAAAAGGGAATAGATATTTATTACAATTCCAGAGACCACGAATATTCGTCCAGTGGCATCCGAAAACGTATTGCTAAAAATGAAGGTTAAAGAAATTTGCTGCATTGGTGCCGGATATGTAGGAGGCCCCACGATGGCCGTGATTGCACTGAAGTGTCCTGATATTCGGGTGACTGTGGTGGACATCAATGCAGAACGAATTGCGGCCTGGAATGGAGACGATTTGGATCAACTCCCCGTGTATGAACCGGGACTCAAAGAAGTCGTTGCCGAAGCCAGAGGTCGTAATCTCTTTTTCTCCACAGAAGTGTATGCGGCGATCGATCGGGCAGAGATGATTTTTATGGCAGTGAATACCCCCACCAAAACCTATGGTGCCGGGAAGGGAATGGCGGCAGATTTGACCTATGTCGAAAAATGTGCTCGAGATATTGCCCGAGTAGCCACCACCGATAAAATTGTAGTTGAAAAATCGACTCTTCCGGTGCGGACAGCCGAAAAAATCAAGGAAGTACTAGAAGGCTCTGGCAATGGGGTCCGGTTTGAAGTACTGTCGAATCCCGAGTTTTTAGCCGAGGGAACAGCGATTCAGGATTTGTTCCAGTCGGATCGGGTTTTGATCGGAGGCGATGAAACCCCTTCCGGACAGGAAGCCTTGCAAGCTCTAGTCTCCGTATACGAGAATTGGATTCCAAGAGAAAAAATTGTAACCACGAATGTATGGTCTTCAGAGTTGTCCAAATTATCGTCCAATGCCATGCTTGCCCAGCGTGTCTCCTCTATCAATAGCTTATCGGCTTTGTGCGAAAAAACGGGTGCCGATGTCGAGGAAGTGGGTCAAGCGATGGGCTTAGACAGCCGTATCGGCCCCAAATTTTTGAAAGCCTCGATAGGATTTGGCGGCAGTTGTTTTCAGAAAGATATTTTAAATCTGGTGTATTTATGTCAATTTTACGGACTGGAGGAAGTGGCGGAATATTGGCATCAGGTGGTAAAAATCAATGACTATCAAAAAAGTCGATTTACCAAAAGGATTATTGATGGACTCAACGGAACGGTCAATCAAAAGAAAATTACTTTACTGGGCTGGGCCTTTAAAAAAGACACCAACGATACCCGCGAATCGGCAGCGATCTATATAGCCGATCAGTTGTTGGAGGAAGGCGCCGAAATTCATGTATATGACCCTATGGTATCCGAAGCCCGAATGCGCGATGATATCTGTCTACTAAACGAATATCACGGGCAAGATCCTACAGCTAAACTCGAGCGATTAATCGTGCATTATTCCCCAGAGGAAGCCATTGAAAACGCTTTTGGGGTGGCGATCCTCACCGAGTGGGATGTATTTAAAACTTACGACTGGCAAACCCTTACTAAGCAAATGATTAAACCCGTTAAACTTTTTGACGGGCGAAATATTTTACCTAAAAACTTAAATCCCACCAAACAACTTCAGGTCTATCGCATTGGAAAAGCCGACTAAAATATTAGTAACCGGAGCCGCTGGCTTTATTGGTTTTCATCTGAGTCAACAACTCTTGGCCATGGGGCTTGAAGTTGTGGGGATGGATTCGGTGAATGACTATTACGACCCACAACTCAAATGGGATCGTTTGAATCAGTTGGGGATTTATAAAAAAATGGCTGTGGGCGATTTGGTGGAACATTCGCAGACCGATCCAAAATTTCGTTTTTACCGAGTCGATTTGTCCAATCGAACCCAAGTTGAGCAAGTATTTGCTGAAAATAATATTGATGCGGTTTGTCATCTGGCCGCTCAAGCCGGGGTGCGATATTCTATTGAAAACCCCATGGCTTATATCGATGCTAATATCGTTGGTTTTCAGCACGTTTTAGAAGCAGTTCGTCAGCACGGGATCCGCAATTTTTCCTATGCTTCGAGTTCCTCTGTTTATGGGGGGAATTTAGACTTGCCCTACAAGACCACTGATAGCGTTGACCATCCCATTTCCCTTTATGCCGCTACCAAAAAATCGAATGAATTGGTGGCGCATACCTATGCGCATTTATTCGACATAGCCACGACAGGTCTTCGCTTTTTCACTGTGTATGGTCCTTGGGGCCGACCCGATATGGCCCTGTTTTTATTTACCAAAGCGCTTTTTGAGGGGAAGCCTATACAAGTGTTTAATCGGGGGGAAATGCTCCGCGACTTTACTTATGTGGATGATATCGTTCAGGGGGTGATTAGTGTGCTTATGAATCCGGCTCAAGCTCCAACAGAAAAGACCGCTCAAAACCCCACTGCAGCTCCCAATCGAGTATATAATATTGGGAATAATAACCCGGTGAAACTGATGGATTTTATCCGGACCATTGAAGTCATTACAGGGAAGACTTTTGATATGGACCTGATGCCCATCCAACCCGGGGATGTTCCTCAAACCTATGCCCATATGGATGCTTTTGTAGAAGCTTTTCAGTATCAACCCCAAACTTCCATCCAAGAGGGTGTAGGGAAGTTTCTCCAATGGTACACAGACTATTTTAAGATTAGTGCTTCATTGAATTTATAAGTATTGAAAACAGAAGAAAAAACAATAGGAATTATCGGGCTGGGCTATGTAGGCCTTCCCCTAGCTGTGGCATTTGCCAAACACTTTCAGGTGGGTGGTTTTGATATTAATGCGAAACGAGTGGCTGCCTTACAAGCATTTCAAGACGATACCCTTGAAATTGAGAGTGACGCTTTACGAGAAGTTGTTGGAAAATCTTTGATCGTAACCACGGAGATTGCCGATTTAAAGTCCTGCACCTATTATATCATCACCGTTCCCACTCCGGTAACGGAGAATAAAATTCCGGATTTAACTCCGTTGCAAAAGTCTTCTCAAACGGTAGGGAGTATTCTTAAAAAAGGGGATACGGTCATTTATGAATCCACCGTTTATCCCGGAGCGACTGAAGAAGTTTGTTTGCCTATTTTAGAGCAGGAGTCGGGATTAAACTACAATCAAGATTTTTATTTGGGCTACAGCCCGGAACGCATCAATCCGGGCGATAAAGAGCATACGGTTACTAAGATTTTAAAAATAGTCTCGGGTTCTACTCCAGCAGTCTTGGAAGATGTTGCCGCACTTTATGGAACCGTAATCGAAGCGGGAATTTATAAAGCTTCCAATATCAAAACGGCAGAAGCGGCAAAGGTGATCGAAAATACTCAAAGAGACATCAATATTGCTTTTGTAAATGAATTGGCCCTTATTTTTGATCGATTGGGCTTGGATACCAACGAGGTTTTAGAAGCCGCAGGAACCAAATGGAACTTTTTAAAATTTCAACCCGGGTTAGTAGGAGGCCATTGTATTGGTGTGGACCCCTATTATTTGGCTTATAAAGCACAGGAAGTTGGGTTTAATCCGGAGATGATTTTAGCCGGGCGTCGCGTAAACGATAATATGGGGCATTTTATTGCGGGTAAACTCGTCAAGATGATGAGTCGGAAAAATTTACCCATTGCCGGAGGGGAAGTACTGATTTTGGGGGTTACGTTTAAGGAAAACTGTCCGGATATTCGTAATTCTATGGTGCCCACTATTGCTTATGAATTGTTGGAATACGGCATGAAGGTTTTAGTCTATGACCCACATGCGGATACGCAAGAAGTAGAAGAAGAATACGGGATTGTTCCCATACAGACAATAGCGTCTTATGATGCAGTCGTCTTAGCAGTGGCCCATACCGAATTTAAATCTTTGGATTTGGCAGCATTAAAGAAGACGCCCGATAGTGTCGTTTTTGATATTAAAGGAATGTTTGATAAAGCTCAAGTTGACAATAGACTATAATTGAAAAGTAAAGAAAGAAGATGTTAAATCAGAAATCTATATTAATCACCGGAGGAACGGGAAGCTTAGGAAAAGCTTTGGTTCGTCGGATTTTGGCGATTTATCCAGAAATCAAAAGACTTGTGATTCTTTCAAGAGATGAGCAAAAGCAATTCCAAATGAATCAGGAGTTTTCGGATCAAAAACACAAAGCACTTCGCTATTTTATTGGGGATATTCGGGATTTTGATCGCTTGAAAAGAGCACTCAAAGGAATTGATTATGTGATTCATACCGCAGCCATGAAACATGTTCCCATCGCCGAGTACAATCCCATGGAATGTGTCAAGACCAATGTTTTGGGTGCCGAGAATTTAATCAATGCGTGTTTAGAAACAGATGTTAAGAGAGTCGTAGCTTTATCTACGGACAAGGCTGCAGCGCCTATCAATTTATACGGGGCCACGAAGCTGTGTTCCGATAAATTATTTATTGCAGCAAATAATATTCGTGGAAGAGATTCCATCAATTTTTCGGTGGTTCGTTATGGGAATGTGATGGGGTCCAACGGCTCTGTCATTCCCTTTTTTATCCGCAAGAAAAAAGAGGGGGTATTGCCGATTACCGATCCTCAAATGACTCGTTTCAATATATCCATTGAGGAGGGAGTGGATATGGTTCTTCATGCTTTGGAAAAAGCTTGGGGCGGGGAAATTTTTGTCCCTAAAATCCCATCCTATAAAATTATGGATGTGGCAGAGGCCATTGCGCCTGAGTGCAAAAAAGAAGTGGTTGGGATTCGTCCGGGAGAAAAAATTCATGAAGAAATGATTACCGCTTCAGATTCCTATACCACTTACGACTTAGGTAAATACTTCGCTATTTTACCTCAAAAACCTCTTTGGGATTTAAAGTCTTTTATTGAAAATTTCAATGCAAAAAAAGCCCCGGAAGGAATGAGTTATAACTCCGGGAAAAACACTGAATGGGTCAGTAAAGAGGAGTTAAGACTCTTAATTAAAGAACATGTTGATCCGACATTTACATTATAGATGAGTCCCAAAGCAATTCCATATGGCCGCCAACAAATCACTGAAAGGGATATAGAAGCAGTAGTCGCGACCCTGAGGAGCGATTTTCTGACTCAGGGTCCACAGGTAGCTGCATTTGAAGAAGCCTTTGCATCCTATATAGGTTCTCAATATGCCATTGCCGTGGCTAATGGGACAGCAGCACTCCATTTGTCTGCCCTGGCTCTAGGAGTGGGTCCGGGAAAGCGCGTGATCACGAGTCCGCTGACATTTGCTGCCTCGGCCAATTGTGTCTTGTATTGTGGAGGGACAGTTGAGTTTTGTGATATCGATCCCCAAACATTGCTTTTAGATATCGAACAGGTAAGAAAAAAGTTGGAAGCTGCCCCTGTTGGAACCTATGCGGGGATCATCCCTGTGGATTTTGCAGGAGCCGCTATAGATATGGAGGCTTTTCGAGCTTTAGCAGACGATTTTGGGTTGTTTTTGTTGGAGGACTCCTGCCATGCCCCTGGAGGCTACTTTACGGACTCTAAAGGGAAAAAACAAAATTGCGGAAATGGTGTCTTTGCTGATGCAGCAATTTTTTCGTTTCATCCGGTGAAACACATCGCTTGTGGGGAGGGGGGAATGATCACGACCAACGACCCAAAACTCTATCAAAAGCTTTTGCGCTTAAGAACCCATGGGATTACTAAAAATCCAAAAGAATTAACGACTAATGATGGTGGGTGGTATTACGAAATGCAGGATTTAGGGTTTAATTATCGTCTGTCGGATATCAGTGCAGCGTTGGGCCTTTCACAATTGGAACGGGCTGTTGAAAACTTGTCAATACGGCGTGCTATAGCTGATAAGTATGCCGTTGCTTTCGAGTCCATAGAGGAAGTCGAATTCATGAATACGCTCAATGAGGGTCATGCCTATCATTTGGCGGTCGTCCAAGTGAAAAATCGCAAGGAACTTTACGACCATTTACGAGCACATCACATCTATACTCAAGTACATTATATTCCTTTGCATTTACAGCCGTATTACCAACAACGTTTCGGGACTCAAATGGGCGACTTTCCTGAAGTGGAAAATTACTATACTCAAGCCTTGAGCCTCCCTATTTTTCCAACCTTAGATTTTAAAGATCTAGATTATATTATTAATACCATTAAAAAGTTTTACAAATGAATGTTCGTTTAGGCGGTAAAAAATTAGAGTATTCTAAGACCCATATAGTTTTCGAGGCGGGTCCCACACATACGGGTATAGAAAGTGCTAAACAACTTGCTGATTTAGCCAAAAATGCCGGAGCAGATTCAGTCAAATTTCAGACCATTGATGCTGATCGATTAATGGCGGACAAAAATATTCTTTTTGAATATTCCTATCTACATAAAGACCCCGATGGGAACCTTTCTTATATTCCTATTAAAGAGCCCTTGTATGATATACTCAAACGGCGTTATTTGTCAAAAGACGAGTGGCGAGAATTAAAGCTACACTGCGATTCCATTGGAATACATATGTTTACGACGGCTTGTTATAAAGACGAGGTCGATTTTTTGGTAGACGAATTAAAGATTGATAGTATTAAAATTAATTCATCCGATATTAATCAATTGGATTTGATTCGGTATATCGCTAGAAAGGGGGTTAATATTCAATTAGATACCGGCAGTTCAGATCTTTGGGAAATTGAAAAAGCAGTAATTGCTATTGAGGAAGAAGGGAATGAAAATATTATCATACATCATTGTCCCTCAGGATATCCAGCACGATTAGAATCGATTCATTTAAATATGATTCCAACGCTTAAAGAAATGTTTCCAAATTATTTGATTGCATTTTCAGACCATAATCCCGGATTTGAAATGGATGTGGCTGCCATTAGTCTAGGTGCCGGAATGGTAGAAAAGACAATCACCTTAGATCGGTTTATCAAAAGCTGTGAACACTCCTATTCATTGGAAGGGGGGGAGCTATTGGAGTTCACTCGAGTGATACGAGACGTTGAAGTCGCTTTTGGAGACAAAAGGAGAATCTTACCTCCACTGAAACGAGTATCCCGTAAAAATACACGCCGGTCTCCATACGCCCTTAGGGAACTTAAGCAGGGAGAATTGATTCAGGCAGCTGATTTCGAGTTTAAACGTCCTGGAAATGGCCTTAGTGAGGAAGAATTTGAGGGGTTGTTGGGCACACCATTAAAAGAGGCTTTAATGTCTAATCAGCCACTAATCCAATGAAATTAACCAAAGAAATTTTTTGTTTTATTCCCGCCAAGGCTTCTTCCAAACGGCTAAAGTTAAAGAACATCAAGCCTCTTCAAGGGAAGCCTATGATTCAATATGCGATTGAAGCGGCATTTCAATCAAAAATTTTTGAGGATCAAATTTATGTGTCCACAGAAAAGGGTGAAATAGCTCAAATAGTAGAAAATTTAGGAGCGAAAGTTCCTCAGCTAAGACCCGAAAAATTGGCAAATGATCCCTATGGAGTCAAAGATGTCTTGTTAGGGTTTTTATCTGCAAATCCTGAGTTAAAACAGTTCAAATCAGCAGCCATTATATTACCTACCGCCCCTTTGATAGCCTCCCAAGATATTTGCAAGGCCTATGCACTCTTTAATGAAAAACCAAATCAAAACCTTATTTCTG
This sequence comes from Flavobacteriaceae bacterium, assembly GCA_049598145.1. GTDB lineage: Bacteria > Bacteroidota > Bacteroidia > Flavobacteriales > Flavobacteriaceae > WTJH01. The sequence goes on along the minus strand of JBMYNJ010000009.1, from coordinate 416 downwards.
TGACCCCAACAGAACATAATGCGTTGCGGTCGGTTTATGTAAGAGATAACGAACTCGTCCCACTTTTTGAAGATTGCATTCGCAAAAAATCTCAAGAGTTAGAACCTACTCATAGAATAAATGGTGCAATTATCATTGTACCTATAAAAGAATTTTTAAAGAACGAAGATTTTTTCACCCCTCCTGTAACAACCTACACAATGCCCTTGGAAAGATCGGTAGATGTGGATACAGAATCCGATTTTCAGTGGGCAGAATTTTTAATGCAAAAAAAAACTCATCTATGAAGTTGGGGATTGTAAATTATGGATTGGGGAACATTCGATCAATTGTAAACGCAATTGAGTTTACGAGTAAAGATTGCAAGATTAAACTATTGAATACGGCTGACGAACTCCAAGACCAGGACAAATTAA
>JBMYNJ010000008.1:0-34384 GCA_049598145.1 Flavobacteriaceae bacterium | reverse complement strand
CTTCAAAACCTATGGGGCAACTTAACGGGGGATGAAGTGAAAACGGCTCCCAAAGGCTTTTCAAAGGAACATCCGGACATTGATCTGATTAAAAAGAAACAATACCTTTTTATTCGGAAATTATCTGAAAAAGAAGTATTTAGTCCTCAATTGGAACAAACTGTTGTGGAGTCTTTTCGGGCGATTCGTCCCTTCTTTAACTATATGAGTAGCGTCTTAACAACCGATCTTAACGGCGAATCTCTACTTTAAGTCTTGTGAAGCCCCAGCTTTTTTTTATGAATTGGAGCAGTGGAAAAGACACTGCAATGGCCCTCCACGCCCTATTGCAAAACCCCAATCTGGAGTGTCGAACACTATTGACCAGTATCAGCCAAGAATTTCAACGGGTTTCCATGCACGGCCTGCCACGTGCTTTGGTTGAAAAACAAGCGCAAGCATTAGAGCTCCCCATTCGATGGATGGAATTTCAGTAAAAATAATTTGCGCTAGGGCTTGCATTTTATGTTTTCCAATGAAAATCGCTATACCCGAAACGAATTCCGAAACAACGGAGCAGGGACGGCCGTGATGTTTTCGAACCATATAGAAATGACCCAAAATATTTTCGCAGAAAACCAAGGGAGTCATGCCTACGGATTGCTGTTAAAGGAAGTGAGCGATTTAAATATTCAACACAATAAATTCCAGGATAACACGATCGGTATTCATGCCGAAGGGCTGAACCGAATCTTATATGAGCATAACGATTTTAACCATAACGGCTGGGCGGTCCGCATTCGAGGGGCTTGTCTGGGGAATGTCTTTCGATACAACAATTTTAGGTACAATTCTTTCGATGTGTCTTATACGGGATTAATCCACAACAATCGATTCGAGTCTAATTATTGGAGCCAATATTCGGGCTACGATCTTGACAGAGATCAATATGGAGATATTCCTTATCGTCCGGTGAAATTGTTTTCGGTGATCAGCAATAGAACTCCTGAAACCCTAATCCTGCTCAAAAGTGCTTTTGTTTCGCTTTTAAATTATTCCGAACAGGTAGCCCCCATTTTTACTCCCGTAGATCTGATGGACCAGCGTCCTGTATTAAAACCATTTGCACATGATCCAAATTAAAAATATACACAAACGCTTCGGGGCGATCCAAGTATTAAAAGGGATCGATTTGTCTCTGACCCAACCCGGGATTTATGGGCTTTTAGGCCCGAATGGTTCTGGAAAATCAACCTTAATCAAATGCATTTACGGATGGTTTTTCCGGATCAGGGATCGATTTTAGTCAACGCAAGCCCCTGTGCAAAGCAGTGGGGTTATCGAGAATTCATCAGCTATTTACCTCAACAAGCGGCTTTTCCACAAAACCTGACGGTGGAGGAGTTAATGGAAATGGTGATGGATATTCGACAAAAACAAGCAGCTCATCGGCTAGAGCTTATCCGTCTATTTCAGTTAGCAAACTATCTAAAAACGCCTTTGAAACACCTCTCGGGGGGAACCCGACAAAAAGTGAGTTTAGTGGTCAGTTTAATGTTCGACACTCACCTGCTGATTCTTGATGAACCGTCAACAGGATTAGACCCTTTGGCTTTGCTGCATCTCAAAAAATGGCTGAAATCTCAACCGGAAAAATATATTTTCATTACCTCACATATCATCAATTTCGTCGAATCCATTTGCCATCGGGTGTTTTTTCTTTCAGACGGGGTTGTGCTGTTGGAAACGGATGCAAATAATCTGGAAACCAAACTTTTAGAAGTATATGTTTAAAATTATTAAGTATGTGCTTAAGGACTTGTTTCGTGCCCATTGGCTTTATGTCTATTGTGGGTTTTTTGGAGTCCTGTGCTTGGGCCTGATGTTTTTAACTACAGACCTCAGCAAGGCGGTTCTCAACCTGATGAATGTCCTATTGCTTTTGACTCCATTAATGGGAATCGTCTTTGGGATGATTTATTTTTTTAATGCCCGCGAATACAGTGCGCTATTCTTGTCGATGCCGCTCCGACGACATTATCTCTTTTGGGGGCAATATTTGGGGGTTTCCATGGCCTTATCGGCCTGTATACTGATTGGGATGGGGCTCCCACTTTTTTTGTTTGTGATCACCAATACTGCTGCTATCGGTAGTTTTTTGCTGTTGGCGGGTTTAGGGATCCTGTTGAGTTTTATTTTTACCGCCTGGGCGCTTCTACTTTCTTTAAGTTTGGAAAACCGAGTGAAGGGTTTTGGGTATGGCATTTTACTCTGGTTGTTCTTTGCCTTAATATACGACACGGTATTGTTATTGGTTTTTCTGTCTTTTTCCGATTATCCCTTACAAGGATTTGCACTCGGAGCCACCCTATTGAATCCAATCGATTTGGCACGGATCTTATTGCTGATGACTTTGGATATACAAGCCTTGATGGGATATACCGGCGCAGTTTTTAAACAGTTTTTCGGCCAACCGATGGGGGTGATGATCGCCTTTGGGATGTTGTTTTTTTGGATCGGAATACCGCTTTTATGGAGTCATAAACGCCTGAATCGAAAGGATTTTTAGGTGGGTCAGCTCATGCGTATACGTTCTTCTAGAGTCGCAGCCCTTAAGTCTGTAAAAAAAGGCGGGAAAAGGGCTTCAAAATCGCTTTGTATGTGTTTAAATACGGCTACAGAGGCTTGGAGTTGGGAGTCGAAGCGCGTGCGTCGGTCCATATGCATCAAAATCCGTTCGAGTTCCGGCAGTCGGGCATAGCCATTAAACCAATCTTGTTCCCGGATAATTCGATTGATTTTCTGAAAGTTTTTGGGCAGTAGCTCAATATGTGTGTTTAATACCGAATAAAAATCCCGGGCAAAATCGGGGAGGGGTTTTTTGGGGTGGTAGTGGAGCCAGTCTCGAGCCAGCAAATGATCGAAATACATATCCACCAATACTCGGCTGTAATGCCTATGGGTAGGGAAAAACAACTGGGCCGCCTGTTTAAAATTGGGGTGTGCATCGGTATAGCTGTCGATAAAGCGATGGAGCAATATCCCTTGCTGAATTCCCCGGGGGTAGTCTCGATAAGCTTTGCCCTTAACATGGTCGGCAATAAAATTGCCCAAAGCCAGTTGAGGGTTTTCGCCCGATAAATAGACATGTGCTAAATAATTCACAGTTCAAATGTAGATAGTTTTCAGGCGACTGCGTCCATTTCTGTAGGCGAGTTTTGTACATTTGGGCGGTTCGAAAAATCAATTGACATGACCCTGATCAAATCCATCTCAGGCTTCCGCGGAACCATTGGCGGTGCTCCGGAAGACAATCTCACCCCTTTGGATGCTGTGCGCTTTACGGCAGCTTATGCCACCTTACTCCAACAGCAGTTTCCCGAAAAATGCGCCGTTGTTTTGGGGCGCGACGCTCGTATTTCGGGCCCTATGCTCTATGAGGTTGTGGCGCAGACGCTAATCGGAATGGGGGTCGATGTCATTGATTTGGGTCTTTCAACCACTCCCACAGTAGAGATGGCGGTTGTTTTTGAACAGGCGCAAGCGGGAATCATCCTCACGGCCAGCCATAACCCCAAAGAATGGAATGCCCTTAAGTTATTAAACGAAGCCGGCGAATTTATTTCGGCCGAAACCGGAAAAACCTTGCTCGATTTAGTGGAAAAAGACGCTTATGTCTTTGCTGAGGTCGATCATTTAGGAAGCCGCCGTTGTGCCGAAAATGCCCTGGAAAATCATATCGATGCAATTTTAGCCCTAGAGTGGGTCGATGTTCAAGCGATTGCCGCACAGAACTTTAAAGTGGTGGTCGATGGCGTGAATTCCTCCGGAGGTATTGCAGTACCGCAGCTCTTGGATGCGCTGGGGGTCTCTACCGTTCCGCTCTATTGTGAACCCACCGGTCATTTTCCCCATAATCCGGAACCTTTGGAAGAGCACCTGACCGATTTACGAGAATTGGTGGTGGCGCAAGGAGCCGATTTTGGCATTGTGGTCGATCCTGATGTGGATCGATTGGCCTTTGTAGACGAAAACGGAAAAATGTTTGGAGAAGAATATACGCTGGTCGCCTGTGCCGACTACGTGCTCTCTCAAAAACCCGGAAATACGGTGTCTAACTTATCTTCAACTAAAGCTTTAAGTGACATCACTCAAAAATATAAAGGAAAATATTTTGCCAGTGCTGTTGGTGAACTCAATGTGGTGCAGATGATGAAGGCTCAAGGCGCTGTGATTGGGGGCGAAGGCAATGGGGGAGTGATCCTCCCGGAATTGCATTACGGCCGGGATGCTTTGGTAGGAATCGCCTTATTTTTGAGCCATCTGGCTAAAAATCCACAAAAGGTTTCCGAACTCCGAGCCAGCTATCCAGACTATTTTATGGCCAAGCTTAAAGTGAATTTGGCGGCTGGGATGGATGTCGACGGCATTTTAGAGCGCATCCGCCAAAACTACAGCAACCAAAACCCCTTGACGGTCGATGGGGTCAAAATTCCTTTTGAAAATTCGTGGGTACACCTGCGCAAATCCAATACAGAGCCTATTATTCGGGTCTATACCGAGGCTCCTTCGGCTGCAGAAGCGCAAGCCTTAGGCAATCGTTTTGTTCAGGAATTGGAGGCCTTAAGCAAGTCTTGAGGGGCTTTATGGCGGTATTTAAAGCGGTTGTGGCTCCACAAATACTGGGTAGGGTCTTTGTAGATCTGTTCTTCCAGCCATTGGGTAAAGGTATCCGTGATTTCTCGAGGGTGCGTGGCTGCTGCATCGTCGGTTAACAGCCGAAAATCGACCTGATAATACCCTCGTTTGATCCGCTGAATATCTGCAAATACAATCCCCAAGTTGTTTTGTTTGGCCAGATCTTCCGCTCCGGTAAAAACGGGTACGGGCACTCCTAAAAAGGTGCGCCAATAGGTTTTAGGTCGCGGTCGTGGCGACTGGTCGCTGGCAAAACCATAAACCCCATAAATTTGCTGTTCGAAATGTTCGGTGAGTTCCCGTTTGACTTCATAGCGAGAAATCAGAAAGGCGTTGTGTTTTTTTCGGATCCGGCGCACCAAACGATCGAAATAGCGGTTTTGCAAAGGAGTGTAGATTCCATAGCCCGGAGCTTCCATATGATAGCCTAAAGACATCATCCATTCCCAACTGGAATAATGTCCACACATGATGATGGCCCCCCGTTTTTGACCGTAAAACTGGGTAAGTAGCTCGATGTTTTTAACCCCAAAACGCTTCCGCATGGCTTTTTCGTCCATACCCATGGATTTAATCATTTCTAAAAACACATCGCTCATATGGGTATAAAAGGCCTCCACGATGCTTTCTACCTCCGTTTCGTCTTTGTTGGGAAAGGCCAGTTGAATGTTGTTGCGTACTACTTTTAAGCGGTATTTGATTCCCCGGTAAAGCAAATAGGCCACACTGTCGGAAAGGGCATAAAGCAAGGGAAAGGGCAGGCGAGAGATCACAAAAAGGATCGGGTAGGCGACAATAAAAACAAGTAGTTGCAAGGGCAAACGATTTAGGGACAAAGGTAGTATATTTACCTATAAACACGCCTATGCAAACGCCTCCGCCTCCCGCTTTGGTTTTGATCGCCATTCATGTCGTGCTCTCGTTTAGGGCGTTTCGCTCTTCTATCCTGTTCGATCGGCTTTCCCTTCGAATAGGTGCCCTAAATAGGGGCGAGCATTACCGCTTGCTCACGGCAGGGCTGATTCATGTAGACCAGTCGCATCTGCTGTTTAATATGATTTCCTTCTATTTTTTTGCTGCTCCGGTTTATTATGCTTTGGGGGGGCTGCGTTTTGTTTGTCTTTATGGGATCAGTCTTTTGGCGGGGAATCTGTTGGCTTGGGCCTATCATTGGAAAAACAAACATTACACAGCAGTAGGTGCCAGTGGAGCCGTTTCGGGAATCGTATTTTCAGCCATTCTGCTGTATCCGGAAATGCAATTGGCCTTGATCTTTTTACCCATTCCCATGCCCGGTTATGTCTTTGCTTTGGGCTATTTGGGCTATACCCTTTACGGCATCTATGCCCAAAGCGATCGGATTGGCCATTCGGCTCATTTTGGCGGAGCCTTGGGGGGAATACTGCTATCGGCCCTTTGGGAACCCCAGACCGTTTGGCAACAATCCTTGGTCTTGGGCGCTTCCCTTGTGGTTTGTTTAGGGGTGGGAATCCTGATTTATAAAAATCAATAAGGGTTTTAAATAGCAGAGGTGCCTATGGCAACAGTTCTCCAATTTTTTGGTCTAAAGCTGCACCTCGGAGGCCTTTGGCGATGATACGCCCCTGGGCATCCAAAATAAAGGAGGCCGGGATGGCCCGCACCCCATAGAGCTTGGCGATGGGGTCTTGCCAGTATTTGAGGTTGGACACATGGTGCCAAACCAGCCCATCGTCTGCAATGGCTTTTTCCCAACTGGCCTTATTTTTATCCAAAGAAACCGCTACAATTTCGAGTCCTCGATCGTGGTATTTGTTATAGGTTTTAACCAAATTAGGGTTTTCTACTCGGCAGGGGCGACACCAGGAAGCCCAGAATTCTACAATGGTTACTTTACCCATCTTTTCTTTAAGGGAGAGCGTTTCTCCGCTGGGCGTAGGGCCGCTAAAGTCGGGCGCTACATTGGCACCCATACCCGCAGGCTGCTGGACCTTTGCAATTGCCTTGGCAATGTTTTGCCCGGCCTTACTGTTTTGAATTTCCGGAAGAAAGCCGTCCAGATAGGTTTGGGCCTCGGTTGCATTAACAATCTTGCTGTTGATAAAACGCTCCAACAACAAAGCTGAGAGGTAGGAGGCCGTTTCGTTTTTAAGAAAGCCCATTTCGTATTCCCGTACCTGATTTTGGATGTCGGTATATTGTTCCCGTAGATCGGCCACCAAAAGACTGTCTTTGCTGAGGGCCGCTCTTTGCATTTCCGCAGAAATCGAGTTGACCGCATTCATAAATTCAACCGTTTCTACCCGATAGTTCGAAAGGTCTATATTGGAAGGTGTACCCACCACTTTGGAAACGCCTAAGCTGTCTTTGTAGAGCGTGGCTTTAATTGTTCCGGGTTCGATGATCACCGGATAGTTACCATTTATCCCTTCGACCAACAAAAAGTTAATATCGATCTGCTCGACCTTGCCTTTGATTTCAAATGTTCCGTTGACCACCTGAGCCGAGTCGAGGCGCTGGGGCTGGTTGTTGGCATCGGCCACCACCCGATAGACCCACTTTTCCTCGCATCCTTGGATGTTTCCTTCAATGGTAAAGCCGGAGGGATCGCCGCCGCATTGTACAAAACCGAGTAGAGGGATCAGGACTAAAAAAGGGAATGAGCGTTTACAAAAAACCATAGGAATCATACTGTTTAAAAAATTTCGTCAAAGTTAAGCAAATAATGCATGAGGGACTGTAATTTCGTAAACGATGAATACGAAGAGGGTTCGATACGATTGGGAAACGCTGCAAGAGCAGATGGCAGGAGAAATCGTTTGGGATAAGGCCCATCAGATGCTCTATGCGACCGATGCCTCTGTTTATCGGATGCTGCCGACGGCCGTCGCCTTTCCCAAGACAGATGAAGACCTTCCGCTGTTATTGGCCTTTTGTCACAAACATCAGTTGGGTTTTATTCCCCGAACGGCAGGCACTTCTTTGGCAGGCCAATGTGTAGGCGAGGGGCTGGTCGTGGATTTCTCTAAACACATGCAGCAGATCTTGGCTTTCGATCCAGAAGCCCAGGAAATTACCGTGCAACCCGGGATCATCCGAGACGAACTCAATCAGTTTTTAGCGCCTTACGGCTTGTTTTTTGGGCCGAACACCTCTACCTCCAACCGCTGTATGATCGGCGGAATGGTCGGGAACAATTCCTCCGGGACCACCTCGATCCGCTACGGGGTAACCCGTGATAAAGTCAAACGTATTCAAGGCTTTTTGGCCGACGGCAGTCCAGTAGATTTTGGCCCTACCGATCTTCAAACGGCACAAAACTCCGAAACCCCTGGCGGTCGGATGGAAGTTTTTCTTCACAATCTGCTGGCCGATTCGGAAATTCAAAACGAAGTTCGAGCCCAATATCCCAAAGCTTCCGTTCATCGGCGAAACAACGGTTACCCCTTAGACTTGCTTTTGGAACAACAACCCTTAAACCCAAAGAGTTCCACGCCCTTTAATGTGGCGCCTTTTCTCTGCGGAACAGAAGGGACTTTGGTCGTGAGTACGGCCATCACCCTAAAATTAGATACCGTACCGCCGGTACATCAACGGCTGGTGGCTGCCCATTTTCATTCGGTAGAAGCTTCATTGAGATCAGTAGCTGGAGCCATGGCCTTTGGACTCTACACCTGTGAGTTGATGGATAAAATTATTTTGGACTGTACCCGCAACAACCGGGAACAAGCCCAAAACCGCTCCTTTGTCGAAGGAGACCCGCATGCTTTACTTTTTCTAGAGGTTCGGGAAGCAAGTTCCGAAGCAGCCGATGCTGCTGTGGACGAATTAGTAGCTTTCCTGCAATCCTCCACCGAAGCCTATGCTTATCCGGTCTTAAAAGATAAGGCCTGTGCCCAGGCGTTTGATTTACGTTCGGCCGGCTTGGGCTTGTTGGGCAATATCATCGGGGACGACAAGGCGGTGGCCTGTATTGAAGATACGGCTGTGCCTTTGGAGCAATTATCCGCCTATATCGAAGATTTTGGCCGGCTGATGGAAGATTTCGGGCAAGAAGTCGTCTATTATGCCCATGCAGGAGCAGGGGAGTTGCATCTGCGTCCCATTTTAAATCTTAAAAAACAAAAGGACGTAGCCGATTTTAAAGCGATTACACATGCCGTGGCTCGCTTGGTCAAATCCTATGGCGGAGCCATGAGTGGAGAGCATGGGGATGGGATCGTTCGTTCGGAGACGCTCCCAACGATGCTCGGAACAACCGTTTACAGCCTTTTAGAGCGCGTTAAATCCACTTTTGACCCCAATCACCTGTTGAACCCCGGAAAGATTGTTAACCCGCTTCCTATGGGCGAAAATCTGCGTTATGTGCCCGAACGCCGGGAACCGGAAGTGCCAACCTTCTTAAATTTTTCCAAAGAAGGCGGATTATTACGGGCAGCTGAAAAGTGCAACGGCTCAGGAGACTGTCGGAAAACCACCGAAGTTGGGGTGTTGTGCCCCAGCTATCGGGCGACCAAAAACGAAATTGATTCCACTCGGGGACGGGCCAATATTCTTCGGGAAGTCCTGACCAATCGAGAAAAACCCTTTCAAGCTCCGGAACTCGAGCAGGCCTTTGATTTGTGTATCAGTTGTAAGGCCTGTGTCTCCGAATGCCCCAGCACAGTAGATATAGCGGTCTTTAAGGCGGAATATCTCTACCAGAAAAAACAAGTCTCCGGTGCCCGGTGGCGAGACTACCTTTTTGCTTATAGTGGGAAAATTAATGCCTGGAATGCTCGAATGCCCGGCCTGTTCAATGGGATGATAGGTATCCCATGGGTGCAAAAAGGGATTAAAGCACTATTGGGTATCGCTTCGGAAAGGTCTTTACTAAAACTTGAAAGATCTATATATAAAAAACTGAAAAGCAATAGTTTAAAAGAATATGATCTCTATTTATATTTGGATGAATTCAGTAATTTTCAAGAGACACAGATTGCTTTTAAAACCTATGATCTCTTGCAAAAATTAGGCTATCAAGTAGGGCTCATGCCTCCAACAGAGAGCGGGCGTACCTATATTTCCAAGGGATTTTTAAAAGAAGCCCGGCGTTGTGCGGAGCGGAATTTGGAAATCTATCGAAATTTAATCTCAGCCGACTGTCCATTGGTAGGGATTGAACCTTCAGCTATTTTAACCTTTTCAGACGAATATCCTCAATTGGTAGCAGATTCCTCTGCAGCCGAAAAGCTAGGAGCGCATTGCCTGACCATCGAAAGTTTTTTAGCCGCTGAAATACGTGCGGGGCACATCCGAAAAGAGCAATTTACTTCTGAAGTCAAGCAAATTAAAGTCCATACACATTGCTATCAAAAAGCCTTGGGTAAAAGTGCCGAAACCCTACAAATATTAGGGTTTCCAAAAAATTATACCGTGTCCCTTCTCAGTGCAGGCTGTTGTGGAATGGCTGGATCTTTTGGTTTTGAAAAAGAGCATTATGCTGTGAGTCAGTCGATTGGAGAAGATCGATTGTTCCCGGCGCTTCGGAAAACAGACCAGACCATTACGCTTGCAGCCAACGGAACCAGTTGTCGACATCAGATTCGAGAAGGGGTGGGCCGAACGGCCAAACATCCGGTAGAAATACTCCACGAAGCTTGGGTAGAGTCTACAAGTGGAATTCCCCTATCTTAGCATTTTAGAATTATGGCAGGAAACAGTTTTGGCACCTTATTTCGTTTAACCACTTTTGGAGAATCGCACGGCCCTGCGCTTGGGGGAGTCATCGATGGCTGTCCTCCGGGCATCGCAATCGACCTGGAAGCTGTCCAACAGGAACTTAATCGACGCAAACCCGGACAATCGGCAATTGTCACCCAGCGCAAAGAACCCGATGAAGTGGTTTTTTATTCCGGAATTTTTGAAGGTGTAACCACCGGAACCCCTATCGGCTTTTTAATTCATAATACCAATCAAAAATCCAAGGATTATTCCCATATCAAAGACCAATACCGGCCTTCGCATGCCGATTATGTCTACGAAAAGAAATACGGTCTACGCGATTATCGCGGGGGCGGACGGAGTTCCGCACGAGAAACCGCCAGTAGAGTAGTGGCTGGAGCGATTGCCAAGCAGTTTTTGGAAGGAATTGAGATTCAGGCCTATGTTTCTGCTGTGGGGCCCCACCAGTTAAGCATGCCTTTAGAAGCTTTAGATTTTTCGTTTATCGAACACAATCCGGTTCGCACTCCCGATCCGGAGTTTGCCGAGGCTATGGAAGCTTATATCAAAGAAATTCGCAAAGCTGGAGATACCGTTGGAGGCCAAATCCAATGCGTGATCAAAAACACGCCCATCGGGTTAGGGGAGCCCGTTTTTGACAAGCTCCACGCGGAGTTGGGAAAAGCCATGTTGTCGATCAATGCCGTTAAAGGCTTTGAATATGGTAGTGGATTTGCGGGTTCCCAACAAAAGGGGAGCGAACACAACGATTTATTCAATGCCGATGGGAGTACCCAAACGAATCATTCAGGCGGTATTCAGGGCGGAATTTCCAATGGGATGGACATTGTTTTCAACGTGGCTTTTAAGCCGGTGGCCACCATTATGCAAGATCAACCGACCATCAACCAACAAGGAGAGGCCGTGGTTATGCAAGGCAAAGGCCGTCACGATCCCTGTGTGGTTCCGCGTGCGGTGCCTATTGTAGAGGCAATGGCTGCCTTAGTTTTGGCCGATTATGTATTACTGAACCGAATCTATCATTTATGAAAAAATTAGCCCTACACTGGAAAATTCTTTTAGGGATGTTTTTAGGGGTGCTTTTTGGGGCACTGATGTCCCAATGGTCTCAGGGGCCGCTTTTGGTGGCTCATTGGATTAAACCCTTTGGGACTATTTTTATCAACACTTTAAAACTCATCGCGATGCCTTTAATTTTGGCTTCTTTGATCAAAGGAGTATCGGATTTAAAAGACTTATCCAGTCTTTCAGCGATGGGCGGTCGAACGATAGGAATTTACATCTGTACAACAGTCTTTGCCGTGACTTTAGGCTTGGGCTTGGTAAATATTATTCGACCGGGAGATAGCATCCAGGAATCTACTCGGGAAGAATTGGTAGAAGCCTATAAGGCCGGAGCCGATGCTAAACGTGCAGTGGCCCAGCAGCAGCGAGAAGCAGGGCCATTACAGCCTTTAGTAGACCTAGTGCCCGCCAACATTTTTGAGGCCACCACCAACAATCGAAACATGCTGCAGGTGATTTTTTTCGCCATCTTTTTTGGAATAGGAATGATTTTAATTCCTGCTGAAAAATCACGTCCTATCAAAGATTTTTTTGAAGGTTTAAACGAGGTCATCCTCAAGATGATCGACCTGATTATGCTAGCGGCTCCCTACGGAGTTTTTGCGCTTTTGGCTGCTTTGGTGGTCGAAGCCCCAAGTTTAGACCTGTTTCAGGCCTTAGGGATGTATGCCCTAACCGTTGTATTTGGTTTAATCTTGCTGATCAGCAGCTATTTGGTCTTTGTACGATTTTATGCAGGCGTATCGCCTCGACGTTTTATCCAAGAAATTAGTCCAGCTCAATTATTGGCTTTTTCTACCAGTTCCAGTGCTGCTACGCTGCCGGTTACGATGGAGCGGGTAGAAGAGGGGCTTGGTGTAGATGAAGAGGTGGCTTCTTTTGTCTTACCCGTAGGCGCGACCATTAATATGGACGGAACCAGTATCTATCAGGCGGTAGCAGCGGTTTTTATCGCCCAAGCCTTTGGGATAGATTTGAGTTTAAGTGCCCAATTGGGGATCATCCTAACGGCCACTTTGGCCTCTATTGGAGCGGCAGCCGTGCCCGGTGCCGGGATGGTGATGTTGGTCATTGTTTTGGGACAGGCAGGAATCCCGGAAGCCGGATTGGCCCTAATTTTCGCCATCGATCGTCCTTTGGATATGTGCCGAACGGTGACTAATGTTAGCGGAGATGCGGCCGTATCTACTGTAGTAGCAAAGTCTCTAAATAAGTTGAAGTCCTAAGCAACTACTTGCTGTTTTTCAAATACTTGAACTTGATCTTTTAGTCGATCCATGACCATGTTCATCATCCGCTTGTTTAATGAAGAGGAGTGGAGGGAATAAGCCTCATATTCGACTACCGTAAACTGTCCGATAATCATTCCTTTGAGGGCGTTTCTAAATTTTTGGTCTTTAAAGATCGCATTTTCGATGTAGGCCAGCCGTTTTTCGAGACTAAGATCATAAAATACGCCCTTATGCTTTTGAATGTAATGCGTAAAAACTGCTATAAACAAAGGGTTTTGCAGTTTTAATATGGGTCGAAGGGTTTCGTTTTGGAATTTTTCTTCCGCACTGATCTGAGCGAACTGTTGCGTCTTTTTGATTTGTGGCCGTATCCGGATCAAATCATTGGGTCGGTCGTTCATGGTTGTGGTTTTATCTAAAGTTACGATCCCTTTCGCTTATCTTTAGGGGTTGTAAACCAACTTTTTAAACAGTTTATAAACAATTTAATATTTGAACTATGCATGGGAAAGTCTTTCTTTACTTGAGTTTTTTTATTTTTTCATTAATCTCCCGGGGACAAACCGAAAATCCCGAGGCTACAGTTGAACGCTTTTTTAAAGCATTTCATCAGCGGGACAGTCTTCAATTAAAGGCCTTTTTTACCTCGGAAGCCCAATTACAAACCTTAGTAGAACGCCCTCAACAGCCCACCCGTATCGCCCAAGTATCTATAGAACGCTTTATTCGAGCGGTGGCTACCCGTCCGGAAACGCCCGTCTGGGAAGAACGATTGGGAAAAGCAACCGTCTTGCAACATCAGGGATTGGCTCAGGTTTGGGTCCCTTATCGTTTTGTATTGGATGGCAAAACCTCCCATTGTGGCTATAACAGCTTTCAGTTGATTCGGCTGGAAGGGGAGTGGCGTGTTAATCATCTGATCGACACCCGAACTTCTAACTGTGAAGCCCCCGCCTTTCCTGAGGAATAGCTGAAATACTTTTTAAAAAGCCCAACAGCAGAATTTTTTGTAATTTAAAGGGTGTAAACCTCAAATCCATGACCCTTCAAATCCCTGAACTCTCTTTACAGACCCTAATTTTGCTCATCCTTTTTGCGGGAATACTACTGGCGATTGGTTGCCGTACCCGCCAACGCTCAAAAAGCCCCAAGATCACGATACGGATGCATCTGTGGCCCGGAGAAACCAATCAATACCGCTATAGTTTTTTGATTTGGAATAGCGACTCGAAGCCAGTTTGCTTAAAAGATGTTACTTTTCAGGCCAAAGTTAACAGACAAACCTCTAATATTACATTTACCATGTCTCAAACCATTCCGCCCGATCGTACGGTTTTTTTAAATGCATATCACGATCATTTTTTCCCTAAAATTCGGCTCAATTGGAGGTCTCCTCAACAGAAACGATTTCAAAGTCCCTGGTTTCGGGTGAATACCCTTTTAAGATAATTAGATATTATTATAATTAACATTATGTAAAATATACAATATACATATCCTAAAAACCCTTCACTTATAATTTAAAAAACTCTTGTTATCTTCACTTAAAATCTTAATCCAATGAATTTTATTAAAAAATTTCTCCTACTCTTGGCCGCCTTGGTGCTAATTGCCGTCGCATACGTAGTTTATGGGGTGTATATCAATCCGGTATCACCCAAGGGGACTGCCGAAATCACTCTGGCCGATACCACTGTTGAAGTGACGTATTACCGCCCCTACAAAAATGAACGTTTAATTTTTGGTTCGGCCGATGTTGGTGCCTTGGTTCCCTATGATACTTATTGGCGTTTGGGGGCAAACTTTGCTACCGTTTTTGAAACGAGTTCTGATTTGGTTTTTGCGGGCCGCCCACTATCCGCCGGAGCCTATCGAATGTATGCCGTCCCCTATGCCGATCATTGGCGTTTATGCTTAAACGATGATGCCGGAGCCTTTGGCTATAATGAACCCGACTACAGCAAAGACGTTCTGTGTATCAATATTGCCACTCAGGAAGTTTCGAATCCGTTGGAGCAGTTTACTATCGTATTTTTGGAAGCCGGCGATCAGGTAATGCTTCGTATGGACTGGGATACTACTGCAGTAATCGTTCCCTTAGAGCTTTAAAACCCTGTAGGTTCAATGGTGGTCTAAATCAGTTTAATCCGCAGATTGGATCAATTTTGATTTTTTCTGATTCACTTTGGGTTCTTTTTCAAAATTGATTGTACCTTTTTTTAAAATCCATAACCATGCTATTAGTCAATACCCCTGATGTCCCCAACAAAACTATTACAGAAGTCCACGGCATAGCCCGGGGCAGCACCGTACGTTCTCGAAATATAGGGTCGGACATTTTTGCGGGCTTAAAAAATATCGTCGGTGGCGAAATAAGTGAATACACCAAACTTCAGGCCGACTCCCGCGAACAAGCCCTCCAGCGTATGATCGAAGATGCGCAGCGCATGGGGGCCAATGCCGTGGTGAATCTCCGCTTCACTACATCAGTGGTCATGCAAGGATGTTCTGAACTTTTGGCCTATGGAACGGCCGTAACTGTAAACTAAAAGAAATGACGCCTGTCTTAATTTTTGGAGGGACTGCCCTCCTGCTGGCTTATCTAATTTGGAAACGCTTGGAAGACCGTAAAAACGAAAACTTTGAAGATCGAGACCATTAATCATGGCTGAAAAAAAACTCAATTCCCTGGCCGAATTGGCCAAACTTTCGTTCGATAATCTGGCACCGGACCAGGAATCTGTCCCGGAGCAGAAAAACCTTCCTGTCTTTCAAAAACAGCATTTAGAAGCACATTTTAGCAATAAAGGAAGAGCAGGAAAAACCGTTACTCTCATTAAAGGTTTTACAGGTGAAACGGCTGAATTAAAAGCACTGGCCAAACAAATCAAAAACCATCTAGGGGTGGGTGGAACTGTTAAAAATGGAGAAATCCTGATTCAAGGCAATTTTCGAGACCCCATCATCACCTACCTTAAAGAATTGGGACATCAGGTGAAAAGGGTTGGAGGATAACGACTTCCTTAAACACTTATGGGTTTAATTCAAAATCGATTTAACAGTCCTGATAGGTATAACTTATCGTTATAGAAATGGCTCCTCGACGAAGCTGAATATCAACATCCCTATCGCCATCCCCAATAATGTCTGTTAAAGTTTCTCGAACACAACGCTCGCTAAAGCACACCTTTTTTTGAGTTTCACAGGGGTCTATCATCATTTTTTGAATACTTATGGAAATGTCATCAACCTGCACCAATTGAATCCAAAGTTCTTCTTTGTTTTTCCTGATTTTTAAGCACTTGGCTCTTTCATATGGCTGGAGGCTCTCTGAAAAAACGAAAGTGGTAATTTCTGCTATCAACTTCTCTGTCCCTTGCCCTAAAGGATATTTTCCTTTAGAAAAATCAATATGCAAATCCAATTCCATATTGCTTAAATCCAAAGCGTTTTCCGTAGTTTCTACCTGTGAGCTACAAGAGTAGAACCCCATTGGAGTCAATAAACAGAAATACAATAAATAACAAGTAATCGTTTGATAAGTAGGTTTCATAATTGGGGAATGTTAGGATTATCCAATAAATTTAAATAAAAAAATGAAATCTACAACTCCAGTTGGTGTTCGGTGTCGAACAGATAGGGGTTTATGTCAAAAGATTCCCCTCCTCGTCCCAAACGGCTGTTTCGTTCCGTTGATTTTGGTCCACACATTTGGCCATCCATTCCGGATCATAGGCCAAGCCCATTTCGTCTAACACCTCTTGGGGAACGCCGTCCCAGACATTGGGGACATTTCCTTGGTAACCGAGCTCACGAATCCCAACTTCTGAGGTAAAGTAACCGGTGAGCACCAAATTCCGTATGAGATTAAAGAAATTAATCTCCATCGGCTGCTCATCTCGGTCAGGCAGTTCATAGGCGATGGTGTCTAACAGGGCCTTTTGATCTACAGGGTTGCAGGCGGCAAATACTTGGCCGTAACGGGCATTAGTTTGGGCATTTAGCCACATGAGCCCGCCTCGCAGGGTCAGTTGAAAATCTTCGTAATCCTTGGCCATAAATTCAATAAAAGGAACCACTCCGGCCGCTTCGATAGACCCCTGTTCGTTGGGCGGTAAAATCAGGTTGGCTAATACTCGAATACTTTCTTTTTCGTCTGGTGTAAAATAGGTTGCTTGGAGCAAAGCTTCATCCACGGCTTGTTCTTTAGGGGTTCGGCCGTATTGGTATTTCCAGATCGATTCTTCTAATTGTTCGGGTGTAGCGGTGGTACAACTGTCCAGTAAGGCCCCTCCGGCGACAGTTCCCCATAAAATACTTCGTATAGACTCTCTCCTATTCATCCTTTAAAAATTTTGTTTTTTAAATTCATTGACAATATAGTCGGACGTGCGCCAAGCCAAAGCCAAAATGGTCCAGGTTGGGTTTTTATCGGCTTGTGAAACAAAGGGTCCGGCGTCTACCACAAAAACATTGTCAACTTCGTGCATTTGTTCAAAACGATTGACTACAGAACGTTTGGGGTCGTCGCCCATTCGGGTAGTTCCCACCTCGTGAATAATGGCCCCGGGGTTGTTAAGTCCGTAGTTTCGGTCTTTTCCGGGTTTTTCACCCAGCATAATGCCGCCCATACGGGTCAGTAATTCCTCAAAGGTGTCTTGCATATGTTTAGCCTGCTTGATTTCGAAATCCGACCATTTGTAGTGAAATCGCAAGACCGGAATCCCCCATTGGTCCACTGTAGTTGGGTCGATTTCGCAATAATTTTCGAAGCGAGCAATGGCCTCCCCTCGCCCTGAAATTCCAACAACGGAGCCGTAAAATCGTTTGACGTCTTCCCGAAGTTGATTCCCATAGCCCCCCACAGGTTTACCTAAATATTTATTGAGATCATTGGGGCCAAAGCCAGTTCCATAGCTGGGCATCCCCATCCCGCCCCACAGTTCGAGGTGATAGCCTCGGGGAAAATCTAAATTTTTATTATCCAACCACCAAGGCGAATAAACATGCATCCCCCCTACACCGTCTTCATTATAGCGTTTACGGTCCATGAGAGCCGGAATAAAAGCGGCATGATGAGCTCCAGTAGAATCGTGTAAATACCGCCCAATCAAGCCACTGCTGTTGCCTAAGCCATTCGGATGCGCTGCACTTTTAGAATTCAAGAGGATTCGAGCAGAACTACAAGCCGAAGCTGCCAAAATTACCACTTTGGCTTTAAGCCCGTATTCTTGCCGGTCTTCTTTATTGATGTATTGGACTCCGGTGGCACGACCATTCCCATCTACAGTGACATTTTTGACCATGGCATTGACATATAAATCGACCTGTCCCCCACTCTTTTGCGCTGGAAAAATCAGGCACGACCCGGAAGAAAAATCGGCATAAACCGAACAGGAACGCGAACATTGGTTGCAATAAAAACAAACCCCGCGGTCCTGATTAATGCGTTTGGTTAGGATCGATAATCGAGCCGGAATCACAGCCACCTTGGATTTACGAGCAGCGTTGATATACATCAGTTCGTGTAAGCGAGGTTTGGGCGGTGGTAAAAAGAAGCCATCAGGTTCGTTTTCTAGATTTTCTTTGCTCCCAAAAACCCCAATCAATTGATCCACTTTGTCGTAATAGGGCTTAATATCCTCATAACCGATAGGCCAGTTTTCGCCCAGGCCATCTCGGTCTTTCCCTTTAAAGTCGCGTGGGCCAAATCGGAGTGAAATTCGTCCCCAATGGTTGGTTCTACCACCCAACATTCGAGAGCGATACCAATCAAATTTAGTGCCGTCGATATGGTTGTAGGGTTCGCCCTCTAGACTCCACCCTCCATAAGCCATATCGTATTCGCCAAAATCTCGACGGGTATTGGCTCCCCTCCGGGGAGATTCATAGGGCCATTTGAATTGGGTTTGGGTTTTGGGATCGGCCGGATCGAAATACGGCCCGGCTTCTACTACGGCGACCTTGAGCCCAGCATCGGCCAAAACTTTGGTAGCCATACCCCCTCCGGCACCGGACCCCACAATTAAAACATCATAGGTTTTGGAGTTTTCAATAATCTGCATATTCTCGTTTTAATCGCGGGAAGTTTAGCTCTATACTTTCCCCTTAAATTTGAATAAAAATTAAAGTATTTTAACCAAAATACCTACTCCTTCATATCAAATGTTTGAAAAGACTTAAATCTTTTAAATTCCATTGCCTGAATCATCGCCTGATAGTACGGCCACTTATCGCTGTAAAATTGATTGGTCGCCTCTAAAACTTTAGCTAAACTTTTCTGCGCGAATTCCATCAATTGCTTTTCAGTTGAGGTGATCCCACTTTTGCGCGAACGGATATAATAATAGGCATTGTAGAGTCGATCGGTTACATGGCCTTCGGTATCCATAGTGATTCCTTGGCGTTTGTCTTCTTTTCCTAAAAACTGATCCTGCAGCTGCTGAAGCTCTTGGATCATTTTTGTGGACGATTCAATTGCGGAAATATGAGCGTCTTCATCCAACTTTTTTAATTCTGTCTTTATTTTTTTCACTTCAACAATGTTTTGAGCCAACTGCTGTGTAGCATCGGTTGCTAATTGTATCCAGTTCTCCACGGTTTTGGCATGGGTATAAATGTCTTCCAGCGCTTTTGGGTTTACCGCTATACGTGGATCGGCTTGCACCTCTATGGTAGTAGCTTCGGAATGTTCCCCATAGCTAAGAACCACCCGATAACTGCCGGGTAAAACGGACACTCCACCAGACTCTCGATCCTTCTGAAATACTTTTCTGCTGGGATTTCGAGGTCCTTTTTCATTCATTCCCCAATAGATTCGATGGAAACCGGCCTTTTTTGGGGCTTTTATTTTGAGGGTCCGGATCAAGCGTTCCTCATCGTAGATCTCAAATCTTAGGGAGTCTTTAGTCGCCACCCCATCCACTTTTTCACGATCTTTTGCTATAGAATCTTTGGCTTTCTCCTCCGGAGCGTCTATTTCTTTTTTTACCGATTTTAAATAATAGGTAAGCATTGCTCCTCGCTTACGGTTGGTACCGTTGTAGAGGGCATCGCCCCCAAAACGACTCCCAGCGGGTTGTTGGTAAGCAGCCTGATAAGCCGTTGGAGGGGAAAACAAAACTACTTCCTGTTCAAGAATGTCAGGGTTTGAAGCAATCGTTTTTAAGGGCCGAAGATCATCCAAGACCCAAGCCGCTCGACCAAAAGTTCCGATGACTAAATCTTTTTCTCTCGGTTGAATTACCAAATCTTTGGTAGATACGGTAGGGAAGCCCTCCGTCCATTTTTGCCACTTTTCTCCAGCATTAAAGGAGATATAAAGCCCATCATCAGTTCCTAAAAACATCAAATTCGGATCTTCGGGGTCTTCAACTATGGAGAGTACAAAACTTTTAACATCCGCCTGATCCACGATACGGGTCCAGGTTTTGCCGTAATCGGTGGTTCGATAGGCGTAGGGGGTATAATTGTAGCGTCGATAGTCGTTAGCGACCAGTAGGGCTTCACCCGGTTGGGTTTGCGAAGCTTTGATTTGTGGAATCCAGCTGCCTGCGGGTAGGCCTTTGATTCGCTTGGTGACCTCTACCCAATTGGCACCCCCATCTCGGGTATAGTGAACGCGCCCATCGTCGGAGGCTACCCAAAGCATGTTTTTTTCGACTGGAGAGGGTTCAATGACCAAAAGCGTACAATGATTTTCCGCACCGGTGGCGTCCATGGTTAAGCCTCCACTTTCTCCCTGTTTTTGTTTTTCCGGGTCGTTGGTTGTTAAATCCGGAGAAATCACCGTCCATGTAAGACCTTTATCGGTTGATTTGTGAACAAACTGGCTCCCGAAATATACGGTGCTCGAATCAAAAGGGTCTTGGCCAATGGCAGCATTCCAGTTGAAACGCAGCTTGGTTTGCTCATCTGGTGGAGTGGGTCGAACGCTATAATTGTTTCCGGTTTTCCAATCGTAACGCGATACATATCCTTGCTGACTCATCGCATATCCAAACTGATTGTCGTCCAAATCCGGAACCACATCAAAGCCATCGCCAAAGGCAATTTCCTGCCAATAGTGATTTCGAATCCCCTGTGCTCGCCAAACGTAAGCTGGGCCGCGCCAAGAGCCGTTGTCTTGCATTCCGCCATAGACATTATAAGGAAATTCATTATCGACATTGATATGATAGAATTGAGCCACCGGCAAGTTGCCGATAAAGCGCCAGGTTTTTCCACCGTCTTTGGTAATGTTCAGCCCACCATCGTTCCCGTCTATCATAAATTGTCCGTTTTTTGGATGAATCCACCAGGCATGATGGTCTGGATGGATCCCATTAGCAACTCCATAGGCAGGCATTAGTTGGCGGAAATTTTTTCCTCCATCTTCAGAAACGTTTACATATGTGAAGATGGAATAGAGTCTGTTTTCATTCTGAGGATCCACATATATATCGGAATAGTAAAACGGGCGGTTGCCAATATCTTTTTTGTCGTTGATTTTTTTCCATTTAAACCCGCCGTCAACAGACTTGTAAAGCGCATTTTTTTTGGCTTCAATTAAAGCGTAAACAACCTCTGGTTTGTTGGGGGCAATCGCTACTCCTATCCGACCCAATTCGCCTTTAGGAAGACCCTCTTCTTCGGTGAGTTTTTTCCAATTTTCACCTCCGTCGTGTGTCATATAAAGTCCACTCCCTTGGCCTCCGGATTTAAAAAACCAGGGATCTCGCTTGTGCTCCCATAGGGCCGCAAAGAGCTTATTAGGATTGGTAGGATCCATCACCAAATCCGCTACTCCGGTTTTGGTATTGACAAATAAAATTTTTCGCCAGCTTTTCCCTCCGTCAGTGGTTTTATAGACCCCTCTTTGGGTATGTTCCCCCCAAGGAGAACCAATAGCTCCAACATAAACGGTATTGGGGTCTGTCGGATCGATTATGATGCGGTGGATGTGCCGCGTTTGCTCGAGTCCCATGTTTTTCCAGTTTTTTCCTCCATCAATGGATT
This sequence comes from Flavobacteriaceae bacterium, assembly GCA_049598145.1. Classification (GTDB taxonomy): domain Bacteria; phylum Bacteroidota; class Bacteroidia; order Flavobacteriales; family Flavobacteriaceae; genus WTJH01. The sequence continues at coordinate 12,710 of JBMYNJ010000008.1, read as the reverse complement.
TATATACTCCAAAGCCCCCATTTAAACTGTTTCGAGGGTTTCCTTCTCCGGTTCCTACCCAAATCACAGAAGGATTGGACTGTTCAATGGCAACAGCCCCTACAGAGGCGGTCACTTCGTTATCAAAAATGGGGGTCCATTGGATGCCTCCTGAAGTAGATTTCCACACCCCGCCAGATGCGGTGCCTACCACCATAACATCCGGTTGGTTATGAACCACATCAATGGATGTGATCCGTCCGCTCATCCCTCCGGGACCTATGTTTCGGGGTTTGAGGTCTTGGACCATGTCCATTGAAAATTGCTGCCCATGCAGGCTGAATAGACTAAAAAATACAAGGTTTAAAAGATAGATATGGGTTTTCATCATTAGCGACATTTAAATCATAGCTTTAAATGTATGCCATTTCTTTTAAATGATTTAGAATGAATTAAATCTTAAATAAAACTAGTGGCAATCTCATCCCTTATTTAAAATGGTTTTTTTAACACGCTGTATAACTTTATTCTCTTACCTTAGAAGTATGAAAGTGCGTCTCCCCAAATTTGCTGCTTTTTTATCCCTGTACTTTTTGTGCCTTCCCGGGCTTTATGCCTTTCACATGGCTCTAGAGGAGCATCATGCCTATGAGTTAACTGACGACACGAATCATCCCTTCCGATGGGAAACGGAACCGCATAATTGTGATCTCTGCGATCTTTACCAGCAATATCAATGGACTTCAGAAGACCTAATAGTGGGGGTTTTATTTAGTTGTTCAATTACGAATGAACCCTCCCATCTTATAGACCCCGCTTATACTTTTGAAATTTCTCAAGTCGGACGGGCCCCTCCTGTGGACGGATAATTTTCCCATTTGCAGCTGGGACAAAATGCTGCCTCCCTTTTCTATTTTATTGACATTTAAAACTCTCATGCTTTATGTTGGAAGCAATTCACCTTTCCAAACATTATGGAAAACACATGGCCTTAGAGGATTTAAACCTTAGTATATCCTCAGGTCACATCTTTTGTTTACTCGGCCCGAATGGTGCCGGGAAAACCACCACACTCCATTTGTTTTTGGGATTAATTTCTCCAAGCCAAGGACAAGTGCGTATCGATGGAGAAACTCCCGGTCCCAAGGCCTCGGTGGCCTATATTCCGGAAGTCGTTCAACTCTACGGAAATCTCAGTGGAGTTGACAATTTAGACCTCTTTTGTCGATTTTCAGGTGCCCGATATTCCAAGGGCGATCTTCGTCAATTTTTAAGTACTGCAGGACTCTTGGAAGACCCCCATAATCGACTCCTAAGCACCTATTCCAAAGGAATGCGACAGAAGGTGGCCATTGCGATCGCCCTAGCCAAAGATGCCCGTTGTATTTTTATGGACGAGCCCAGTTCAGGCCTGGATCCTCAGGCTATGCAAGAATTTTCGGCAATCTGTAAGCAACTAGCTGCCCTAGACAAAACCCTCTTTATTGCTACCCATGATGTTTTTCAAGCGGCGACCCTAGGTACCCATTTTGGGATTATGAAAGATGGAGAACTGCTCCAAACCCTGGAAAATAAAAATCTTACTGCCACTCAATTACAAGAAACCTACTTAACCCAAACTTCTGATGAAACTCTTTTTAACAACTGAGATGGGTGTATTTTTTAATCAAGCTATACAATCGATTATTTCTTTTAATTATGCAAGCAACGATCATTGAAATTATTGCCTTTAAGTTCCTTAAAGACAGTTTTCAATCCCGGGGGGTCTATCTCCTGCTGGGTATTTTTGCGCTTTTGAGTTTTTACGCTGCTTGGAGCGGTTGGGAAAGCTTTGAGCACCACAATGAAACGGGGACAGCACACCAAGAGTGGGCTCGTGAAAGTTGGGAGGCCAATCCCGATAAGCACCCACATCGGATGGCTCATTTCGGAACTTTTGCCTTTCGTTTAAAAACCCCCTGAGTGTTTTCGACTTTGGGTTGGAGAGCTATATGGGCAATGCGGTTTTCTTGGAAGCCCATGCACAGAATAGTGTCCACTTTTCCCAAGCCAGCCAGTCCAGTAGTTTGTTGCGCATTGGTGAACTCAGCCTGGCCATGCTGCTGCAAACTGTTTTTCCGTTGATGCTCTTTTTTTTAGGCTATCGTTCGGTGGTCCTTGAACGGGAACAAGGCACTTTAAAACTAGCGATGGTTCAAGGGGTGCGACTGCCCTCCTTGGTTTTAGGAAAAACGCTGGGTCTTTTTGTTCTCGGGCTGATCTTTCTGTTGCCCATCCTGTTGGGGTGGTCTCTTTTGGGTTGGCTACATTCCTATGAACATTGGGTTTTGGGGTGGAGTTTTGGCCTGTTAGCAGGCGGTTATTTGCTCTATACCCTACTACTTTGTTTGGTCTGTGTGTGGGTGTCGTATCGAAGTCGCACCTCTCGTACCGCTTTGATTCGATTGGTAGGGGTTTGGATTCTGGCCGTGATATTGATTCCTAAAAGTGTCCAAAGTCTCGGACGGTCGCTCTACCCAGCTCCAAATACATTTGCCTTCTATTCGGAATTAAGCCGGGAAATCAATGCCGTTGGAAATTCTCACAATCCGAACGACCCCTATTTTTCTGCTTTGAGAGACTCGGTCTTGCAAGTGCATCAGGTCGATAAAATCACCGAGTTGCCTTTTAATTATGGTGGATTCATCATGCGGGAAGGGGAAAAATTAAGTGCTCGAATTTATGACAGACACCACCAACAGTTATTGGATATTTATCGGGAGCAAAACAGCTTAACACGTCGTTTTTCGTGGATCGACCCTTATTTGTCTCTCCAGTTGTTTTCTAGAATACTGGCCCGTTCCGACTTTGAAACCTATACCGCCTTTAAAAATCAGGCGGAGGCTTATCGCTACCAAATGGCCCAACGCATGAATCAGTTACAGATGGACCTTATCAGCAGTCAACGGCCCTCGGGCTCCGAAGGCCGCATCCATGTAGTTAGCCGCGATCATTGGAAGGCCCTTCCCGATTTTAAGTATCAATTTGCCAGTGAAAAAGAAGTGCTCCAAAAGGCCTCCGGTTTTGTATGGGTGTTGCTCTTTTGGAATGTCTTTGCACTGTTTGGCCTACTCCTTTCTACTAATAAACCCATAGACCTATAGTCATGAATCTACTTCTTTGGAAACAATTTTTATCGAATCGAGCTGCGGTAGTGGCTGCGGTTTTGTTATTAGGATTGGGTGTCCTTAGCCTGGCTTTTGGAAAACAATACCTGCACCAAAAAGAAAAAGCAAACGAACAGGTACTCGCCTTACAGGGGCAGCAACTCGAACACCATCTGGGCACTCATGAAGAAACAAGCTTGCTGTTGTATTATCTTAAATTTAAGCTGGCCCGAGTGGTAGAGCCCCTTTCGGCTTTAAGCATTGGACAAGGCGATGTGGTTCCGCATGTTAAGTTTATGACCCTCAGAGGCTATGAAAACCAGAAATACGACACCGATTTTATTAACCCTACCCACTTGCAATCCGGAAATTTCGATTTGAGTTTCTTAATCCTATATCTCTTTCCTTTGGTCGTCATTGCTTGGATGTATAATTTAATTTCGGAAGAACAGGAACAAAACCGATGGAAACTCATCCGAGCACAAGGACTTACCCCTTGGGGCTTCGTTCTGCGGGCGGGATCAGTTCGTTTGCTGTTTTGTCTGGGCCTTTTAGTACTCTTATTGGGAGTAGCAGTTGTATGGATCCAGATTCCCTTGAATCGGGCTTTTGGCCTGTTGGTCGGATTGTCGATCCTTTATCTGCTCTTTTGGTTTGCTTTATGTGTTGCCGTAATTGCCTTTCAAAGGCGGTCGCATTTTAATTTAATGAGTTTACTGAGCTTGTGGTTAGTATTGTTGATTCTTATACCGACCGGAATCAACAGCTATGTTCAACAGCAAGTCGAAATCCCGGAATCGTTTACGGGTATGATCAAACAACGCGATGGCTATCACACCCAATGGGATACTTCCAAAAAGGAGACGGTGGAACAGTTTTATGGCGCCTATCCCCAACTGAAATCCTATGGTATTCCGCCGGAAGAAGGCTTTAATTGGATTTGGTATTACGCCATTCAACATTTGGGCGATCTCAACACGCGAAACGAAAGTGAGGGCATCCACCAAAAAATCACCCATAGAGCTCAGATGAGTCGTCGCCTTGGACGTTTTTTCCCGCCCCTATACACCCAATTAGAATTCAACGCACTGGCACAAACCGATATCGAAAGTCATTTGGAATTTCAGGAAGCAGGAGCCCGTTTTCACGAAGATCTACGCCTGCATTTTTACCCGTTTATCTTTGAAAACAAAAGCTTTTCCCCCGAGTTGCAATGGACCAATTTTAACCAAGTTTTAGAAAGCCCCAGTTCCCCCAAGGGATGGCGCTTGTTCGGCTCAATGGGGCTTTGGGTTTTGGTTTTGGGAGGATTTAGTTATTTCCGATTAAAATTCACTTAAAGCCTTTTACAGGTCCCACCGAATCGCTTTTTGTCCCTGCTTCTGCAAATAAGCATTGGTTTGGGTAAAATGCCGATTACCGAACCAATAGCCTCGGTTTGCACTTAGGGGCGAAGGATGGCCCGAACTTAAAATCAGATGTTTTTGAGCGTTTAAAAGGGGAATTTTCTTTTTGGCGTAACCACCCCAAAGGAGGAAAACCAAGCCTTCACGGTCTTGGGAGAGTTGCTGGAGTACTCGGTCGGTAAATTGTTCCCAGCCTTGCTTTTGATGACTCCCGGCCTGATGAGCCCGAACACTTAGGGTCGCATTTAGCAACAGTACTCCCTGCTGGGCCCAGGGCTCTAAATTTCCGGATGGCGGATAACTCAGGCCTAAATCGGTTTCCAATTCTTTAAAAATATTGACCAATGAAGGCGGATGAGGAATCCCGTTTGGCACCGAAAAACAAAGACCATGGGCTTGGCCGGGCCCGTGGTAGGGGTCTTGACCCAACAGCACCACCCGAACCTCTTCGTAAGGGCACAGATCAAAAGCACGAAAAATATCTTTGCCCGGAGGAAAACAGCGGTGCAGGCGGTATTCTTGGCGGACAAAGCGGATGAGATGTTTAAAATCAGGTGAAGCAAATGCCTTTTCTAAAGGCTCTTGCCAACTGGGGTGTATCCGAACGTCCATATTTGGTTACTTTTGTAGCGCTAAGTTAAAAAATTGCTATGGGGTATATCCCTAAAAAAACCTTAGAAGACCTTGAATTTCTGGAGGTCGTAGCGCAAATGTCGGCGATGGCAATCACTCCTTTGGGTAAAGATGCTAGTCGCGAATTGAGTCCGTTTGAAGACCGAGAGACCTGTTTGTTTGAATTGCGTTGCGTTTCGGAATTTCGGGCTTCTTTCGACAACGACAATACCATTCCCAACCATGGCTTTGAACCTTTTGAAGGGGCCATCCGGATGTTGGCCATCGAAAATAGCGTATTGGATATTCAGGCTTTTCGAGATATTGCTGCGGCTTCGGAAACCGTCAATGGACTGTTGAAATTCCTGAATAAGTTTAAAACCTATTATCCTGAACTCTTTGCTTCTACCGAAGGTTTATATATCAATAAGGAAATTAAAACAGAAATCGATGGGGTGATCGATCGCTTTGGCGAGATCCACAACAATGCTTCGGAAACGCTTTACAGTCTTCGAAAAAGTATTCAACGGGTACGTGGAAAAATTGGGCAAAGTTTTAACAAGGCTTTAAGTCATTATATAAATCTGGATTATCTGGACGATATCCGCGAGTCGGTGATCGACTATAAACGTGTCTTGGCTGTCAAATCCATGTATCGGCGTAAAGTCAAAGGGGGAATCATGGGGAGTTCTAAAACGGGCAGTATCGTATTTATTGAACCTGAAACGACCCTGCAACTGGGTCGAGAACTCCAAAATTTACTTTTTGAGGAGACCGAAGAAATCAAAAAAATTCTAAGTCAACTGACGGATTACCTGCGTCCTTTCCGCCCATTATTGCAAGAATATCAACGCTTCTTAACTTTTATCGACACGGTTTATGCTCGGGCTCGCTACGCAGAGCAAACTCAAAGTTTATTGCCCGAAATTCGGGAAGAACAAACGCTAAAATTGCGAGATGCCTACCATCCTTTGTTGCTGCAAACCCACCGATTGGAAGGCGAAAAAACTTATCCACAAGACATCCACCTGGATACAGAACAACGAATCATTGTGATATCGGGCCCCAATGCCGGAGGAAAAAGTATTACCCTTAAAACCGTGGGCTTATTACAACTGATGCTCCAAAGCGGGATGTTAATTCCGGTGCACGAAAATAGTCAGGCATGCTTGTTTGACCGCATTCTTACCGATATTGGTGATAATCAGAGTATTGAAAATCATTTAAGCACCTATTCCTATCGGCTGAAAAACATGAAAGTGTTTTTAAAAAAATGCGATAGAAATACGTTGTTTTTAATCGATGAATTTGGCACCGGTTCCGACCCGGAACTAGGAGGTGCGCTGGCCGAGGCCATTTTAGAAGATTTTTATAAGCGTGGCGCTTTTGGATTAATCACCACGCATTACAGCAACCTTAAGGTGTTGGCCAATGAACTGCCGGCCATGGTAAATGCTAATATGCAATTCGATAATCGTACCTTAGAACCGGTTTTTAAATTGATTATGGGCGAAGCTGGAAGTTCCTTTACCTTCGAAGTCGCTCAAAAAAACGGCCTGCCCTACTCGCTTATTAATCGGGCCAAAAAGAAAATTGAACGCGGCAAATTACGCTTCGATGCCACCATTGCCAAATTGCAAAAAGAACGGAATCAAATGGCGAAAACAGGACAGTCACTTAAAGAAAAAGAAGACGCCGCAGCCAAAGCTTCCGAAAAATACAACAGCCTGAATTCCAAAATGAAGGAAAAACTGGTGAGCTATCAGGAATTATACGATCACAACCAAAGGATGATCGTTTTGGGAAATAAACTCAATGACGCGGCCGAACGCTTTTTTAATACCAATAAAAAACGTCCACTCATCTCAGAGCTATTGCGTTTGGTAGAGACCGAAAATTCCAAGCGTAAGCGGCAGACTGCTGCTGTGGCTAAAAAGGAGCGTCAAAAGAAAAAAGATACCAGCAAGGAATTGGAAACTAAAATCGTGGAGGTACGTAAAGAAAAGAAGAAGGCTAAAAAAATACCGCCTCCACCCCAACCGAAACCCCAAGTGGTCTTGCAAGTCGGCGATCGGGTGCGGTTGCAAGACAGTAAATCGGTCGGCAGCATAGACGCGATCGAAAAAAACAAAGCCATTGTCAATTACGGCTTGTTTACCACCCAAGTGAGTGTCGATCAATTGGAAAAAGTATGACCCCTAAGGCCATTCTCTTTTATGATGGAAACTGTGCTTTATGCCACGGGGCAGTCCTTTGGACTCTAAACCGAAAGGCCTTGGATTTTGTAGTTTTCAGTCCTCTTCAGGGCCAAACCGCATTGAAGCATTTACCTAAAAATCGTATTCAAGATTTAAATACCGTTGTATTCTATAGTTCAGGAGAAATCTATATTGAAGCTGTGGCGGTTTTTGAATTACTCCGGTCTTGTACGGGACTTTGGAAACTCTTAAGCCTGTTTCGTTTATTTCCGCTAAGCCTCACGAATTCACTTTATCGTTGGGTCGCCCGAAATCGCTTTCATTGGAGAAAACCCTTGGAAGGTTGCCCCCTACCCGATCCGACTCAAAAACATCGGTTTTTACCCTAAAACAATAAAAATCTTTTAATCCGTCAAAATTTCTCCGATAGGTACTACTATTTTTCTTAAATTTAAGTATCTCAAATATTTAAGTAATGAATTCCTATCAACCCAAATCCAAGGTTACCCACCTTTTTCGTTCTTCCAAAGCCTATGCTTGTAGCCGCTTGCAACTTAAGTGATCTTTAATTGTCTTAGGGATTTTACTTTTTTCCCTTGGACTGATCGAATTCCAGTCCTATTGGCATCGCCAGCTAGAACAAGCCAAAAATACGGCAGCCCTCCATGCCCGATTGGAAATTGCACAAGATATTGAAAATGAATTAGGAACCTACACCGGTAACCAAGATTTCTCCGTTTTGTTCTCAGTTAAAGAATTGCAGGTGGTAGTGGTGGAAGCGGAAACTTATAAAACCTTGCAAGTGGCTCTTCCCCATTAAATCCTCTTTAAATTATTCTTCCCCAAGTCTATGTCGTCTCAAATTCATTTTCTCGCTCAAGAAAAAATCAATTCTAAATAAAGAAAACTAACGCGAAGGATTATTTATACTTTAGTAGGGATCGTTCTCCTTGAAATGGCTTTGCTTATTTGGGTTTTCTTAATCTAATCAAAATCTGTGTAGTCCTTGATTAAACGCTTTTGTAATTTAAGGATCTCAAGATCCTGAAATGCGTCTCAAACCAAAAACATACAATCAAAAAGATCAACTGGATCCAAAAACGAAACGAAATTGCCAAAAACTAATATTTTTTTATACAAGAATTTGTTTGTTGAAAATCTTTGGGCCTCTTTGGGTTTTACATTGAAATTAAAACCGTTTCCCTACCGAAAACCCTGTCCGGATATGTGCTTCCTCCATTGAATCGGTGTTTAATAAATAACGACCTACTCCAAAATTCAATTCAAACGAATAGCCTTTTCGATTGACCCATTTGCGTCCAATCCCTGCACCTAGAGAAATTTGAAAAGAATTATCAGAAGTTCCGCGGTAGGGATAGCCTATATCATAGTAATCATAATAATTTTCAACGGAACTTAAAGATGAAAACAACTCGACATAGGTGCCTCGCGCCCCGTAGTCTTTTCGATCTAAAAAGTAGAAACGATAATAAGGCGTTAGTGCAAAATTCTGATAGGTAAAATCATTATCACTGAGGTTAATCAGCATACTCAAGCCATAGCTGGACGATGCATTGGGGATACGTTCGTAGCTGGTGTCGATAACCGGTCCGGCCAAAAGGGATAACACATTCAGTCGAATTTCGTGATCTCCAAAGGTTTCTGCTGTTTCAAAAGAATTGTCTTTTACAATTTCTACTTGCAGCGGAGCATCCTGAGCCCATAGCAGGGTTCCTATGGACCAAATAAGTATGCAAGCGTATTTCATCGGTTGGAGGTTTGCAGACCAAATTACAAAAACTGTGCCGAGTGTATTTGCGATTAAGTCAGGCTAAAAAAGTCCAGGAACACAAAAAAATTAGAGCATCCCCCATGCATCTAAAAACGTTTTACGTGCCGGAGGACAAATAATTGTGTAAACAACCAAACTGAGAATCAATACAAAAATGGCTAAGAACCACGGGTTGGGGCGTTTCATATTACTGTAGGTTATATTTAAAGTTAGGCATAAATATTCATATGAGCTTAAGGATATATTAATATTTGGAATCGAATTGATCTGAGGGTCATAAAATACATTTGTAACTCCTATATTTGGAAGATTCATTAGGAACTTGGTGGAAGAATATATCGACATACAAGGCGCAAGAGCTCATAACCTCAAAAACATTAGTCTAAAGATTCCTCGGGAACAATTGGTTGTCATAACCGGGCTATCGGGAAGTGGCAAGTCGTCATTGGCCTTTGATACCCTTTATGCTGAAGGACAACGCCGATATATGGAAACTTTTTCGGCCTATGTTCGTCAGTTTTTAGGAAATCTTGAGCGTCCGGATGTGGATAAAATTGATGGGCTATCTCCCGTAATTGCCATTGAACAAAAAACAACCTCTCGCAGTCCCCGATCCACTGTAGGCACCATTACAGAACTCTATGATTACATTCGGCTACTCTATGCGCGTGTCGGAACGGCCTACAGTTATGTATCCAACCAACCGATGGTTCAATATTCCGATGAACAGATCATGGAATTGATCCATCAATCTTACCCCAATCAAAAAATTGCGCTTTTAGCTCCGCTAATAAAATCTCGTAAAGGGCATTATCGGGAACTTTTCGATCAAGTGATGCGACAAGGATTTTTAAGAGTTCGAGTAGATGGCGAATTACACGATTTAAAATCCGGGTTTAAAGTGGATCGCTATAAAACTCATGACATTGAATTGGTGATCGATCGGTTTCGAGTCCAGCAAACCGACCCTGGAGATAAACGCTTAAAAGAATCTCTGGAAACAGCACTTGATTATGGAGAAGGGACGCTCATGGTTTTGGATTTGGAGACTGGAGAAACGCGTTACTTCAGTCGAAACTTGATGTGCGCCGATTCTGGAATCTCCTATGCCGTTCCGGAACCCAATACCTTTTCCTTCAATTCTCCCAAAGGGATGTGTCCTCAGTGCAAAGGCTTAGGCGTTGAATATACCCCCAATCTTAAAAAAATCATTCCAGATCCTGCTATTTCAATTGCCAAGGGGGGGCTGGCACCCCTTGGAGATAAAAAAAACAGTTGGGCTTTTCGTCAATTGGAAACCATCGCAACCTGTTATGGATTTGAATTAAGCGATACGATAGAAAAAATCCCCCAAAAAGCACTGGATATTATCCTCTACGGTGGAAAAGAGAAATTCTCCATCCCTTCCGAAAGTTTAGGAATTACACGCGATTATAAAATCGATTACGAAGGAATTATCCCTTTTATTCAACATCAATTTGAACTTTCCGATAGTACTTCTATTAAGCGCTGGGCAGGAAGTTATATGGAGGAACAAAGCTGTTCTAAGTGCCAGGGGGCACGACTAAACAAAGAAGCCTTACACTTTAGAATCGCAGACAAAAATATCGCAGAAATTTCTTTAATGGATTTAGACGAATTGGACCAGTGGTTGGATTCTCTGCCGAAACAATTCAGTCCTAATGAATTAATCATAGCAGAAGAAATTCTTAAAGAAATTCGAACACGTCTTCAATTTCTATTGGATGTAGGACTCCACTATTTGCAATTGCACCGTTCCTCAAAAACACTTTCGGGCGGAGAGGCGCAGCGCATTCGATTGGCGACTCAGATTGGTTCCCAACTCGTGGGAGTCTTGTATATTTTGGATGAACCTTCGATCGGACTTCACCAAAGAGATAACGACCGCTTGATTCAGTCCTTGGAATCTTTACGGGATTTGGGAAATTCTGTTATCGTTGTAGAACATGACAAAGAAATGATCCTCAAAGCCGACTATGTTGTCGATTTAGGGCCTCATGCCGGGAAAAATGGCGGGGAAGTTATTTCGGAAGGTCCCCCGGCTACTCTTTTTGAGCAAAACACCCTAACGGCAGCTTATCTCAATGGACAAAGACAAATTCCGATTCCTCAAAAAAGACGAAAAGGCATAGGAAAAAACATAAGGCTCGAAGGCTGTACGGGGAATAACCTCAAAAATGTCGATGTCGATATTCCTCTGGGAGTAATGATTGGTGTAACCGGGGTTTCCGGTAGTGGTAAATCTACATTGATTAATGGGACTCTTTATCCCATTTTAAACGCTCATATCTACAATGGAGTAAAGGAACCTATGCCGTATAGTAAGATTAGAGGTTTAAAATATTTAGACAAGGTAGTCGATGTGAACCAAGCGCCCATTGGACGAACTCCCCGAAGCAATCCGGCGACTTATTGTGGTGTATTCTCAGACATTCGCAATTTGTTTTCCATGACTCCTGAAGCTCAAATTCGAGGATATAAACCCGGACGGTTCAGCTTCAACGTCAAAGGAGGACGATGTGAAACCTGCCAAGGCGGTGGGATGCGCGTCATAGAAATGAACTTCTTACCCGATGTATATGTGCCTTGTGAGAGTTGTTTTGGGAGACGGTTTAATCGAGAAACTCTAGAAATTCGATATCGAGGCAAGTCTATTGCCGATGTATTGGAAATGACGATCAACCAGGCATGTGATTTTTTTGAACCCATTCCTAAAATCCATCACAAACTTAAAACGCTAAAAGAGGTCGGATTGGGCTATATCGCCCTAGGGCAAAGCTCCACTACCCTTTCCGGTGGAGAAGCCCAACGGATAAAACTGGCGACTGAATTGGCGAAGAAAGATACAGGCCAAACCCTATATATCTTGGACGAACCGACTACAGGCCTTCATTTTGAAGATATCCGAGTTCTGATGGAAGTTTTGAATCGACTTGTGGATCGTGGCAATACGGTTTTAATCATTGAACACAATTTAGATGTAATCAAACAAGTCGATCACATCATTGATTTGGGGCCTGAAGGAGGAAAAAACGGAGGGCAAATTGTAGGTATGGGAACCCCTGAAAAGTTCTCTAAACTGCAAAATAATATCACGGCAAAATATTTACAAAAAGAATTATACCCTGAAGAAGCACCCGTATGAAAAAAACACAAAAACCAAAAAACTGGCACCAGATCAAGGCCAACGACTCCTGGGCTTTATTTAAAATCATGAGCGAATTTGTGGAGGGTTATGAAACTTTAGCACGAATTGGTCCCTGCATTTCAGTCTTTGGATCGGCCAGGACTCAGGAAGGACATCCTCATTACGATTTGGCTGTAGAAGTAGCCGAGCGGATAGTCGAAGCCGGATATGGGGTCATTACTGGAGGAGGACCGGGATTGATGGAAGCAGCGAACCGAGGCGCAAAAAAGGCCGGAGGAATTTCTGTCGGCTTAAACATTGATTTGCCCTTTGAGCAATTGCCAAATCCCTATATCGATAACGACAAGCTGATTAATTTTCAGTATTTCTTTGTCCGGAAAGTAATTTTCGTCAAATATGCGCAGGGTT
>JBMYNJ010000007.1:0-34970 GCA_049598145.1 Flavobacteriaceae bacterium | reverse complement strand
CCAATCCCTCCGAATATTCCACATACGATTTTTACAATATTATTTAGGTTCATAAGATTAAGTATGAGTTATGAACTATTTTTTATGAGCGACAAGGATATCCACCAAAGTAATGGAAGCATCCTCCATATCATTTACAAGGCTGTCAATTTTAGCAACAATGTAATTGTAGAAAATTTGTAGAATAATCGCAACAATCAATCCAAATACTGTCGTTAAAAGGGCAACTTTAATCCCTCCTGCTACCAAGGATGGTTGCATATCTCCTGCAGCTTCAATTTTATCAAAAGCCTGAATCATCCCGATCACTGTTCCCATGAACCCAAGCATCGGGGCAAGAGCGATAAATAGAGAAATCCAAGAAACATTCTTTTCCAACTGTCCCATTTGTACCCCTCCGTAGGCGATCACTGCTTTTTCAGCACTTTCAACACCTTCGTCAACACGGTCAAGACCCTGATAAAAAATGGAAGCAACTGGTCCACGAGTATTGCGGCAAACTTCTTTGGCGGCATCAACACCTCCTGAGGAGAGGGCTTCTTCTACACCGGTAGTTAATTTTTTGGTGTTAGTCGTAGCAAGATTAAGGAAAATGATACGTTCGATGGCAATGGCTAATCCAAGGATCAAACAAATCAGTACGATCCCCATAAATCCGGGACCCCCCTCAATAAAACGTTTTTTTAATTCCTGAGTGAAGGAGGCTTCTTGAGCAGGAGCATCTTCCTCTTGAACAAGAACAGTTGCAGGGGTATTTACCGGAGCAGCATAAGCAGGCATGGAAACCGCAAAGAATCCAACTGCAGCTAAGGCAAGAATCAGTTTTCTCATTGTCTTTTATAATTTTAATTATTTTGAAGGCTTAAATATATAAAAAAATCCATCCCCCAAAAGCAAAGAAAAGTTTAAGCCTAAACCCCAGAGATGAAGTTTTATTGATTTCGTGAACTTAATCGCAAAGAACTCATTAAAAATAAATCAAAAAAAAGCCCCAAAGTTGGGGCATTCAATCTACACTCCTACGATTGCTCGTATTTTCTCAACCACCTCGGGATTGAGAAGTGTTGTGGTGTCACCAAGGTTTGATATATCCTTAGCAGCTACTTTTCGAAGAATCCGCCGCATAATTTTTCCGGAACGCGTTTTAGGTAATCCAGGAACAAACATGATCACATCTAATTTTGCAATGGGGCCAATTTTATCAGAAATTAAATGGTTAATCTCCACTCGGAGTTCAGCTTCATCCCGATGTAGGGCTTCGTCTTTAAGAATCACATAACCAAATAGTGCATTTCCCTTAATGTCGTGAGGGAATCCAACGATGGCCGATTCGGCTACACCTTGATGTTCGTTTATCGCGTCTTCAATAGGAGCAGTTCCCAAATTGTGTCCCGAAACAATCACTACATCATCCACTCGACCCGTGATCCGGTAGTAACCTACTGCATCTCTCGAAGCACCGTCTCCTGTAAAATATTTATTTGGATAGGCGGAGAAATATGTTTCTCTGTAACGCTGGTGGTTCCCCCATATGGTTCGAGCCATAGAAGGCCAGGGATACTTAATACACAAACGCCCGTCTACCTGATTTTCCTGAATTTCTGCACCATTTTCATCCATTAATGCCGGTTGTATTCCAATAAATGGAAGTGTTGCAAAAGTGGGTTTGGTGGGCGTCGAATAGGGAATCGGCGAAATCATGATTCCACCGGTTTCGGTTTGCCACCAGGTATCTACAATAGGACTTTCCTTTTTTCCAATATTGCTGTTATACCAATGCCAAGCTTCCTCATTAATAGGCTCTCCCACAGACCCTAATACTTTTAAGGAAGAGAGATCATATTTTTCGACAAATTCAATATTTTCCTTGGCTAAAGCCCGAATGGCTGTAGGGGCGGTATAAAATTGATTGATTTTATGTTTTTCGACAATCTGCCAAAAACGCCCAAAATCAGGATAGGAAGGAACTCCCTCAAACATCACGGTTGTCGCCCCATTGGCTAATGGGCCATATAAAATATAAGAATGGCCAGTAATCCATCCAACATCTGCCGTACACCAATAAATATCATCTTCCCGATATTGGAAAATATTTTTAAAAGTATAAGCCGTGTAAATCATATAGCCTGCGCTAGTGTGAACCATTCCTTTGGGTTTTCCAGTAGAGCCTGAGGTATACAATATAAAAAGTGGGTCTTCGGCATCCATTACTTCAACAGGACATTCGCCACTTGCTCCATGGATTAATGGAGCCAAAAAGTGATCGCGTCCTTCTTTCATTTGAATGGTATTTCCGGTGCGTTCCGCTACTAAAAGACTTTTAACATTTGGACATTCTTCTAAAGCTTGATCGACAATCCTCTTCAAGTCCAATGTTTTGTTTCCACGATAGGAGCCGTCTGAAGTCAATACAACGGTTGCATCACAATCGTTAATTCGTGTAGCCAGGGCAGTAGAGGAAAAGCCAGCGAATACAACCGAGTGAATCGCTCCAATTCGGGCGCAGGCCAATACGGCATAGGCCAATTCGGGAATCATAGGTAAATAAATACACACACGATCCCCTTTTTTGACCCCCTGTCCTTTAAGGACATTGGCCATTTTGTTTACCTGCAGATACAATTGCTGATAAGTAATCTGTTGGGCGGGTTCTTCAGGATCGTTCGGCTCAAATAAGAGAGCTGTTTTATGCCCACGAGTGGCCAAATGCCGATCAATACAGTTTTCAGTAATATTTAATTGTGCCCCTTCAAACCATTTGACTTCTGGCTTGGAAAAATCCCAAGACAACACTTTATTCCAGCGTTTTTTCCAAACAAAATGCTCTTCGGCAATTTCTTCCCAAAAGCTTTCAGGTTCTTGAACAGATTTACGGTAGATCTGGAAATATTCTTCCAGATTTTTAATGTGATAATTACTCATAGCAGGGTGGGTTAAAAAAGCCTTATGTAGGTTGGGCCTTTAAAAATATAGAAAAATTTAATGGGTCGCTGCACCTGCACCACTTGGGATACGGATGTTTTCAACGATTTCTTGTACTTCAACTGGGGGGGCTTCCGTAAATCGATTCACAATTAAGGAGACTGCAAAATTCACCGACATGGCGATGAATCCAAATCCTTCCGGTGAAATCCCGAACCACCATTTGGCTTTGAGTCCTGCTACTGCAGTCTTTCCTCCGTCAAAAATCCCAAATTTGAATTTCAACATGTAAAAGATCATCAATGAGATCCCAATAATCATTCCTGCAATAGCTCCTTCTTTATTCATTTTTTTGTAGAAAATCCCCAAAATAATGGCTGGGAAAAAAGAGGCCGCTGCCAATCCAAAGGCCAATGCGACTACAGCAGCTACGAATCCAGGGGGATTAATTCCAAAATATCCAGCAATACAAACCGCTCCTACCGCAGCGAAACGCGCAGCCACCAGCTCTTGCTTTTCGTTGATCTTTGGATAAAATACATTTTTGAATAAGTCGTGAGCAACGGAAGAGGAGATTACTAAAAGAAGTCCTGCCGCAGTAGAGAGTGCAGCTGCCAAACCTCCGGCCGCAACCAAAGCGATCACCCAAGCAGGGAGATCGGCAATCTCTGGATTGGCCAATACCATAATATCGCGGTCCACCGTAAGTTCATTTGCGTTTTTATCGGCTACATATTGAATTAATCCGTCTTTATTTTTGTCTTCAAATTTCAAAAGACCAGTTTTTTCCCAATTAGAGAACCACTCGGGCATATGGGCATAAGGTTGGTTACTCACCGTTTGGATCAGATTCGTTCGAGCGAAAACCGCCACTGCAGGGGCAGCTGTATAAAGAATAGCAATAAATAATAATGCAAGTCCAGCCGATTTACGCGCATCACGTACACGCTTCACTGTGAAGAATCGCACAATTACGTGGGGAAGGCCTGCCGTACCTACCATAAGTGCTCCGGTGATGGCAAACACATCCCACCGAGATTTAGACCCTTGCGTATATTCTGCAAATCCCAATTCCTGTGAAAGACCGTTTAATCGATCTAAAAGGGCCACGCCATCGGCTCCTGTTCCTCCAAATCCTAATTGGGGGATCGGGTTTCCGGTCATCTGGAATGAAATAAAGATTGCCGGAACCATAAAAGCAAAAATCAATATACAGTATTGGGCTACCTGAGTATAGGTGATCCCTTTCATTCCACCCAGAACAGCATAGAACAATACGATCACCATCCCGATGATCACTCCAGTGTTGATATCTACTTCAAGAAAACGAGAAAATACTACCCCTACGCCACGCATTTGTCCAGCCACATAGGTGAAGGAGACTAAAAGGGCGCAAAGAACCGCTACAATACGAGCAGTTTTAGAATAATAGCGCTCTCCAATAAAATCTGGAACGGTAAACTTTCCGAATTTACGGAGATAAGGAGCTAGAAGCAGGGCTAAAAGCACATAGCCTCCGGTCCATCCCATCAAGTAAACAGCACCATCGTATCCCATAAAGGAGATCAACCCCGCCATAGAGATAAACGAGGCTGCAGACATCCAATCTGCTGCTGTAGCCATCCCATTTGCCATAGGAGAAATTCCTCCTCCGGCAATGTAAAATTCACGGGTAGAACTTGCGCGCGACCAAATGGCAATACCAATATAAAGAGCAAATGTAATCCCTACTAAAATGTAAGTCCATGTTTGTACTGACATAATGTTTAAATCATTGGTTTGAATTATTCTTCGTCGAAGCCATATTGAGCATCGAGCTTGTTCATCAGTCGGACATAGACAAAAATGAGCGTCACAAAAACATAAATGGATCCCTGCTGGGCAAACCAAAAACCTAAGGGGAAACCACCGATATGAAAGGTATCTAATGTGTCTTTTAGGAGAATTCCGGCCCCAAAGGAAACCGAAAACCAAACCGCTAATAAGATCAATACGTAGCGAATATTCTTATTCCAGTAGCGTGAAGCCCTGTTATCGTTTTTACTCATATGTTTGATTCATTGCTTTACAGACAAATTTTCCATAAAAAAACTCCAAACACACAGGGAATTGGAGTTTTCTAGAGCAGAGAGGAAGGGATTCGAACCCTCGATACGCTTTTGGCGTATACACACTTTCCAGGCGTGCGCCTTCGACCACTCGGCCACCTCTCTAAGTGGACAGCGAAATTAAGCATTTTTTTGAAGTCTCAAGGATTCCTATTTTGAAAAAGCAGCAGGCGTATATTCCTTAAATACTTCTAAAGCAGTCTTTGAGGTGATATGGGCAATCTCTGTAAGAGGTTGGTCATAACAAGCAGCTACTGCCTCGGCTACCCGAGTGAGGTATGCCGATTCATTTCTTTTTCCACGATAGGGAGTGGGCGCCAAATAAGGCGCATCGGTTTCTAGGACTATTTCGGACAGGGGGATTTGGTGAAGAAAAGTATTGATCTTTCCATTCTTAAACGTTACGACCCCTCCTATTCCGAGCTTAAAGCCCATATGGATAATTTCTAAGCCTTGTTCGTAGGTTCCTGTAAAACAATGAAAAATCCCTCTTAATTTGGAATCTTGATGCTTGCGAAGGACTTGAAAAATTTCATCAAAAGCGTCTCGACAGTGAATCACGATAGGAAGCTCTAAGGTTTTTGCCCAAAGGATTTGTTGCTCAAAGACTTCGATTTGTTGTTTCAAATTCTTTTGTTCCCAATAGAGATCAATCCCAATTTCCCCTACCGCCGCATAGGGTCGCTTAAACAACCATTCTTCTACATGATCTAAAGCGGTCTTATACTGGTCTGTTACATGGGTGGGATGCAAGCCCATCATCAGCCGTACCTGTTCCGGATAGGCTTTTTCCATAGCAAACATTCGTTCGGTAGTTTCGAAATCAATTGCGGGTAGATAAAACCGGTCAACCCCTTGGTTGATCGCATGTTCTACCACCAAGGCACGGTCCGTATCAAATGCCTCCACATACAAATGCGTGTGGGTGTCGATCCATTTCATTTCGCGAAAATAAGAGTTTCCGATTATCTTTGGCGCTTATGGCAAAGACTAAAAAAAAGACGCTAACGACCATTGCTCTGGAATTAACATCCTCGCAACATTTATGCTGCATGGGCACTATCGACAAGACCAATGTATATTTTCTAGTGGATACGGGAGCCTCGCACAGCTGCTTTGCACAAGAAAAAGCGGAGGCGTTTGGATTTATACTCCAAGGGGAAAAAATTCAGGCCTCAGGAGCCAATCGATTGGCTATGGAAGTCCAAAACAGTCAATCGAAAATCGTCTGTTTTGGTGAATTAGAAGTACCGCTTAACTTTATGATTATGGATTTTGGGCCAATCAACGAGAGTTTGAGTCAACACGACGTAGCCGCAATCGACGGGATTATGGGAGCTGATTTTCTATTGAAAACAGGTGCTGTGATTCGTTATATCGAAAAAGAAATGGACCTACAGTTCTAAAGCTTTTTTCACATCGCCATCCATCAAAATTTCGACCGGATTTTCCAAGGCTTCCTTGATGGCAATTAAAAATCCTACAGATTCTTTTCCGTCTATGATTCGATGATCGTAAGACAAAGCTAAGTACATCATCGGTCGAATCACCACCTCGCCATTCACCGCTACCGGGCGTTCAATGATATTGTGCATGCCTAAAATCGCCGATTGAGGGGGATTAAGAATAGGGGTAGACAACATGGACCCAAATACTCCTCCGTTGGAAATAGTAAAGGTTCCCCCGGTCATATCATCCACGGTAATTTGTCCTTCGCGGGCCCGTATGGCCAAACGTTTAATTTCTGCTTCAATTCCTCTAAAAGATAAGGCTTCCGCATTTCGAACTACAGGAACCATTAACCCTTTTGGTCCCGAAACAGCAATGCTGATGTCACAATAATCGTAATTGACTTTATAATCTCCATCGATCATAGCATTCACATCGGGATACATTTGCAAAGCACGGATCACAGCTTTGGTAAAAAAGCTCATAAATCCTAGACCCACCTGATGTTTTTCAGCAAAGGCCTCTTTATACTCTTTGCGCAGGGCAAAAATAGGAGCCATATCAGCTTCGTTAAAGGTCGTTAACATCGCTGTATCGTTTTTAACCGACACCAATCGCTGAGCCACTTTGCGGCGCAACATGGACAATTTTTTTCGGTTTTCAATGCGCTGCCCTCGATCCGGAGCACTACCCATCGCAGGAACGGCCTGAATTGCATCGATTTTGGTTACTCGGCCTTCACGCCCGGTGCCTACAATAGAAGCGGGATCAATATTTTTTTCAGCTAATATTTTCTTCGCTGCAGGAGAAGCGGTCCCGGCAGCATAACTTTCTGGCTTGGGAGCCTCTGCTGGAGCAGGTGCAGGTTCTTTTGGCTTTGGTGCTTCTGTAGCGGGTTCTGCAGGGGCACCTTGTGGCGGTTGTCCTTCCGTATCAATTAAACAAACTACTGCCCCGACGGCAACAGCATCTCCCTCCTCCGCTTGCAGGGTTATGGTTCCACTTACTTCTGCAGGAAGTTCGAGTGTGGCTTTATCGGAATCCACCTCGGCTATGGCCTGGTCTTTTTCAACATAGTCGCCGTCGGCAACTAACCATTGTGCAATTTCTACTTCTGTGATGGACTCGCCCGGTGAGGGCACTTTCATTTCTAAAATCATGATGAAATTGATTTATTTCTTTTTTCGAATGAGGTTATTTAAAGTGGGATCAAAAACACAATCGATTACTTCTTGATGGCGTCTTTGGAAACGGGCAGCACTCCCGGCTGCTGGTGCTCCGTAAAATCGACGGCTCACACCTCGGAAATTTTGAGCTTCGGGCAAATGGAGAAGTAAATGCCCCCAAGCACCCATATTCCGGGGTTCTTCTTGAGCCCACACGACTTCATCAACCTTATTATAATGCGAAAGTTGTTCGCGTATTTCTTGATATGGAAGCGGAAATAATTGTTCTAACCGGACTATCGCCGTATCGTTGGCTTGCTTTTTTTCACGTGCAGCTACCAGATCATAATAGAATTTTCCGGTACAAAACACCAATCGTTTGGCTTGTTTGGGAGTTACCTCTACATCGGAGATCAGCTTTTGAAAACTTCCAGAAGTCAATTCTTTTTTAGACGAAACCGCTTTCGGATGACGCAACAAACTCTTCGGAGTGAACACAACCATAGGCTTGCGGTAATTTACCAGCATTTGTTTACGCAACATGTGAAACAAGTTCGCTGGTGTGGTACAGTTCATCACGAACATATTGTCTTTAGCGCACAATTGAAGATATCTTTCCATGCGTGCTGAACTGTGCTCGGCTCCCTGCCCTTCATAGCCGTGTGGAAGGAAGAGTACAATTCCATTTTGCAGTTTCCACTTGTCTTCTGCAGCAGAAATGTATTGGTCGATCATGATCTGAGCACCATTAGAAAAATCCCCAAACTGCGCTTCCCAAATCGTAAGGGTATTGGGAGAAGCCATGGCATATCCATAATCGAAGCCTAATACCCCATATTCTGATAAGAGTGAATTATAAATTCGCAGTCGACCCTGATCCTTCGGTCGAATTTCATTAAACAAAATGGTGACTTCTTCAGTAGCTTCTGCTTTTAAAACCGCATGGCGATGAGAGAAGGTTCCCCGCTCCACATCTTGACCTGAAATGCGCACATCAAAGCTATCCAACAAAAGAGTTCCATATGCCAAGGATTCGCCCATAGCCCAATCCAAACGATCGGTTTCAAAATACATTTTTCTACGGTCGGCAATTAAACGTTCGGCCTTTCTTAAGAATTTTTTGTCGGGGGGGAGTTGAGTCAACCTATCGGCAACGAAATCTAAAGTTTCTTTGGAAGTCGAGGTTTTAATTTCTGCATGCATCGCGGCTTCATCAACCCGCTCAAATTGCTCCCAAGCATCCTGCATAAAAGGAGTAATTTCTGTTTTTTCAACTTTTCTTGAACTTTCTAAATCGTCTTCCAAACTTTGGCGATATTCGACTTCCAAGGCTTTTACATAGGTTTGGTCAATTATTCCTTGGGTGATTAACACATCGGCATAAATATCTCTTGGATTTTTGTGCTTAGCAATCGATTTGTAGAGTTTAGGCTGTGTAAATCGGGGTTCGTCCCCTTCGTTATGTCCGTAACGGCGATACCCCAAAAGGTCAATAAAAACATCTCGGCCAAATTTCATTCGATAGTCCAAGGCAAATAAAGTTGCATGAACCACGGCCTCAGCATCATCCGCATTGACGTGCATCACAGGAGAAAGAGTCACTTTCCCCACATCGGTACAATAGGTACTGGAGCGCGCATCTAAATAATTGGTGGTAAAACCTATTTGATTATTGACCACAATGTGTATGGTTCCACCGACACCATATCCTTTCAACCTAGCCATTTGCACAATCTCATAAGGCAAGCCTTGCCCTGCAATGGCTGCATCGCCATGAACGATGATCGGGATCACCTTAGAAGTATCCCCGTCAAATTGGCGTTCGAGTTTGGCTCGGGTTATTCCCTCGACTACGGCTCCTACGGTTTCCAAGTGTGAAGGATTAGGAGCTATGTTTAAGTTGATTTCCTTCCCGCTGTCGGATTGGCGTTTCGACGTCCAACCCAAGTGATATTTAACGTCGCCATCGAAGATTATCTCTTCGTAATCTTTACCGTCGAACTCACTAAAAATATCCTTGGTTGACTTCCCAAAAATATTGGTCAATGTATTTAATCGACCTCGATGAGCCATCCCCATGACAAATTCTTGCACTCCTTGATTGGCTGCCGACTCAATGACGGCATCTAAGGCCGGGATCAGCGACTCGCCTCCTTCTAATGAAAAGCGCTTTTGGCCTACGTATTTGGTATGTAAGAAATTTTCAAAGGTGACTGCTTGATTGAGTTTTTTAAGAATATGCTTTTTTTCGTCTACTGAAAAATTGGGATGATTGTCGTTTATATTTAAGCGTTCCTGGATCCAACGAACTTTTTCTGGATCCCGGATATACATATATTCTACCCCAATGGAATCACAATAAACCTTTTGTAAATGTTCGATGATCGTTTCTAGGGTATTGGGACCAATTCCCATGACTGAACCTGCATTGAAAACGGTTTGTAAATCAGAAGGCTCTAAACCAAAATTTTCAATGGCTAAAGAAGGGGTGTATTTCCTTCGGTCGCGAACGGGGTTTGTTTTGGTAAACAAATGACCTCTGGTACGATACCCATCAATCAACTTTACCACTTGGAACTCTTTACGTACTTGCTCCGGAATTTGAGCTTCAGCATCTGAAAATTGAAAATCGCCATTTTCCACTCCAAAATCGAACCCTTGAAAAAAAGCTCTCCAACTGGGTTCTACACTATCGGGATGTTGTAAATACTGATCGTATAAGTTCGCAAAATATGCTGAGTGTGCAGCGTTTAAGAAGGAGTACTTCTCCATAAAATTCTAATTGGTATCTCTCGAATAAACAAATGTACGTAAAACGTGAAATTCCTCTTTTATATGTGGTAAAATTAAAATACAGATTCGTAAACATGGTTAAATTCAATTAATTATTACCCAAAAGAACTTTAAATATCAAGTCAATTACCGAATAAATTTTTGAATTTTGTAAAATGTTTGCCTTAGTCGATTGCAATAATTTTTACGCTTCCTGCGAACGGGTATTTCAGCCGCAATACGAAAAGCAGCCCATCGTTATCCTTTCCAATAACGACGGTTGTGTGATTGCACGCAGCAATGAAGCCAAAGCCTTGGGGATTCCCATGGGGGCACCTGCATTTAAATTCCAAAAGACTTTTGAGCAAAAGCAAATCAAAGTGTTTTCTTCTAATTATCCGCTTTATGGCGATATGAGCAGTCGGGTGATGCGAATTTTAGAACATTTTACCCCCCAAGTAGAAGTGTATAGTATCGACGAGGCTTTCCTCCAATTTGAAGGTTTTGACTTTTTCAAACTCTCCGATTTGGGAAAAGATATGCGTCAACGGGTAAAAAAATGGACGGGAATCCCCGTTTCTATTGGCTTTGGGCCCAGTAAAGCACTGGCTAAAATTGCCAATAAAATTGCTAAAAAATTCACCAATCGCACTCAGGGGGTTTATTGTATAGATTCTGAAGAAAAGAGAATAAAAGCACTGAAGTGGACCGCTATAGAAGATGTTTGGGGAATCGGGCGGCAACACACGAAACGCCTGCAAGCTCAAGGAATCCAAACTGCATACGATTTCGTCCAACTCCCAGATGCTTGGGTCAAAAAAGAAATGAGCGTTTTGGGTTTACGACTTAAAAAGGATCTGCAAGGATTGCCTTACATCCAACTTGAAGAAGTGCCTAGTCCCAAAAAATCGATCGCTACTACCCGAAGTTTTGAAGGAACCCTTACCGAATTTCAATCCCTTGAAGAACGGGTCAGCACTTTTGCAGTTAGCTGTGCCGAAAAAATGCGAAAGCAACAAAGCAGTTGTACGGCTTTAATGGTTTTTGTACGCAGCGATCCCTTTAAAAAAGACATGCCTCTCTACCGCAACAATTGTGTGATCACCCTCCCCTATGCCACCCACTCAAGCCTAAGCTTAAGCAAATATGCCGTTCAAGGATTAAAGCAAATTTACCGCTCCGGAATCGCCTATAAAAAAGCCGGAGTAATGGTCATGGGACTCGTCCCAAATGCGCAACGCCAATTAAACTTGTTCGAACACAATATCGGCAAGCACGATGCGCTGATGCAGGCCATCGATACCATCCATCGACGCTTTGGCCCGCACCGAATGAAACTGGCCAATCAAGACTTGATACGCACTTGGAAAATGAAACAGGAACACCTCTCCAAACGTTATACCACTGAAATCAATGAGATCATTCGCGTCGGATCTCCTAAAAAATAAATTATGGAAAAGTCCGCCATTACCTTTTTTCAACCCAATACAGAGACTCGAAGAAACCTGCATCTGGCTCAGGAGGGGATTTCTGCAGGCTTCCCTTCCCCTGCCGACGACTTTAAAGAACTGCGCATCAGCATCGATCAAGAAGTCGTCCGCAATGAGGAGGCGACTTTCTATGCGCGCGTGTCTGGACAATCCATGCAGGGTGCCGGATTAGATGACGGCGACCTGTTGGTGATCGATCGCAGTGTAGAACCCCAAAACAATGCGATAGCCGTTTGTTTTCTAGATGGAGAATTTACCGTCAAGCGTCTCAAAGTAGAAGAAAATTGTGTGTATTTAATGCCAGAAAACCCAAAATTTCAACCGATCAGAGTAACCGAAGACAACCAACTTCAAATCTGGGGGATTGTAACTTATGTAGTGAAAAAGGTTTAACTCCTTATTTCTTCAATATCTTGTGAAAGAACTTCGCTAGAAAATTGGCCAACTGATCGCTGGAAAACTCTAAGTTGGAGTTTCGAGTGGCAATAAAAAGCTCGAGGGGACTTCCTACCAGCATAAAACTCAAAAGGAGAAACTCGTATTTTTCGTCAAAATCGCCAATCCGCTCACTCGCCTTAAGGTCCCGATTCAAGTCTTTCATAATAGACTTTAAAATTTCATTCTGATAAGAGCTTTGCCGAATGTGGGCCTGATTTCGCAAATGAAAATCGGCCATTTCCCCAGTGCTGATAAAATCGAAATAAGACTTAAATGTGGTGTGCAAATAGGTGTACAGTGAGGTTTTATTGGTTCGATTTTGATTAAATACCTCTTGAATTTGACCGATCAATTCCAAAACAATTGCTTGAAAAAGATCGGAACAGTCATCGAAATAATTGTAGAAGGTTCCTCGAGCAATCTCTGTATGTTCGACTACTTCAGCTACCGTGACTTGGTCGAGTCCCTTGGCAGAAAAAAGGGAACGTCCCACCCGTATCAATCGATTACGAACTTCAATTTTTTGGGTAGCTCTGCGCCCTAAAGCCACATTTTGAACCGTTGATGTTGGATTAGAGTCTCTCAAAAATTCCTGCTATTCCTTGTCCCCCCCCTACACAGGCAGTCACCATCCCATAGGTCTGGTTACGCCTTTTCATTTCGTTGAGCAATTGAATGGATAGTTTGGCTCCCGTACATCCCAAAGGGTGGCCCAAAGCAATCGCCCCTCCGTTTGGGTTTACGCTTTCAGGGTCTAAGCCTGCTTCTTGAATAACGGCCAAGGCCTGTACTGCAAAAGCCTCATTTAATTCCACCTGCTCAATTTGATTCAATTGTACTCCGGCTTGATTTAGTGCCTTTGGGATCGCCACACAAGGGCCAATACCCATATACAAAGGATCGACTCCCCCTACAGCAACAGAAGCTAAACGTGCAATAGGTTCTAAATTATGCTTTTTGACAAAGGCCTCGCTGACGACCAAGGTAAAAGCTGCACCGTCCGAGGTTTGGGAAGAGTTTCCTGCCGTCACTACGCCCCCCATTTTAAAGGCTGGACGTAAGCGCGACAAGCCGGCCATACTGGTGTCTCTTCGAACCCCTTCATCCATCGCTACCGTATGGGTATGGATTTGGCGTTTACCATCCGCGACAAAAACTTCTTCTACGGTTATGGGAATAATCTCGTCATCAAACTTTCCTGAATCAATAGCTGCCGCAGCTTTTTCATGCGAGCGAACCGAAAATTCATCAGCAGCCTCTCGGGTAATCCCGTATTTAGCTGCCACAGCTTCCGCAGTAGCCCCCATACTCACATGATAATTAATATTATCCATATTCGCCTGATAACTCGGCGATAACTTGTAGCCTGTCATGGGAAGTAAACTCATGCTTTCGGTACCCCCTGCGATGTAGGCGTGTCCGAACCCTGCTTTAATTTTTCCAACGGCCATCCCAATGGCTTCAAGGCCTGAGGCACAATAGCGGTTGATGGTTACTCCGGGTACTTCCTTTCCAAGAGCACGGGCGGCAATGAGCCGAGCTACTTGAAGCCCTTGTTCTCCTTCGGGATTGGCACATCCGACAATTACATCGTCGATTGTTGTCGGGTCTAGCTGAGGGAAATCGGCCATCAACGCCTGGATGATTGAAACGGCAAGATCATCAGAACGATAGTTCTTAAATCCCCCTTTTTTTGCTTTTCCTACCGCTGAGCGGTAGCCTTTTATAATGTATGCTTCCATAATGTTGGAAATTAATTTCGTAAAGGTTTATTATTCATCAATAGATACTGGATTCGATCTAAAGTTTTTTGGTTCCCCAATAGACTCATAAAGCCTTCTCTTTCGATATCTAACAGATATTGTTCGCTTACTTGTTGAGCACTGGTCAAATCGCCACCACAAATCACATATGCGATTTTTCGTGCGATTTCCACATCGTAATCTGACATGTATTCGCCCAAACGGAATTCGTTAATAGCCGAATACAGGACACTCATTCCGGAACGTCCCAAAACGGTAATGTCCTCTCGAACCGATGGCGGCACGTAGCCCTTAGCGAGTTGCAATACTTTTTCTTTGGCCATCCCAATATTTCGAGGGGTGTTGTAACACACCTGATCCCGATGACGCTGTAAATAGTTGAGTCCGAAAGCTTCTTCTGCAGAAGTAGCTACTGCAGCAGTGGCAATGGATTTAAAGTAGCTGATCAGAGTAGGCATCTGGACGTCTCCTTCAAAATAGGCATCCGAAGCTCGAAGGGCAAATTCCTTAGTACCGCCTCCACCAGGTAGTAAACCCACTCCTACTTCAACTAAACCGATGTAAGATTCCGCGGCATAAACTCCAGCATCGCAATGCATGGAGATTTCACACCCCCCGCCAAAGACGTAGCCTTGGGTGGCTACTACTACCGGAATTTTGGAGGTTCGAATTTTCATATTGACTTGCTGAAAGCCGTCAACCATCAGATCCAGTTCATCGTATTTCTTCTGCATAGCAAGCATGCCTACATTCATCAGGTTGGCTCCAACGGTAAATTGCTTGGCATTGTTCCCGATTACAATTCCTTTCCAGCCCTCGGCTTCCGCTTTGTCAATGGCTTCGCTCATGGCCTGTCCAATCCCTTCTCCAATGGCATTACTCTTACTGGTAAATTCTACGCACATCACCCCGTCGCCTATGTCGTGTACGGTACATTCACTGTTTTTTATTAATGGTGCATGGGAACGGATACTGTCTAAAATGATCAGACTTTCTGTTCCGCTGACAGGCTTCCAGGTTTTCGCTTGGAAGTCGAAATACATCCGTTTTCCATCAGCATATTTATAGAAAGAGGTTACCCCAGCTGTTTGCATATCCTTGATCCATTGCGGTAATGGAAGTGCTGCAGCTTCTATCAACTTACAGCCTTTTTCAAAACCGATAAGGTCCCAATATTCAAAAGGGCCGTAATCCCAGACATATCCGGCTCGCATGGCATCATCAACTTTATAATAGGCCTCGGCTATTTCGGGTAAGCGCATTGCCGTGTAGGAAAATAACGCTACAAAATAATCCCGTAAAAAATCTTGTTCTTTAGAGCCCTGTTCTACCAGAAACTGCATCCGCTTATCCATTAACTCAATGCCTTTAGCTTGTTTGGCTACGGCAATTTTAGGCCGAACCGAAGGAGCATATGCCAAAGTCTTCAGGTTTAACGCATTAATAATGGTTTTCCCTTGATCGTTTTTTTCTTTTGTTTTTTCATAAAATCCTTTCCCCGATTTATTCCCTAAAAAACCGTTATCCAAAAGGAATTTAAAATATGCAGGGGTTTCTTGCCCTTTCATGGGCTCAAAGAACTCGTCATTGGTCACATTATTAACGACAAACTGAGTGACTTTGTCTCCTGTATCTAATCCTACCAAATCCTGAAGTCGATAGGTGCCCGTATTGGGACGTCCTAAAAGGGAACCGGTCAGGGCATCCACTTCTTCTATAGACAGATCGTATTGTTCGGTCAGCGCAAATAGTTTACAGCCAGACATCACCCCTATCCTGTTGGCAATAAAGGCTGGGGTATCTTTACACAATACCGTTTGTTTGCCCAACTGAACATCGCCAAATTCCATAAAGAAATCAATCATTTGTGGATTGCTCTCCGAAATTGGGATAATTTCCAATAAACGTAAATATCGCGGGGGATTAAAGAAGTGTGTCCCGCAGAAGTGTTTTTTAAACTCTTCGGAACGCCCTTCAGCTAATAAATGAATCGGAATACTCGAGGTATTGGAACTCACCAAACTACCTGGTTTACGATACTGTTCCACCTTTTCAAAGATGGATTGCTTGATATCCAGACGTTCAATTACGACTTCGATGATCCAATCAGCTTCCGCAATTTTCTCAAAATCGTCTTCGAAATTCCCGATTTTAATGCGTTGCGCAAATGCCTTTGCAAATAAGGGAGCCGGCTTTGATTTAATCGCTGCTAGTAAAGCCGAATTGGCCACACGATTGCGCTCTTGGGGTAGTTTGGCTTTGGCCGCATCCAAATCTTGTGGAAGAATATCCAACATCAGCACTTCCATTCCCACATTGGCTAAATGACAAGCGATTCCAGACCCCATTACCCCAGAACCTAAAACCGCGACTTTTTTTATCCTAAAACTCATGCGTATTATTTTGAATTACGAATCTAATTAAAAAAATGACACGGTGTCATTTTTTTTGTACCTTTCCACAAAATTCGAAAATATATGAGCTTAGAAAACATCATAGCACAATTTGAAAAAAGAGCTGAAATTGCAGGGCCATTGGGTGGAACACTAAAATTTGTCGTGGACGATCAGCCCATCATTATCGACGGTACGGGAGACCAAAACACGGTGAGTGCCACCGATGGAGAGGCGGATTGTACCATCAGCCTTAGCGTAGATGTACTTCAAAAATTAAGAGATGGTGATCTCAACCCCATGATGGCAGTTATGGGCGGGCAGATTAAAATTTCCGGAGATATGGGCTTGGCCATGAAGGTTCAGTCCCTAATGGGCTAAACACTCATTTTTAATTGTTCGGAGGGTTTTATTAGCACTGTATTGGATCCTAAACTGAAAGGTGATTAGATCGGCTTCTAGGCGAGCGATATAAACTTCTTTCTGCCATTCCAAACACACCTGATTTTCAGGCGCAGTTCGAATCTTTAATTCCCCTTCGAACGCTGGGTGTGTATTTCGAAGTCTAAGTAATTCTAATTGCTGTTGCACGATTTTACTTCCCAATGCTTCTTCGATCTTTGGCCTCACTAAATTCGTTCGATTGATTTCTTTGTGTCCTCCTTTTCCGGCACTATTTGCTGCGGCATAGTCGTTTTTCCCTACAAAAAGGTCCAAATACCAAACTTGAGGAATTCCGGGCATAAATATTTGCAAGGCACGCGCCAAGAGCATTTTGGCTTCATCTTCCCCCAAAGCGCTGAAAAAGGTCGCGTTGATTTGATAATAGGAAAGCTTATTGCCTTCTGCATCGTAGATATTTTTCACACGTCCCCCTCGATCAAGAACTCGATCCATAATTAAATCGATCTGTTTTGTGCTTAATAATCCCTCGGAATAGATTCCGTTGACTTCTTTCCCATTGAGATCCAAAACAGGAATCCCATCGTGACAGCCCAACATATTGACGGTTTGAAATTCTTTTTCGACGATTTCATGAATCCAACCCAATAGCGCTCGATTATCAGCATTCTCCAGGGTATGAAGCACTAATCCGGGAAAAAAGAAGTCATAAATCGCATGACCTGCTGCTGCAATTTGGTCGTGAAGATGTGCGCCATATTCCGCGTGAATTTCCGGTAAAATTGCCATTTGATTGCGGTGAGCAATTTCCTTGATACGATCCAGATAGTCCCAAGTACCAGGAATGTTGAAAAAATTGGTTTGTCCCACTTCTTTGTGCAAATAAGCAAAGGCATCCAATCGCAACAACCTACAACCGTAATCACTTAATTTTTTAAGGGTTTCTTCATAAAACTCCCAAACCAAAGGAGACTGGGCATTCACATCCATTTGCCCGAGAAAGGTGCATTTTTGTTTGACTATCCGAATGAGCTCCCTTTGGAGTGTATCATTTAAATCAAAAGGTAGAGTGGTGGGGTCTTCCCCCTTAACTATAGCCGCATTAATCCCTTTAGCTATATGCTTTTGTTGAGCCTCAGTAAGATTCAATTCATTTAGATCAGATTTTGAGATAGGATGGTAGATTATCTCTTGATAGAAGGTGTTCCAATACACTTTTTCAGAGCCGTCTGGCAGGGGAACCTTGAGCACTGGAAGACCCGGTTTTCGCATAAACAAACGGTTTAAATAATCCTCTTGAGGGACCACAATTCCCTCCTTAGTATCCTGACTGTGAACCTTCCAAAAAGCATTCCAATCCAGAAAAAAGTCTTTAAAAATAGAAGTGTTCCCCTTTTTTAAAAGGTCTTGAAACTGAGGAGAATTTACGGACAAATGGTTCAGAACGATATCCAACTTTAAACCGATCCCCAATTCCTTGAGGGCCTCTAAATCTTCGGGAGTTACCAGGTCTTGATTCAAATGGTAGTCTATAATTGAAAACCCTCGATCCAGATCACTGTTAAACATCGTAGGGAGAATATAGAACATTGAGAAAACATCCTTAAATAGGGGGTTTTTCAACAGTTTAATAGCATCCTTAAGTGTAGCCCCTAAGCTATCGGGATAAGCGTTCAACATCACCCCTGAAGGCATTTCCACAGAAGACATTTGAGTGGTATTATTCATTAGTAATTAATGCAATAATGTGTTTACATTAGCAGGCAGATGTCCGACTCTTTGAAGTTTAATTTCGGCTATTTGGAGAGCTAATTCTAAGCACTTTTCCCAGGAATAGTCCTTTAAATACCCATATAAAAATCCGGACCAAAACGCATCGCCTGCACCAGTGACATCTACCACATGATCTAAGATTGGAGCGGGTAGAAAAATGGGAGCGTTACTTTTATGTGAAAGTTTAACCCCTTCTTTGCCCAGAGTTAAACAGACCGTTTCGGCTCCATAGGTATGAAAAAAATCAAAAACAGCGCTGTGTTCCATGGGTTGATTAAAGATCCGCTGGACGTCTACCTCACTAATTTTAACTAAGGGATTCCATTGGATGTAGGATTTAATCACTTCCAAAACAGGAGTCGAGTTCTTCCAAATTTTAGGAGCATAATTCAAATCAATGCTCAGGCGGCATCCCCAATCAAAGGCCCGCTGAGCTTGTGCCAAGATGGTTTCTTGTGCAGGCGTTGCACTTAAGGCAAAACATGTGGTATGGAAAACTTTAGAATTTTTCAACAAAGAATCTGAGAATTGATCGGATGAAATATACTTATCGGCTTCACGTAAAGGAACAAACTCTGGTGTTTCTTCTGTTCGTGAAACGATAATACTGGAGGTCGATAAGCCCTTTTTTTGGGATACAAAAGAGGTGTCCACTTGAGTTTGTTTCAGTTGCTCCAAAGCAAAATCTCCTAAACCGTCCTGCCCTAAAGTTCCCACCAAAGTCACCTCCAAACCCAAATGACTGGTATTGACCGCAACATTGGTTGGTGAACCTCCTAGATGTCTGTAGAAAGTAGAAGTTTGAACTAAAGAAGATTTTTCTTGTCCAAGAAAATCAATTAAAATTTCACCCACGCAGAGTAGATCCTTCACACAATTAGATTTTGGGTCAATTTACAAAAGGGATTGGAATTAATTCCAGAAATAATTTAAAGCAATTTAAATTAAGGTAACTCAAGCATAACAATAGGTTAGAATAAAGGTGATTTTTGATTAACAATGAGTTGATAACTTAGATTATTTTAATGAACAATATAAATGAAGAATAAGCGAAAAGTTGAATTGGTAGTGATTTCAGATATACATTTAGGGACTTTTGGTTGCCAAGCGAAACCATTACTAAAGTACTTAAAATCCATTGATCCTGAAAAGATCATCCTTAATGGAGATATTATTGACATCTGGCAATTCAACAAACGCTACTGGCCCAAATCACATATGCGCGTCATTAAATATCTCTTGACTTTAATAGGACAAGGAAAAAATATCTATTATTTGGCTGGAAATCACGATGAAATGCTCCGAAAATTTTTAGGTTTTCAAATGGGAAATTTCAGTATCCGCAACAAAATAGTTTTGGAACTTGACGGCAAAAAAGCCTGGTTTTTCCACGGAGATGTATTTGATGTGACCATGCAATATTCTAAATGGCTTACTCGTCTGGGCGGAATCGGATACGATCTCCTGATTTTGATTAATAGCGCAATCAATTGGATATTGGAAAAATGGGGTCGTGAAAAATTGTCGTTGTCCAAAACCGTAAAAAACAAAGTCAAAGGTGCTGTAAAGTTTATCAACCGATTTGAACAGGTGGCTGTCGATATCGCAGCCAGGAATCATTACGACTATGTGATCTGTGGACATATCCATCACCCTAATATTGAAGACTATCAAGTAGAAGACAAGCAGGTGACTTACCTCAATTCAGGCGACTGGGTCGAAAACCTATCTGCTTTAGAATACGATCAGGGCAAATGGTCCATCTACATTCATCCCACAAACGACTCTGAAGAGGAATCTAAAGAAGAAATTCAGGACAAGAGCAATGCTGAACTTTTTGAAGAAATGGTGGCCGAATTTAATTTAATGAAAAACTGATGCGAGTCCTTTACGCTATACAAACGACCGGAAACGGGCACCTCAGCCGTGCCCAAAAACTGGTCTCCGAATTTTCTAAACGGGTTCAAGTGGATGTTTATACCAGCGGTCCAGTGAATTCCTTTCCCTTAAATCATCCCATCCAAAAACATTACACGGGTTTAACTCTTTTTTATAAAAAAAACGGACGGGTAGATTGGTTAAAAACTTTAAAAAACAACCATTTTTGGCGATTTATTCGAGATGTTTTTCAATGTCCAGTACACGAATACGATTTGATATTAAACGATTTCGAACCTGTAACGGCCTGGGCATGTTTTCTGAAAAATAAAAAGTGCTTTGCTTTGAGTAATCAATTTGGCTTAACCACCAAAAAAGTGCCAAAGCCCAAAGGCTTTTTTGGGAGTTCTACCCGATCATTAAGCCTCTTCGCACCAGCCGTTCGCGGCTATGGGTTTCACTACAAAAAATACAATAACGATCTGTTTTACCCCATCATACGAGATGAAATCCGAAAATTGGAAACCCGTCCGGGCAAGGATATTTTAGTCTACCTCCCGGCTTATGCTTTAAAAAAGGTGGTAAATGTTGCTCAGGAGATTCCAGAACGGACATGGCATATTTTTAGCTTGGAAGTGCAAAAAACCAAACAAAAGAAAAATGTTTGGGTCCATCCGGTAGACCCCAATCACTTCTTAGACCGATTGGCGAATTGTGGTGGAGTGATGACCGCTGCTGGTTTTACGACCACTGCGGAAGCACTTTACTTAGGAAAACCCTTACTCGTGATTCCTACCAAAGCACAAATCGAACAACAATACAATGCTGTTGCTCTCAAAAAATTAGGGGTTACTGTACTTAAAAAGCTGAATAAAAGTCAAGTCTTCAAAATCCAAAATTGGGCAGCGGAGCAGAAACCTATCCGATTGGAATTTAAAGAGGAAAGCGCCTTGATCGTCGATCGGATTTTGTTGGACTACATTAAAAGTAACTTTAATGTGGAACAATCCATTTCCAAAGCCGATTAGTTCAGGAAAATAAAATCCACAAAACAAAAGCCCCATAAAGTCCTGTTTGGAGCCCAGGCCTATTGAAAGGCGTGGTCACTCGCTTTCGGAATCGATCGCTTAGCTGGGCAACAATAAAGAAAACCACGAGGGCCTGGCCTACAAAAAGCACTCCCAAAACACTTAATTGTACCGGGGTCGACCATCGGGGATAGAACAAAAATTGCGGCATAAACCCCAAAAAAAACAACAAGACTTTAGGGTTGCTTAAATTCATAATTAATCCTTTGCCCCACCCACCATTTAAGGGTTCTTTTAAAGGGGTTTTATCATGACGGTTGTTCCAAATTTTAATTGCAAGGATTAAGAAATAGAGCGCTCCAAAAACCTTAATCCCCCAAAAAAAGTGAGGGTTTTGCTCCAAGACACTTCCTAATCCCCAGGCCACCAAGAACGTATGAATCACCAAGCCCGAACATAAACCCAAGGCGACACCAAAGCCGGAGCGCCATCCTCGAGTTAGCGATTGATGCATCACAAACAACAAATCGGGTCCGGGAGTCAAGGTTAAGAGGATCGAACTCCCCAAAAATGCAATAAGTGTATAGGCTTCCAAACAAGATAAAGATATCGAGATTTTATTATGAAATCAGGAACTTTTTGTTTTGAGCACATTATACATTATTAAATTATATTAATTTGTATTTTTATAAAAACCATAAAACCAATTCAATGAAAAAAATCATTTTTTTAGCCTTAGGGCTATGTCTATCCATCACCACCTATGGGCAGTATGTCCAAAGTACTTCTTGTAATAAGAATGCCGCAAAAATTTCCAATATGGCGTTGGAAAACGCCATGAACTTGGAATATTTGATGGCTCTTGGGGCAGCAAACGCTGCTCTGGAACTGGACCAGAGCTGTGGATGTGCAAAGCTGGTGAAAGCCTATATCAGTTCCAATAATGAAAATTGGGGCAGTAGAAAAGCAAAACTACAAGCCATCAACCGAGCAAAATTAAGTGGCGAAGAACAAGTCTGGTATGATGTTTTAAATGCAGCTACCCCTGAGGATGCAGCAAAAATACAAGAACGCGGAGCTAAAAACTTTCCTAGCAGTCCGCTGGTTCATTATTTGGCTACCAAAGGAAACGATATGGAATCTTTTCGTGCTTTTGCTAAAAAGTTTCCTGACTATGCTTCCTCGGCATACAACATGATGTCCTATGGGTTTTTAAGAGGAGACTACGGAGTGGTTGATCAGGAAATGGCTATGGAATATGTGAAAAAAAGCCAAGCCATGCACGATGGTCCCAATGCATATGATTCTATGGCAGAACACTATGCGAGTTTAGGCGATTATGAAAAAGCACTCGAAAATCAATTAAAAGCCTTTGACTATGGTACTTTTGCTTCGCCTTATCAAAATTTTGCTCGAATTTATTGGTCTAAAACCAATGAAGCTGAAATGAAAAAAAATCTTATTCAGTCTCAAAAAGATTTGCAACAGGCTATTTTGGATCAAGACTATGAAGCTTACTCTAAATTTTTACATTCAGATATTCCAGTAGTTACAGGAGATTCGAATCTACAACCTTTCTATGTATTTGATAAAAAAGCCTTTGACCGGGAACGCCAAATGACTTGGAATGCCTTTACGATTGAAAATTCTGAAGTTGCTTTTGATCCCGAGATGAATTCGGCCGTATTGACCTTCTATGCCACGGGGAGCTATACGATGAACGGCTCTGACCAGGCAACACCTTACAGTACTCGAGGTTCTTCTGTATGGGTTCGAACCAACCAAGGTTGGAAAATTATGCACACCTCTTGGGCTCCGAATGCCGGTAAAACAGGAATCCCTCAGATTTAAGACGAATCAAGAGTGTTCAATTATACCCTCCTTTTTGGAGGGTTTTTTTATTCCCCATGGATAAAACGCAACAACTCTGTCTCGGTAATTGTTGGATTCGCTCCGGATTTTGAAGCCACCAAAGCCCCCATGGCACACGCTCTTTGCAAACTCTCTTCGGGTGGTTTTTGGTTTAAAATTCCTTCTAAAAGGGTTGCTAAAAAAGAGTCTCCAGCCCCTACCGTATCGGCAACGCTTACTTGGTAACCGCTGTGATACACAAATTTACCTTGGGTAAAGAATACCGCCCCATGCCGACCTTTAGTCACACATATATACGGAGTGTTCGTGTGCGCAGCTAAATAAGATATATGCTGATCCAGAGCTTGATAAGGCGATCCTAACTGTTTCGCAATTTCATAAAGTTCGTCATCGTTAAACTTAATAAAATCGGCTGCCTGCATCCATTTTTCCAAAAGAGAATGATCGTAGTGCGGGGGCCTTAAATTCACATCAAATACCCGAAATTTGGCTTTTGAGAGAAGGGCTTTAAGGGTCGCTTGAGTTCTCTGATTTCTACTGGCTAAACTTCCATACACGAAAACATCAGCCTTCTGAACTGCGTGATGGGCAGCTTTAGTTTCTTCTATATAATCCCACGCTACTAGGGCCTTAATGTTATAAGATGCCGAACCTTTGACGTCCAAAGTCACTTGAACTGTCCCGGTAGCATGTTCCTCCGATTGTTGGATCAGATCGGTCAGGAGTCCTACTTGGTGGAGATCGTGCAGGATTTCCTGGCCCAACTTGTCTTTTCCTACAGCACTACACACTTTTGCAGAGACTCCTAAAGCATTTAAGCGCAGAGCTACATTTAAAGGGGCTCCACCTATTTTTTTTTGGTCCGGAAAAACATCCCAAAGGACTTCTCCAAAACAAATCGCGTTCTTCATACTAAAATTGAATAGGCTTCATTACAATTTGATCGGGATAATGCTGGAAATATAAATGATATTTTCCATTGAAATAAAACATCCCATTGGGGTCGTTCATCCAGTTGTTCTTCGGAGTAAAATGGAAATAAGGACGGTACAAAGTTTCCTCATCCAATACCTTAGCAGGTGTTTTTTCATAATGAACAAGGTTACATCCCAACCCTATTAAAAGGACTCCCAAAAGTAGAGCTCGAGAGAAAACAGTATTATTCATTTGTTTTTTGTGATTCATTTTTGTTGTAATTCTTGACTGAGTTGTTCCAAAGCAACCCCCTTGGTTTCGGGCATATAGAAATAGACAAAGGCCAGTTGGAGAACCATCATAAATGCGAAGATTCCAAAGACTGCTCCAGCCCCAATCGTGGCAAATAGAACTGGAACCATCGAAGGGATGATCGCAGCAAGCACCCAGTGGGTTGAAGTTCCAAAGGCTTGTCCGGCACTTCGGAGATGATTGGGGAATATCTCAGATATAAAAACCCAAATCACAGCCCCTTGACCAATGGCATGAGAAGCAATAAACAGAAATAGGAAAATGGGTAATGCCATCCCTCCCCATTGGAGGATAAATGAAATTGCAATTAGACTTAGGGAAATAATATAGCCCACTGATCCGATATACATCAATACTTTTCGACCCAATCGGTCGATTAGATTAATCCCTAATAAAGTAAAGATCAAATTAATCAGTCCAATCCCTACACTGCTCAGCAAAGCTGTACTGGCGCCTAAGCCCCCTGCTTCAAAAATTCGAGGTGCAAAATATAAAAAGGCATTGATCCCCGAAAATTGATTAAAGAAAGCTATGAAAAAAGCCAAGGCCATCACCCATCGGTATTTTCGATCAAAAACACTTTCTTTTGTGGGGGCTGCGTTTTGCTCTGCTTCGATGGC
This sequence comes from Flavobacteriaceae bacterium, assembly GCA_049598145.1. GTDB lineage: Bacteria > Bacteroidota > Bacteroidia > Flavobacteriales > Flavobacteriaceae > WTJH01. The sequence continues at coordinate 9,669 of JBMYNJ010000007.1, read as the reverse complement.
ATGAACCGTCGCTTGCATCTCATCTTTGGAATAGACTTCCAAAATAATACGCTCGGCTTCTTGGTGCTCCCCTCGCAAATACAACCATCGTGGGCTGGAAGGGATTTTAAACACTAAAAGGGTATAGAGAAATGCAGGAAGTGCTTCTATCCCTACCATCCAACGCCAAGCATTTTCCCCCACGTCACTGAGGGCATAGTTGGAGAAAAAGGCGATGAGAATTCCGAATACAATATTGAATTGATAAAGCCCTACATACCGCCCACGGTCTTGAGCAGGAGCAATTTCGGATATATAGGCCGGTGCAGCAATGGTGGACGCGCCAACCCCCAACCCCCCTAAAAACCGGAAAAAAGCAAAGGTATAGGGGTCATTCGCAAAAGCGGAGCCTAAGGCAGAAACCGAATAAAAAATACCGATCCACAATAGGGTTTTCTTACGTCCCAATCGATTGTTTGGAATTCCCCCAAAAATAGCTCCAATCACTGTTCCCCAAAGCGCCATAGCGATGACCACCGTTCCATGGAAAAGGTCTGAAGAATTCCATAATTTTTGGAGCGATTGGTCGGCACCCGAAATTACAACCGTATCAAAACCAAATAAAAAACCAGCTAAAGCAGCTATTAGTGACCAGTGATAAATTTTATTCATGATATTTACTCTACTCGATAAATTCGACTTTCCCAGGGTTCCAGGTTTGGGGATTTGACTTCCCCATAATTCCCATAAACTAATTCCTCTGGTTTCAGCAACGCTGGTAAAGGAATCCTATCCTCACTAAAATTATGAAGGATCTGATAACAATGATCTTTATCCCATCGTTTGTATACAAACAGAGATGGGTCTTTGGGAGCCAAATCTTGATACACTCCATAGATTAAAGTGGGGTGTGCTTTTCGAAAAGCAATTGTTTTTCGATAGTAGTTTAAGATGGAATCAGGATCCTGTTCTTGGGCTGCCACATTGATTTCCTTATGATTGTTATTCACCGGAATCCAAGGCTTCCCTGATGTAAAGCCCGCTTGTGGAGATGCATCCCACTGCATAGGGGTCCGAGCATTGTCGCGGCTTTGCCAATGTACGGCTTTGAGAAAAGCATCCATATCCTTTCCGGAGGCTTCCGCTGCTTTCCAAGCATTACGCGTTTCCACATCGTCGTATAAATCAATAGACGGATGCGCCATGTTGGTCATTCCTATTTCGTCCCCCTGATAGATATAAGGGGTGCCCCGTAAAGTCATTAATAAAGTCACCAAGAGTTTGGCGGATTCCCGGTGGTATTCTCCATCGTTCCCAAAGCGAGAAACGATCCTAGAAAAATCGTGGTTGCCTAAAAAAATACTGTTCCAACCGTCCTTGGCAAGTACCTGATCCCATTGAGCAAAGATTTCTTTGAAACGAATAAAATCCATCGGAACCGGATCGTATTTGCCTTCCGGGCCATAATCGATCGTTAAATGATCGAAATGGAAAACCATATGGAGTTCTTTCTCAGCTGCAGAGACATAGCGTGGGCCGTGCTCCAAATTAATTCCGGGCCCCTCTCCTACCGTGACCATATCGTATTTAGACAAAACCTCTCGATTCATTTCTTTTAAGTATTCATGAATGCGAGGCCCATTGGCATATAGCTGTTCCATCACCTCAATGAACGGCATCTGTTTAGGAACATCGGCAAAATTTAATCGTTTCGAAATCAAAGAAATGACATCCATCCGAAAGCCATCCACCCCTTTGGCGAGCCAATGATTAACTATTGCGTATATTTCTTGACGTACCTTGGGATTTTCCCAATTGAGGTCGGGTTGTTTTTGGGTAAATAGATGTAAAAAATATTCTTCCGTTTCGGCATTCCATTTCCAAGCGCTGCCGCTAAATACAGACTGCCAATTATTGGGGGGTTGATGGGACTCTCCATCCTTCCAGATGTAATAGTCGTGATAGGGATTCTCCTTGCTTTTTTGAGCTTCCTTAAACCAGTAGTGTTCATCCGAAGAATGATTGGCCACCAAGTCCATGATTAATTTTAGTCCTCTTTGATGAATTTCGGTCAACAATCGATCGAATGCTTCATTCCCGCCAAATTCCTCACTGATTTTTCTGTAATCCGAGATGTCGTATCCATTGTCGTCGTTGGGAGATTCGTAAATGGGGCAAAGCCAAATCATATCCACCCCCAAAGATTGAATGTAATCTAACTTTTCTATGATGCCTTCCAGGTCTCCTAAGCCGTTTCCAGTCGTATCTTTATAGGAGCGTGGATAAATCTGATACACCACTCCTTCTTTCCACCAATTTTTCTGCATTTTCAAACTATATTAAACCCATGAAAATTAATAGGATACATCCCAACAATAGCCCTGCCCAGAGTTTGTAGTTTTGGAACCAAGGCAAATCTCGATTGTCCTGATCAATCAATTCCGGATGGTAGGTATAAAGCTGAATCACTTCCGGACTCGGAGGAGCCTTCATACGACTACAAACACTGAAGATAATCGCAGAAATTCCGACCACTATTCCGGCACTAATGGTAAAGTGGATTTTCCAAAAACCCGTTTGATGTAAAACAAACAATAAGATTCCTAAAATCGTACCCCAAACCAATGTCATGTAAGCGCCATATCCGTTGCCTTTTTTGTCGAATACCCCCATCAAAAACAAGACTACTATAGGGGGTACAAAAACGGTATAGGTTTGCTGCAGGTACATCCAAATCCCATCGAAATGCTGAATCATAGGAGCCCAAAGGGCTGCAATGAGCATTAAAATAAAAGTGGTCAACTGCCCGTATTGGAGTAATTTTTTGGAATCTAATTTTGGATATTTGGGCTGAATGAAGTCCATCACTACCAAAGTAGAAGAAGAGTTCAAAGTAGAATCGACACTGGACATAATCGCAGAAATCAGCCCTGCCAAAACCAATCCCACCAGACCAACCGGCAAGGCTTGGACTACCATAGTGGGATAGACCATATCTGGGTTATCAATCCCGGTATAGATACTCATAGCCATCGCCCCGGGAACTACAATGATAAATAAGGGGATTAATTTTAAAAAGCCTCCTAACAAAACCCCCCAGCGCGCATGAGTTAAATCTTTTGCCCCCAAAACTCTTTGTACAATGTATTGGTTGGTAGACCAATACCAAAAGCCCAGTAGTGGCACTCCCAAAAAGAGACCCGGCCAAGGAAGCGTTGGGTCGTCTAAAGGGCGGATAATAGAAAAATGCCCCTCGGGAGCAGCATTTAGGACCGCTTGCCATGAGAAATCAATTTTGTCAAAAAGGATATAGGTCAAGATTAAACTCCCTAGAATTAAAACAATGGCCTGAAGCGAATCGGTATAGACGACTGCTTTCAACCCTCCAAAAGCAGTATAGATCCCCGCAAATAGCGCAAGGGCTAATGTAGTTTGCCAAATGACGAGCTCCGGAAAAAAAGTTTTGAGTACGATCGCTCCGGCATAAAGCCCTCCCGCAGTTTCAACCATAATACTCGTTAATATGGTAATTACGGAAAAGAATACCTGCGACCGTCGATCGAAGCGTTTTCCTAAAAATTCGGGAATGGTTGTGATTTTTGAATTGAGATATAAAGGCACAAAAATTAAGGCCGCCAAGATTAAAGGAATTCCTGAAATCCACTCATAAACCGAAGTCACGATCCCGCTGGAATAAGCAGCCCCCGTTAGTCCAATTATGGTAGAACTTGAAATGTTAGAAGCAAAAAGGGAAAGTCCAATCACTCCCCAGGTAAAACTTCGACCTCCTAAGAATAAATCCTCACTGGTTTGGGTTTTTCGAGACACCCAAAAGCCCAATCCCATGACCATCAAAAAATAAACACCAATGACCCCAAGGTCTATACTACTAATAACTGTTTCCATCTTCCTGTCAATAATCGCAAAAGATACATGAAAAATTAAATTTAATTCAAAGAAGTGAAATCAGCCTTAAGGATTTAAATCGCGATTAAAGTTCAAACCGCTCATGTATACGTGCAATTCTATACCCTGCCTCCAAAACTTTCCGTGTGGCTTCGCTGTCGGGGTCTGCGATGGGATTGGTATGGTTGGTGTGAATAAAAATTACCTTAGCGCGATCGGTGGGTGACAACTCTTGAAATTTTTCAAGACTTTCTACCACAAAAGGGTGTGGAATTTGACGGATATCCCGATAATTAATTTCTGCTCCATCAAAGAAAGTGGCATCTAAAAAGGCATAATCTACTTGTCGAATTTCTTTAAGGATCGATCGATCCCACTGGTCCCATTTATCGATATCCGGAATAAATAAAGCTGATTTATGAGGCCCTTTAATCTTAAATCCAACAGTCTCCGAATATTCATCCCGATGAGGCACCTGTATGGGAATAACTTGCAAAGTTTCAGATAAAATCACAGGTTTCCCGTGCATTAGAGGGTTTAAAACGATATTTTTTTGAGAAATTAATTGCTCCCAAGGACCATTGGACTGTAAAAAGACAGTCATCCGAGGCATGGCATAAACCGGTACTTTTTGAGCCCCTAAAGCCTCTTTGCCCAAATACATTAAACCTGAATAATGCCCCATATGGGCATGGGTAAGGAAAATCCCATCCGGTTGAACGCTTGACTTGGAAACTCCAATTTGATGAAGGTCCTTTAATTGAAGTACAATATCCGGAGTTGCTTCAAACAAATACCGCTTTTGGGTTGTTTGGTCATAAAGTCCTAAAGATACGACTCGATGGAGTGGGTTGGGTTGCCCCCGGAGGGCTGCACAACAAGCTTTGGAGCAGCCAATATGGGGACGTCCTCCGTCTTGATAGGTCCCAAGAATGGTGAGACTGCTTTGAGCGAAACTTGTGAACCCGACTAAAATCATACAGATGAATCGGCCAAAACTTTTTTTCATGATTAACCTCATGACCGTAAATTACATCAAGAATTCTAAAGAAACACTGACAAAAACTTAACTTGTCAGAAATCACGAGTGTAATCTGTTTCAAAATTTTAAAAAATGACTACGACCCAAAAATTTTGCAGGCTCCTATTGGTCTGTCTTTCTATTCAAGGATACGGTCAATTTTCAAAGCAAAAAATAAACTTTCAAAGTGCCAATCCCTTTTCATTAAATGATATCATAACCGCCCTAGATATACAAGAAAAGCAAGAGGTTTTTGGACAACTGACCCTTCCTATCGATTCTTTAAACCCTCAAAAAAAATATCCCTTGATTATTGGAGTCGCCGGGAGTATGGGCTGGCGGAAACACCATCTAAAATATATGCAAATGTACCAGAACATGGGCTTTGCTACTTTTGAACTCAATAGCTTTCAAAGCCGAGGGATCACCTCCACCGTTGGTTCACAAGATCAGGTAACCATCGCAGGAATCATCTTGGATGCCTATCGCGCCCTAGAAACTCTTGCCAAACATCCTCAAGTCGATTCCAATAAAATTGCCCTCACAGGGTGGAGTTTAGGAGGTGGCGTCACTCTTTTCTCGGGATGGATGCCGCTTAAAAATGCCATTACTACGGAAGTGAATTTTGCAGCCCATCTGGCTTTTTATCCCCCTTGTTTTTTTAATCCAGAAGATTTAAACTTTACCCAAGCCCCAATGCATATTCTCATCGGTGCTGCCGATAATTGGACCCCTGCCGCTCCCTGTTCCCAACTGGTCCAGCGACTGGAGAAAAACACCCATATTGAGTTAACCACCTACCCGGAAGCCCATCATGGTTTTGACAGTGAAGAAGCGGTACGTCGAAACGAAAACGGTTATAGCTTTAAAGATTGTATGTTCGACCTCACTGCTGAGGGAGACGTTTTGATGAACTATTTGCGATTGCCCATGTCGAATCCCACCCTTCAAAAAATAGGCTTTCTCTTTTGTGTAGAACGCGGGGTGGATATTGGTGGGAATCCAGAAGCAAGAAAACAAGCGTTTAGCTTTGCTGCAAGCTTTATGAAAAAACACCTGATGCACCCATAAATAAAAAGCCTCCTAAAAAGGAGGCTTATTTAAATGTATATCTAACATTCTTTATTTAAACTTCATGATTTCTTGCATCATGTAGGTTCCCTTTAATTCAGCTAAATCACTTGTTTTTCCGACAAAAGATTGAAAAAGAGGATCGTTATACATTTCTTTAGTTGCCTTGAGCGATGTGGCCATGTCTTTAGCCCCTACCCAGATAAAGTGAGAATAATTTCCGCCTTGTCCAACGATGGGCTGACCAATTCCATAAGAGCCAGGATAGGATTTCTTTTTGTCATATTCACTTGTAAAGGCTACAAAGGCTTGTGCATAGGCTGCCTGGTCTTTAACATCCATATTCCATATCATGAAAACTTGATCTGGATCCCAATCCCCTTGATAGTATAATGGTGTAGCAATATACTGCTCCGTAGCAGTACTAATCGTACTGAATTTAGCACTGTAAAGCTGTGCTTCCTTAGAAACTGCCCAAGAATTCATAAATGATTGTAAATCATCCTCACTCATAAAATCGAATGTGACTACATGCGTTGCTTCTTCGGTTCCGGCAAAAAGTAACGCAGACAAATTAATTCTGGCTGGGATTGTTTTTCCATAATCCGAAGCCACCATATCGGTCATGGTCTGAACCACTTGTTCGGGATGGTCGGTTTTAAACTTAAAAAAAGTAACATACTGGGCTACTGCGGTGGTTGTTATACTGAAAGTCAACAACAAGAAAAATGCTTTTTTCATAATAAATAAATTGATTAATGGTTGTGTCAAATGTAATCAATTTTATTCGGGTAGAAGACCGTTAAAAAAAAATATGAATATCCTTGTCATTTCTATTTCATCCAAGTTTTTTATCTGTATTTATTGGGATCACCCGTCCAATTGTTTTGATAATTTTTAGCCCGAAATACCCTTTGTCCATTACGATTGTATACCTCTACAATTGCATTTGGGAATTTTTCAATACCTAAAATATTCCAAGTAGATTCTTTAATCTTATTTGAACCCAGTGTTAAAACAGGTGTAAATGCAGTAGAATTGTCAAGATGCTGAAGGTGTAAATTACATTAAAACACTAAAAATATATACTTCTTCAAAATTTATGTTAGGATTCTAATTTAACTCAAATACACTATAAAGCTAAATCTTACGAATAAATGAGATCGAATCTGTACCTTTATCCAGGTTTATTTTTTTTGGTATTATCTGTACCGCTGAGTTTCTAAGGGCCGGATAGAAGCACCCGGTAAACGAGCAATTTCATCATTGGTAAGGATTCATTTTTTCCTAAGAAGCCAAACGCAAAACAGTTTTCGAACGCTTTGTTGGTTTATAGAGGCTCGAATGAATTATTAAGATATCCTTTTTGATAAGCTAAAATCGATTTGCTTATTAAATCCCTATTACGTTTATCCAACTTAATTATAATGACTTCTTCCTCAGGATAAAAGAATCTATTTCTTCATAATTAGAAATATGATTACGGCTGCTGTTGTAGCTATAAAAACCTCAATAAGTGTTTTTCGATTCATTTTTCTTGAAATGGTTCTCTTTTTGTTTCAAAAATTCTTCCCGTGAAATTCTTTTGCCATGGACAAAAACTGACTTTACTCCTGGTGGAAATTCGTCGTAAAATAAAAATTTAAAATCCATATGAAAATTTTATGCATAACAGGATTAAATATAAATCGGGTTAGTAACATTATCTAATTAGAATATACAGCATAAATACTGCATTAATAAAAATTTAAGGTATAAGGCTTTCAAAATTTATGAAGCAGCTATTGAGGTTGATTTCAATAGAGGACATGGACTCGGAGATATATACGGCACTTATGAGTCGTTGCCTTCAGTGGACCAATAAATTAAATTCGTGCTTTTCAAACTAAACAAATCTCTTATTGCATCTATAATTCATCGGCTTGGTTAAAATTCATGGCTGCATCAATAAGGGCTAAATGAGAATAGGCCTGTGGAAAATTTCCTAACAAGCGTTTTGAAGAGAAATCTATATCCTCACTAAAAAGCTCTAAGTGATTCCCATAAGAAAGTACTTCGTCAAATAATTTTTTAGACTTTTCTTTCTGGCCAATTTTGTAGAGACTGTTGATAAACCAAAAAGTACATACCGTAAACGATGAGCTAGGCAAACCAAAATCGTCTTGGTTTTTGTATCGATACAAAAGTCCTTCGTGCATCAACTCTTTCTCGATTGCTTTGACCGTTTGAATAAATTTTGGATCCTTTGAATCGACAAAACCATAGTATTCCATTAACAATACAGAAGCATCTAAGTATTCTGACTGGTAGGATTGGGTAAAGGCCTGTTTCTTTTCATTCCAAGCATGTTGAATGATATCCTTGCAGATCTCATCACGAAGTAGCGTCCATTTTTCAATAGATTTATCGATATTGATGAGTTCAGCAACTTTAATGGCACGATCGACAGCGACCCAACAAAGCAGCTTTGAAAAGGTAAAATGTTTGTCTTCTCCTCTAAATTCCCAAATACCCTTATCGGCAAGCTTCCAGTTGTTCTTTACAGTCCATACAATGGATTTTACTATAGACCATAGCTCTTCATGCTCATCGTTTTGGTCTGAAAAACGCTCGATTTGATAATGGATGACATCCATCAAAATACCATAAATATCATTTTGCTTTTGAAAGTAAGCTGCATTTCCAATACGGACAGGTTTGGAACCCATATATCCATCGAGGTGATCTAAAGTCTGTTCGGTAAGTATTTTTTCACCGTTGATTCCGTACATAATTTGAAGTTTTTCATTTTTATCTGGAATCAGGTCAATAATATATTGAATGAAATTTTTAACAATCTGGACATGCCCAAGCTTAGCAAAGACTTTGATCACCATTGAAGCATCTCTAATCCAACAGAAACGATAATCCCAATTTCTGACTTCACCGATGGTCTCAGGTAATGAAGTCGTTGCTGCTGCCAATACAGCCCCAGTTTTTTCAAAAGTCAAGAGCTTTAAAGTCATTGCACTTCTCAAAATTTGGGGGTTATAATTCTCAAAAGAAGGGGTTTTATGACACCAATTCAACCAATACACTTTCGTTTTTTCGTATGCCAGCAGCGAATTTTCAAGGGAGGGGAGATTTAATTTTTCATTGTAGGAAATCGAGATGAAATGATCCCCGAAAAGATTGATCGTATCCCCTGCAAGTAAGGCGTTTTTATCGAAATCCGTATACAAAAATATGGTATCGTAGTTTTGATCGTCAACGACACTGACAATAAAATTTTTTTTTACGTAGTTTTTGGTGATTCCGAGGGCGTACTCTAATTTAGGATCATAGATAACCTTGAAACTTGGGGTGCCTTTGATCCACCGAAACATTCGTGTGAGCTCAGGTGGGGCGTGAAAAGTTCCATTATCTTTTTGATAACGCGTCATAAAATCATGTACCTCGAAAGCATGAGAATCACTCTCAAAGCGGGTACATAAAATACTGGTGTTATTAATGTAAGATTGTGTGATTGAATAACTATCGTCACAAACGATCTTAAATTCTCCCCCCTTAGCATCGTCTAAAATTTTCCCAAATACCGATGAAATCCGTAAAATCGGATTTAGTCATATCCTCATTGAGCATCAGCTCAACAGGACGAATAGGAAGTAATTGTTCAGTCATAAATTAAGGGAAAATAGCAGTTCCACACTCAT
>JBMYNJ010000006.1:19311-35485 GCA_049598145.1 Flavobacteriaceae bacterium | reverse complement strand
GAGCGTGCCGATATCACTATCGAAGGAGATGTGAAAGCCCAACAAGCGATTCGCTTCAATATTTTTCAATTAAATCAGACTTACAATGGTCATGACGCCCGACTGAATATTGGTCCGAAAGGGTTTACAGGAGAAAAGTATGGTGGAAGTACCTATTGGGATACCGAAGCCTATTGCCTCCCGTTTTACATGGCTACCAAGGATCCGCAAGTCGCTCGGAATTTATTGAAATACCGTTTCAATCAGCTGCCAAAAGCCATTGAAAATGCTGAAAAATTAGGGTTTAATCAAGGGGCAGCCTTGTTTCCCATGGTGACCATGAATGGAGAGGAGTGTCACAACGAATGGGAAATCACTTTCCAAGAAATCCACAGAAATGGTGCCATTGCTTTTGCCATTTTTAATTATATCCGATATACCGGAGATTCTAGTTATATGGCAGAAATGGGCTTGGAGGTATTGATTGGGATCAGTCGTTTCTGGGTGCAGCGCTTGAACTATTCCGAGGATAAAAAGGCCTATGTGATGCTTGGCGTAACGGGGCCAAACGAATACGAAAACAACATTAATAATAACTTTTATACCAATTATATCGCTCAGTGGTGCTTGCAATATACGGTTGCACAATCCCGGGCTTTGCAAAGTCAACAACCGGAAGATTTTGAGCGGATCCGTCAAAAAACCATGTGGTCTCTAACAGAATGTGATCAATGGGAAACCCTTGCTGAACAGGTCTATTTCCCCTGGGACGAATCCCGAAAAATATATCTACAGCAAGATGGGTTTTTAGATAAAGAACTGAAAACAGTAGATACTTTAGACCCCGCGGAACGACCCATCAATCAGAATTGGTCGTGGGATCGAATTCTAAGAAGTCCCTATATCAAACAAGCCGACACCCTTCAAACCTTTTATTTCTTTGAGGAACAGTTTTCCACAGAAGAGATGAAACGTCACTACGATTTCTATGAACCCTTAACGGTTCACGAATCTTCTTTATCGCCTTGTGTTCACAGTATTTTGGCAGCCAAACTCGATCAGATGGAGGATGCGTATTCCTTTTATTTACGAACCGCCCGATTGGATTTAGACGACTACAATAAAGAAGTTGAAGAGGGCTTGCACATCACCAGTATGGCCGGTACTTGGATGAGCGTGGTCGAAGGCTTTGGAGGCCTACGCATCCGCGAGGATCAACTGCATTTCAGTCCAAAACTTCCACAACAATGGCAAGGCTATGCCTTTAAGATCAATTTTAGAGGGGGGATTGTCACCTTAAATCAATCACCAGACGGGACGGAACTCCATTGGTCTGGGAACGAACCGATAACTGTACATCTACACGGACAGCCGCAGGAATTACTTCCTGAAATGGCCGCTCTGATTAAAAATTAATTCCATGAGATTTTATTTCTATTTATTACCGATGCTTTGCCTGACGCTACAGCTCCAGGCACAAAATTCTTTTGAGCGTGTGGAACCCCCTTTCTGGTGGGCCGATATGAAACACGACCATATTCAATTATTGCTTTACGGAGACCAGATCGCAAATCTAACACCTCAGGGAGCTCCGGGAATCATCCAATCGGTGGAGCGTACTGAAAATCCAAACTATTTGTTTGTCAATCTGGACTTAAGTGGGCAAGCCTCAGGAATGTTGACACTCGAATTTAAAGACGCAAAAAATGGAAGTAAACAGGTCTTAAACTATGAACTCAAAGCGAGAAAAAAAGGGTCTGCCGCACGTAAAGGTTTTGATGCTTCGGATGTTATATATCTAATTATGCCGGATCGTTTTGCCAACGGGAATCCCGATAACGATGCTCATCCGGAAACCCTTGAGGGCCCCGACCGGAGCAACCGCGACGGGCGGCACGGAGGAGACCTTCAGGGAGTCATTGATCATTTAGATTATTTAGAAGACCTGGGAGTAACTGCCCTTTGGAGTACGCCTTTGTGCGAGGATAATCTTCCTACCGTTTCCTACCATACCTATGCGCAGACCGACTTGTATCGGATCGATCCTCGATTTGGGACTAATGAAGACTATCAACGATTGGCGACAGAAATGCATAAACGGGATATGAAACTCATTATGGATTATGTAACTAATCATTGGGGGACTACTCATTGGTTGCTGAAAGACCCTCCCCATCAGCAATGGATTCATCAGCACGACAGTATGCTTTGGTCCAATCATCGAAAAGAGATTTTCTCCGATCCCTATGCGGCTAAAACCGATTACAAGGGGATGGTCGAAGGCTGGTTCGATGTCACCATGGCCGATGTCAATCAAGAAGACCCATATGTGTTAAAATACCTCATTCAAAACGCTTTATGGTGGATCGAGTTTGCCGGCCTAGACGGCTTCCGGGTAGACACTTATCCCTACAATGATCTCAAACCCATGGCGCAATGGGTAGCCGCGATAATGGAAGAATACCCCAATTTTAATGTCGTGGGGGAGGGCTGGATGCATAACTCTCTTCATTTAGCTTATTGGCAAAGAAACAGTGCCCTGGGAGCATTGAATAATTTTAATTCTCACTTACCTGCGGTCATGGATTTCACTCTGACGGATGCTCTTGTTTTGGCTTTTGCTGAAAATAATTCCTATTGGGAAAGTGGGCTCACCCGTATCTACAAGAACCTACAAAACGACTTTTTGTATCCCGACCCCAACAATATTTTAATTTTTGCTGAAAATCACGATACCAACCGGATCAACGACACCTATCCCGACTTAAAAGACTATAAAAGATTAATGACGGTCTTAATGACCCATCGAGGGATACCACAAATCTATTACGGATCCGAAATTGGGATGACTGGAAAAAAGCAAGTAGGCGATGGAGATATTCGTAGAGACTTTCCCGGAGGATGGCCTGGGGACCCTAAAGATGCATTTACGGTTCAAGGAAGAAATTCGAAGCAGGAAGCCTATCACAGCTTTACCAAACGCTTGTTGCAATGGCGAAAATCGGCTGAAGCCATCCACTTCGGAAAAACCCTTCATTTTGTTCCCGAACACGATGTCTATGTTTACTTTAGAACCACCGAAAATCAAAATATCATGGTCGTGATTAATAATGATCTTAAAGGCCATCAATTGAAATTAAACCGCTTTCAAGAAGGGCTTCAAGGCCAAAAATCCGGGACCGAAGTACTCAGCGGAAATAAAGTCTCTTTAAAAGAAACTTTAGCGATTCCGGCGGAAACCGCCTACATTATAGAAATAACCCAATCCTAAACAAACCCTCTAATTATGAAATTTCAATCATATACTCGTTCTCTCATTTTATTGGCATTCTTAAGTTTGGGTGTCGCTTGTTCTGAGGTGAAACCGAAGCCACAAACCCCGGTTCGCCAGATTCCCATCCAAATTCCTGCCTTGTCTGATGAGATTGTAGGTTCTACACTTCTATATCAAGCCAATATCCGACAATACACCGAAGCAGGAACCTTTAATGCCTTTGCGGAATATCTTCCTGAAATTAAAAAATTAGGGGTTAATATTCTTTGGTTAATGCCTATCAATCCCATTTCTACTACCAAGAGTAAAGGCCCCCTGGGGAGTTATTTTGCCATTTCTGATTATACGGGAGTTAATCCAGAATTTGGAAGCTTGGAAGATTTTAAAGCATTAGTCGATCAGGCCCACGAATTGGGGATGTATGTAATTTTGGGTTGGGTTCCCGGGCACACCGGTTGGGACCATATTTGGATTGAAGAGCACCCCGATTATTATTTGCAAAACAGTCAAGGGGAAATTATTGATCCGCTAGACCCCCGAACGGGAAAGTCCTTTGGATGGACAGATGTCGCCGACCTCAACTACGACAATTTAGAGATGCGGGAGGCCATGCGCCAAGCCATGCTCTATTGGGTGAATGAATGTGGAGTGGATGGTTTTCGGGTCGATCAGGCCTATGCCGTTCCCCAAGAATTTTATGACAAAACTTTTGCTGCTTTAAACGAAATTAAGCCGGTATTCCTTTTAGCCGAGACGGATATCACCCATCCGGGAGGGATCGAGCTGGTCTCGAAGTTCACCGCTAGTTACGACTGGCCGGGTCACCATTTAGCCAAAGACATTGCACAAGGCAAAAAAAACACGCTGGACTGGGATAGACACCAAAATTGGGTTTTAAGTCAATACGGAGATGAACCGGTTGTACAATTTACGGCCAATCACGACGAAAACTCTTGGAATGGGACTGTATCAGAAAGTTTTGGCCCCGCAGCGAATTTTTTTACGGCGCTTCAATACACCAGCCCCGGCATCCCAATGCTCTACACCGGGCAAGAATACGATTTAAACAAACGGTTGTTGTTTTTTGAAAAAGATAGTTTCCCAAAAGTCAAAGGAGAAACCTTTAAATTTTTATCTCAACTGGGGCAGCTGAAACGCAAACACGCTGCTCTGACGACTGGCCTAAAGGGAGGGAGCTACCGGCGACTAAATACCACTAAAGATTATCAGGTGCTGGCTTTTGAGCGCGGGCATCAGGGCGATACTTTAGTATTTATGGGCAACATGAGCAGTCAATATGCACAATTTACCTTACCTTACGAGGGGACATTTAAAAGATTTCCCGACGGAAAAACAAAAAAACTTGCAGCCAGTTACCAATACGATATGAAACCCTGGGAGTTTTGGATTCTAACGGATAAAAAATGAAAAAAATAGGTGTATTTCTCATTATGTTGATTCTAATTCTGGCATGTGCCGAAAAACCACAACCCTTAATCATTGGGCATCGTGGGGCACGGGGGCATATTGCAGAAAACACCTTGCCTTCCCTACAAAAAGCCATCGATTTGGGCGTCGATGGTATTGAAATTGATATTTTCCGTTGTGCCTCCGGGGAGTTGGTTGTTTTTCACGATATCACGCTAGAAAAACTGACCAATGCGGAAGGCTACATCGAACAGTTGTCCTTAGATTCCATCCGAAAAATTGCGGTTTTGGAGGACTATGCCATCCCGACCCTTGCTGAAGCCTTAAACCTGATTGATGGGCAAGTCTTTTTAAACATAGAGCTCAAAGGCCCCAATACGGCCGTTTTAACCGATCAATTGTTACAAGAATACTTTACATCCGAGCAATGGACTCCCGAAAAGATTCTAATATCCAGTTTCAATTGGGACGAGCTCAAGGCTTTTTATGAGGTCAACTCTACCGTTCCTATTGCCGTATTAACCGAGGATGATCCTTTGGATGCCATTCCCATTGCGCAACAGCTAAATGCGGTGGCTATTAATCCCAATTACCGAATGCTTACCCCTGAGGTGGTTCGTAAGATTCATAAGCAGAATCTAAAAATTTACCCCTGGACCATCAATCAACCGGAGGATATACAAACCGCCCTAGAATTGGGGGTGGATGCGATAATTACCGACTTTCCGGAACGGGTACAGGCCCAAATTAACTGATCCCTTGGGGTGCTCCCAAAGCGAATGCCCAGCCAATAGTCCCGCCCACCAATCCATAAAAAGGTAAGGCAATGATGGCATCTAAAACAGTACCTTCAATAGTCATTAGGGGCATCGCACCGTATTGTAAGAGCATAAAGCCAAACCCTGCAAAAAAGCCTATCCACAAGCCGAAATTAATTCCGTCTCCAAAGCTGTGCAGCCCATGCGAAAATCGGCGGTAAAGGTTGGCCATTGCAAAGGCCATAAGCACAGACCCAAGGCTCATGTACAAAGGGTCCATTGCATCATTCGGAGCAATGATAATTTGAGATTCAAAGTAATCAGCTGTGAGATAGCCATAGATGCCCCAACCCAAAATGTTGAATGCAAGTGCTCCAAAGAGCGTTCCTAAGAGTGTAGATTTAGAAAACATAAGTGATAAGATTTAGTTTCCCAAAAGGTACAAAAATTCCTTAAACATTTAACCACCAGACGCCTGCGTTAAGGTAGGTGGCAAAAAGAACCCAGATCAGGTAGGGAATTAGCAATCGTTTGGAGAGCCGATCGACTGTTCCAAACCACTTTAACGTTCGTTCGATCAGAATTACTAATGTCAGAATTACTAACAGTGCTAGCCCAGTTTGGTGGAGATAAAAGAAGACCAGTGTCCAAAGAATGTTGAAGATCAACTGGATGGCATAGTGGTAGAGCGCTGTTTTTCCCCATCGGTGGTGGATGCCCAAAACCCAAACCCGGGCGGCAGCAATTCCCATCAGCAGATACAAGAGTGTCCAAACGGGAGCAAATACATAGTTGGGTGGCGTTAAGGGGGGCTTCTCCAAGGCCATATACCAAGGATCGATTCCGGAACGAGTAATTTGTCCGGCTAAAAAGCCAAGCCCCAAACTTATCCCTATCGACAGGGCTGTGGCCAGCAGATATGTTTTTGATCGATACATGTTTAAAAGTACTATTTTCTGTCGGCTAAAGATCTTATAGGGGAAGTCTTTTGAAAACCTATCTTTGTCCTATGGAGATATTTCAATATGAGGGACCGCTTCAAACGGAGGATTCCTTTCAGGTCAAAGCTTCGGCTCCCAGTAATATTGCACTGGTCAAATATTGGGGGAAATACGGGGAACAACTCCCTAAAAATCCTTCCGTTAGCTTCACATTGGATCGTTGCCAATCGATTACTGAAGTGGATTTTCATCCCGCTAAAAATGGGGGATTTACTTTTTTATTTGAAGGGAAACCCAAGCCTGATTTTCACCCTAAATTGGATATTTTTTTTTCAAAAATCAAATCCTACTGTCCTTATATAGATACACATCATCTCACCATCAATAGTCGCAATACCTTTCCCCACAGTAGCGGAATTGCATCGTCGGCATCGGCCATGGCAGCTTTAGCGACGGCATTCATCGCTTTTGAGAAACATTATTCTCAGTCCTGGGAGGATTCCCTAGGTCAACAAAAAGCATCTTTCCTCGCTCGTTTGGGTTCGGGGAGTGCTGCCCGAAGCATTCAAGGCCCACTAATGCTTTGGGGACAAAGCAACCATTATTCTTCCAGTAGCAATAGTTTGGCAGTTCCTTTGACAGAAGAGATTCATCCCGTATTTCGAACCTATCGGGATACGATTTTACTGATCGATCGAGGGCAAAAAAAGGTCAGCAGTACCCAGGGCCATCAACTGATGCATGGGCACCCTTTTGCGGAGGCCCGTTTTCAGCAAGCCGAAGCGCACACGGGACAACTATTGTCTATTTTAGCCACCGGAGATCTCGAGGCATTCATTCGTTTGGTGGAATCCGAAGCTTTAACACTACACGCGCTGATGATGAGTTCACAACCCTACTTTATTTTGATGCATGCCCAAACCCTGCAAGTGTTGGAACGGGTTTGGGATTTTAGAAAACAGACCCAAGTTCCTCTTTGTTTTACACTGGATGCAGGAGCTAATGTACACTTGCTTTACCCCGACTCTTTTGCAGAAACGGTGCAGGCCTTTATTCGTTCAGATTTGGCTTACTACTGTCAGGATGGGCAATATATTGACGATCAGGTTGGTAGTGGGGCAAAAATCCATTAGTTTTGTAAAGCTATGATAGGTCCATTATTTTACGCTAAAATTCTTCTTTTCGGAGAATACGGAATCATTAAAGATTCCAAAGGGCTGTCGATCCCCTACAATTTCTATCGAGGAGCCTTGCGTTTTCCCGAAGGCCATCCCACCCCCGAGCAACAAGAATCCCATAGGCATTTAATGGATTTTTTTAATCATTTAAAATCCATTGGAACCGAACTCGTGGCTTTCGACTGGAAACAAATGCATACCGACATTCAGGCGGGGATGTATTTCGACAGCAGCATTCCTCAGGGCTATGGGGTCGGAAGTAGCGGAGCATTAGTGGCTTCGGTTTACGATCGTTATTCTCGAGACAAGATTACCGTTCTCGAAAATCTGACCAAACCCAAACTTCAACAACTCAAAGAGATTTTTGCTCGAATGGAAGCCTTTTTCCACGGCAAGTCTTCCGGTTTAGACCCCTTAAATAGTTATTTAAGTCTTCCCATTTTGATTCACTCAAAGGATCATATACAAACCACGGGTATCCCTTCCCAAAATACCGCTGGGAAAGGAGCTGTTTTTCTGTTGGATACCAAACAAACTGGGGAAACCGCTCCCATGGTAGACATCTTCCTTAAAAATATGCGACAGGAAGCTTTCCAACACATGATCAAGCACGAGTTTATTCAGTATACCGATGCTTGTGTAGATGATTTTTTAAACGCCAACTTCAGTAATCTCTTTACCAATATGCGCAAGCTTTCTGATTTAGTACTGAAGAATTTCAAACCGATGATTCCCAAAGAATTTCAAGGCTTATGGGCCAAAGGTTTGGAAACAGACGCTTATTACTTAAAACTTTGCGGCTCCGGAGGGGGTGGATTTATCTTAGGATTTACTCAAGACCTCCAAAAGGCTCAGGCAGCATTGCCTGAACATTCTCTGGAGGTCGTTTACCATATCTGATTCCCGTGCTCTTTTCCCGGGCTCATCAACGCTTTTTTTACCGGATGCTCAGCTGGTTCAGTTTGGTGCGCGGGTTCAATATTATTGTCCTGATTGTAGCCCAATATTTTACGGCTCGTTATATTATGGGATTCGAGCGGGGCTGGGCTGGGATCTTATTAGACTTGGATTTGTTGTGTTTGGTTGTGGCTACAGCACTGGTGGCCTCTGCAGGTTATATCATCAATAATTTTTACGATGCGGAAAAAGACCGAATCAATCGCCCGCATAAATATCTACTGGAACATCTCAATTCTCAACACAGTCAACTGACTCTTTATTTACTGCTCAATATGGCAGCCTTGGTCACAGCCAGCGCTATTTCTTTTCGGGCGGTTCTTTTCTTTACGGCTTATATTTTTCTGATTTGGCTTTACAGCAATACCATTAAGCGTTTGTTTTGGCTTTCCAATCTGGTATCTACGGCTCTGATGATTTATCCCTTTTTGGGATTAACTCTTTTTTTCGAGAACTACGACCCCATCATTTTTGTTCACGCCCTGTTTTTGACATTACTTTTATTGATTCGCGACCTCATCAAAGACCTTCAAAACCTCAAAGGCGATTGGGTACACCGCTATAAAACTTTACCCACTGTATTTTCGGTACAGACTTCCAAAACGATTGTGACCCTTTTGGTCGTTTGTACCGCTTTTCCGATCTATATTTTATGGAGGCAACCGATGGGGCTGATGCGCTATTACTTCATGTTTTCGATCTTTTATTTGGCCTTCTTTTTATTCTTCTTTTGGAAAGCAGAGAACCAGAAAGCGTATCTTCGCGCCCACAATACGATAAAACTCCTTATTTTTTTGGGGGTACTAAGCATTTATCTGATAAATAAATAATGGTCAATCGGTCCAAATCCAATCCTCAAGACGGGGTTCGTCTTAACAAGTTTTTATCCAATGCAGGTGTCTGTTCCCGAAGAGAGGCCGATGTCCTCATTGAGATGGGGATGGTTCAGGTCAATGGAAAGGTGGTCACCGAAATGGGTTTTCGGGTAAACCCCAAAGACGAGGTGCGTTATGACGGGCAGCGTTTAAGCGGACAGGCCAAGGTGTATATCTTAATGAATAAGCCCAAAGGATTTATTGCTACCCGTCAGGGGGGGACACACAAAAAATCCGTTCAAGAACTTTTTCGAAGTGCAGGAGTCGGAAAAATCCCTCCGCTGATCGAATTGGGACGACCCATGACGGGCTTAGTACTCCTGACCAATGACCAGAATCTTCAAAAACGCTTGCAAAATTCCGCGAAAAACCCCGCTATTTATCGTTTGGTATTGGACAAAAATATACCGGTTCCAGAGCTAAAAAACTTAGCTGAAAATCCGGTGTTTCATCAAAAAAAGCTACCCATTAAAGCCATGTCGCATATCCAAGGGGGAACTAAACGCGAAATCGGGCTAGAGGTTTGGAGTGTAGGTCCCCGAGAAATAATGCAATTATTTAGATCCAAAGGATATACGGTAGAACAACTCGACTGTGTCTTATGGGGCGGACTCACCAAAAAAGACCTGGCTCGCGGTCAATGGCGTTATTTAAGCTCCAAAGAGGTTGAACGTCTCCACATGATCTGATTTCCCAAAGGGCCTTTCCAAATTTCGTAGATCAGCAATCCGTATACAGGAAAATATTCTAGGCTGAGAATCCACGGGTTTTCATAGACACTTTCGGGGCCATAAGCCAGATAGCTTAAAACGACGCTCCCGCTCCAAAGCAGGGGATAACAATAACCGCTAAACACCCCAAACACCACCAAACCAGTTAGATACCAAGGATGTACGGTAGTTGCTGTAAGCAGATAAAACGTTAAAACGCCCAGCATGTTTTTGATGAGCGATCTTTGGGTGCGATTGTTGACCAGCAAGCTCACCCCAGCGACCACTCCAATCAGCAGGAAAGGGGTAATTTTTCCCAGTTGTCGAATAATATTATACCCATAAATTTCAAAACCCCACCAACGAACCATACGATAAATACTGCCGTTAAACTCAAATCGATTAAACCACAATTGGACGCTTTCCCAATAATGCCATCCGCCAGCCGCTGTCCAATACGGGAGGCTACTAAGCAAACAAAGCGTTGCTGTAGAAATTCCTACTCCCAGAGATTTTTTCCAACCCAAACGTTGCCAATAGAGGGGCAATACAAGCAAGGGGAGGAGTTTGGTTACAATCGCTCCCGCAAATGCGAGGATAGAAAGCCCGAAGCGTTTGGTTTGAAAACTGTAATAGAGCCCTACGACAAATAGACTCCACATAAGCCCTTCAAAATGTAAATTCCCGCTCAGTTCAAGAATGATTAATGGATTTAAAAAATAGAATGCTATCCGCTCGGGAGCTAATTTCAAAAGCTTCAGAAGTTTACCCCCAAAGAAGAAAAGTAAGAGGTCTGCTAAAAGCAGCAAGCTGCGAAGGCTTATGAGCTGTCCCATAAGCGATTTCGGAAAAAGGGAAACAGCGATCCAAAAGAGGTATTGACTCAGCGGGGGATAGTTCGAATAATGAGAAGCGCTTAGATCGCCCATCCCCTGAAACAATTCTGCCTGCAAGGGGAAATTCAAGCCTTGCTCCATCCAAAACTCCGGAGTGTGAGCATAGGGACTTATCCCCAAAGCTTGCAATTGTCCGTCCCATAAAAATCGATAAAAGTCTTGGGAAAGTGCCGGAATATGACTGATGAAGAGCAGTCGAAATAAGATTCCAAGCCCTAGCACATAGGAAAGTTTCATCCGAGGTTGAAGGCTATACAGCAAAAACAGTATGCTGTAGACACTTAATAAGAGGGCGGGTTGAGAACGCTCAATAGTGAAAGCAATCCAACCATATCCGATTGCGGAGAGTACTCCAAAAATTCCGAGGGGAATTCCTTTTCGAGAAAAAATCATGTTAATGCGTTCGGAACGACTGTAAAGTAACGAATCCGAAACCGATGAACAACATCAAATGGAAGGGGAATAACCCAAAATCTCCATTTTTACCCACCACAAAAGCGGAATACATGCCGAATAAAAAGTAGAGGGTGAGTAGCGCTTCAAAAACGGTGTAGCGAGAAATTTGTTGGGGAATATACTTGTTATTTTTCCAACTATCCTCTAGGTTTTTAATGTTGAATTTAGGCGTCCGGATAAATTCACTGCGTTTTCCCAAATGGCCTTCCAAGACGGCCAAGGAATTGTGAACAGAGAAGCCCATTGCGATGGTATAGAAGGTGAAGAATTTTTTAATGTAGGTCGTGAAGTTTGTAAAACCGCCCCCGTGAACCCGTTTAAACATATGCCAATAACAGATAAAAAAGATCACTGTACTGATGATGAACAAACTAGTCACGTTAAAATACCAACTCAAATGTCCCCAAGTAGCCTTTACATAAAGCATAGGAATGCTTAAAAAGCCTACCAAAAATACATTTAAGAACATGGAACTGTTCAAGAGATGAAGCGTCGCTTGAATCTTGGTTCCCCAATCGATGTTTTTGGAAGTGAGTACTTGCCGGATCATTTTTTGGAAATTTTCGGCTCCCCCTTTATTCCATCGGAATTGTTGCGATCGGATGGCCGACATCACAACCGGCAGCTCTGCCGGAGTTTCTACGTCCTCTAAAAATTTAAACTTCCAATTTTTAAGTTGTGCGCGATAGCTGAGGTCGAGGTCTTCTGTTAGGGTATCTCCTTCCCAGTTTCCGGCATCATAAATCGTCTCTTTTCGCCAAATACCCGCAGTCCCATTGAAGTTAATGAAGTGCCCTTGGCTATTTCTACCGACCTGTTCCAGGGTGAAATGGGCATCCAATGCAAAGGCTTGTACTTCGGTTAAAATAGAATAGTCTCGGTTGATGTGCGACCAGCGGGTTTGGACCACTCCTATTTTTTCATCTTTAAAGTAGGGAACAGTGCGCAGGAGCCAATCCGGTTTGGGAAGAAAATCGGCATCGAAAATGGCAATAAAATCTCCGCTTGCAGATTCCAATCCTTCTTTTAAGGCTCCAGCTTTGAATCCAACCCGATTTTTGCGGCGGACCTGCTCAATAGGGACTCCTTCTTTTTGGAGTTGTTCAACGATGTTTTGAGTGAGTTCTACCGACTCATCTGTAGAGTCGTCTAACACTTGGATTTGTAATTTGTCCTGGGGGTATTCCAGTTTACTCGCAGCTTCCAGCAAGCGTTCCATCACATAGAGTTCGTTGTAAACCGGTAATTGGACCGTTACCTTAGGGAGTTCGGCTGAGTTTTGGATATCCCATTGGGGGTCTTGGTCTTCCTTCTTTTGGGCTTTCAGGTAGTTCCATAACATGTTGGCCTGTGATAGGCTATAGAAGAAAATTAACAGCAGCGAGGCACTGTAAACCACAATTAAAAAATTGGATAACAGTAATAGTAGCCCCTCTGATACCTCACTCATTTCTGAAAATAGTATTTAAAAACCCACCCCAGGATTTTAACTCCGGCAAATATAGTACCTTTTACCGTTCCCGAGACCTTAGAAACGCCAATTCTTTTTCGATAGCGGACGGGAACTTCCAGATACGGAATTTTATAGCGCAATACCTTCAATTGCATCTCTATCGTCCACCCGTAGGTTCGGTCTCGCATTTCCAATTCCTGCAAAAGCTCCCATCGAATCGCCCGAAAAGGACCTAAATCGGTGAATCGTCCTCCGTAGAGCAATCGCATCAGCCAGCACGCCAAAGCATTCCCAAAGATTTGTTGGGGGGTTAAGGCACCTCTTTCTCGAGTGGCAGCCCGGCGGGCTCCAACCACAAAATCCGCTTTTCCTTGGGCTATCGGGTCTACTATCGAAACGATATCTTCCGGATAGTCGGAATAGTCTCCATCGAGAAAAGCCACCACTTCCGGAGGCTTTTTTTGGAGGTAAGCGATTCCTTTTAAACATACATAGCCATAGCCTTTTCTAGGCTCTTCCAAAACGGTTGCACCCATTCGACGGGCTTCAGCAGCGGTCTGATCGGTCGATCCATTATTGACGACGACGACTTCAGCGACTTCCTTGGGAAGGTCTTGTAGGACTTTGCCAATGGATTTTTCTTCGTTAAAGGCCGGAATGATTACGGCTACTCGAAGTTGGTGTAAAGAAGATTGAGACACGTCTAAGATTCAAGAAGGTTCCCCAAAGGCAATCGAGGTTCCGTTATACGATTCTGATGCGATCCGTTTTCCAAACGCAAGACCCCACGGGGGCAAACCGCAGAACAAATTCCGCATCCTACACAAGAGGAACGGACAATATTTTCCCCGCGTTGAGCATAGCTACGCACGTCGATTCCCATCTCACAATAGGTGGAGCAATTCCCACAGGAAATGCATTGGCCCCCGTTGGTAGTGATTCGAAAGCGAGAAAACAGGCGTTGTTGTAATCCTAAAATGGCGGCCATCGGGCACCCAAAACGGCACCATACCCGGGAGCCTAGTAGGGGATAAAAGCCCACTCCCAAAACTCCTGAAAAAGCAGCGCCAATCCCGAAACCATACCATTTTTGAAGTTTATAACTGGAAATTCCCAGGATGTGTTTGGGGTCCGAAAAGCCGTGAATGGCCAAAGTTCCCACGATTAAAATTCCAATACTCAACAGCGCATAGCGCGCATCCGGGTCTAGAGCGCCGCGTTTATACCACCAGAGTCCTACCAAAAGCCCTGTCAAAAGACTTAGGGTGAGGATTAAAAACTGTTGTTGACTCATCAGGGCTCGGCCGGTTTTTCCCCCAAAAAAAGACCACAGCAGGGCGATGGTTGTCAACACGCTAAAAACCAATACGAGATGAACCATCCAGCGTTCCAATTTCCAGACGCTTAGTTTCTTGCTGGACAGTTGGCGAAAGGGGTCTCCGGCCGTCTCGGCCAAAGCCCCGCAACCACATACCCAGGAACAGTACCAACGCTTCCCATAGAAATAGGTCAGTAGGGGCGAAATCACAAAAATGAGTAGCAGGCCCCAAATCAGTGCAAATCTTCCCAAATTCCCCCCGGAAAGCATATTTTTTAGATGCCAAGAGTCAAAAAAATAGGAGTTCAATGGCCACATATTTTTAAAGTCCTTGGCAAAATAAGGGGTGTCCGGATTCATCTTCGCTAAAAATTCCGGCAGCCAAAAAGCAAAAGCCAATTGAAAAAAGATCACCGAGAGCGTACGTATCAATTGATAACGGTTGTGACGATATTTCCACAAAAATTTAAGCCCAAAAACAAAAATGGTAAAACTGTAAAGGCTGCCATACATAAACCATTGGGTCGCGGGATTTCCATTCAGGATCCGGCTTAAGGGGTCAAATAGGACAACGATTCCGGTATTCCCTTCGGGATTAAAACCTAAGAATTCCGGATACCAATACACGGCGATATAAAAAGCCGTCAGCACGATTCCGAGTACCCAACCCCAAATCCCACGATTGGTCAGGGCATTGCGCCAAACAGCATCGTTCCGAATTCCAGGAGGTTTAGCTTGGTAGAGTGCCCCACTGTAGAGGATTACTCCCACGCCCATCAGCGAGAGGCTCCACTCCAGCGGGAGAATTGCGGTACAAAGTATGAGCAGCCCAATAAGGCCCAAGACCGTTCCGATAATTTTAAGAATAGGGGGTTTCATAGCGCTTCGGAAGTTGAGATGACTTTTAATATTTGATTATGGTACTGGGGAGAAAATTCCGGTTCAAAATAGGCTTGGCGCAAATCGGCCAGCACCTCCTCCAATGTACTGTTTCGGTTTAAATGCTGATCGAAATAGGCATGTCGCAGCCGTATCCCGAGACTATTAACCCCCAAAAATTGATCGTTGCGAGGATCAAAACTGAAGCGAATTAGACGATTGGCGGTGGGGTGTTTCCAAAATCGTTGGGATTCCTTTTCCGGATCGGGTTGTGCCGAAACTGCACCATAGGTCTGATATTCAATATCAAAAAACTTGGCCGAATTAAACCAAGGCCCGGGCCGGTAAGGGGTTCGTTTCCCTGCCAAAGTCTGCGCCAAGGTTTCACCCATCATCCGCCCAACATACCAAACGGCTTCGGTAGACCGTCTGCCCTTTGGAGGGCTTTGCAGTTGGGCACAATCACCAATCGCATAAACCCCTTCCCAAGAAGTTTCCAAATACGGATTAACCAAAATTCCCCGATCGGTCTCAAGGGAGGTTTCTCGAAGGAAATCGATATGGGGCTCTACCCCTACGGTGACTCCCACAAAATCGCAGGGTTGGGGCGCTAGTTCTTGTGCTTGAATCTGGGAAACCTCTCCAGCCGCATTCCCATACAGGGCTTTAATCTCGGTGTTTAAATGCAATCGGATTCCGTGCTGGCGGATATGTGTATGGAGCATTGCCGATTCTTCAGGAGGTAAAACGTTGTTCCAAAAGCTGGACTCTCGCACCCAAAAATCCACTTCAATTCCACGGCTGTGGAGCATCTCTGCCAGTTCCACCCCAATCAATCCTCCACCAATCACACTGGCTCGTTGGATTTTTGGGGTGAGGGCCTCGAGTTGTTCGAGGTCTTGTTTGTGATACAAGCCCTGTACGCCTGTGAAGTCGATCCCCGGGATCGCCAAACTTCGGGGTTTCGATCCTAAGGCCAATACCAGCTGGCTGTATCGCATTTCTTTTCCCGATTGTAAAACAAGTGTTTGGGTGTCTGGGGCGATCCGGGTGACCCGATCCTGCACCAAAT
>JBMYNJ010000006.1:0-19301 GCA_049598145.1 Flavobacteriaceae bacterium | reverse complement strand
ATGAGGCTCATAAGGGTAGAGGTCTTTCCAGGGCATATGCCCCATATAGACATACATCAGGGCCGTCCGGGAAAAAAAGTAGGGGTCTTCTTCCGAAATGATACAGATGGGAACATCGGATTGTTTTCGCAAATGGCGGGCACAACTAATTCCGGCAATTCCATTTCCAATGACAATTACGGGTTCCAATGAAAGTCTTTTATTTTTCGTAAATTTAAGTAACCCGAATCAGCCTTCACACGATTTCATCAAGAAATCGAGTGGCCGGTTCTCCAAATCTTAACCTATGCTCATTACACTCTATTTTGTTTTTGCCCTGCTTTGTATCCTTATTTTTTTTCGCATCCTAAAAGAATTTGATACGGGCTTCGACTTTTTTTCCGGGGCACTTTACGGCCTTATTTTTTTAGTTTCCTGCGGCCTGTTATACGTCTTTATGTTTGGGATCTACTATTGGATTACCGAAGGTTTATAAGTCGTGTTTAGTCGCCAATCGTATTTGAGGTACCTAATTTTCGGTGTCTTTCCGCCGGGGCGTCCCAAATAGTCGCGGATGCGATCAATTTTCTCTTGACGTCCGCCAAAATCTCTTCCGAACCACAGGAAAATCTTGGAGAGTTCCCAAACTTCTTCCTGAATATTGTTCTTGGTAGGATCGTTTAAAAACTGTCGAGCAGCCCGATCGAGCTGAAAGTCCAACCGGCGAGATTCATACACTTCCCGGCTCAGTTGGGGGCAAGAGGCCGAAGCGCAATTGATCGCAAAATGAATTCTGGGATCTCCCATTTTTCGAAGGATACGGTGTTCGATATCCCCCAAGGAATAGTCTTCCCCGCGCAGTTGAAATACCTCTCGCCCCCAGGGGCGAAACAAGTCTCGAATGCTTTCCAGCGGATAGTTTTGCAAAATAAGTTGGACGGTCAAAGCATTGTAGGCATTGATCCAATAGGCCATCCATTGGCTTTGGGGGGCTTCAGGGGCTGGGGCGTGGGTCTGTAAGGCAACGATATAGGCGTCTAAGGCCGAGGCTTCTTTTTTCCAGGCGACATAGTCTACCGCTCCGTTGGCCGACACATAGGTTTGCAGCATGCGACCCCAAGATTCATGCACCCCTTTTTGTCCCCAAAGGGGAAGGGAGAAGAGACCGAGTAGAAGAATTATTTTTTTCATCACTTAACAACATCCGCCTCCATCGTAATGAAAGGTAGACTCCGAAAGATAGAGATTCCCCCGCTTTAAATCGGTCAATTGCCCAGCGGTTTTGTCACAAACGGCTAGGGGTTGATTTTGCAGGAGGACATGCCCTTTACCGTCATCAAAATAGTCTTGATCGCCAAAATAGATCGCTGTTTTTCCTGTAAATATACAAGGGCCATCTACGGGCATCGGGTCTTTGATGGCACACACTTCTACACTTTCAATAAAAATGGTTTCTTCGGTGGGGTAGTGTTCCGGGGCTAAAATACGGTAGGGGCGTTTAGCGCGGATTTCAATAGTCCCAAAGCCGACCTCCGTAAGCATCTCAAGATACTTTTTTAAAGGGATGGCTCCTGAGAGGCAAAGGGCACGAAGTTGCGCATCGTTGCGCAGGCTGTCCTTCATGGGTTGCTCGCAGATGGGATCGCTCATCACCAATCGGCCGTGCGGTTTCAGTACCCTATACATTTCTTTTAAGGCTTTTTTTAAATCCTCCTGCACAAAAATATTGAATAAGCAGTTTTGGGCAGCTACGTCGATACTGGTATCGGCCACAGGCAAATCCAGCGCATTTCCTTTTTTAAGGGTAACAAAACTGGGGTCAAACCAATCGTTTTGTTCGGCTGCTAAGCCAAAATTTTTCCGGGAAGCTTCCAACATTTCGTCCACCACATCGATCCCGATTACTCCTTCTTTTTGTCGGGAAAAATAAGCGAATTGGATTAACTCCATTCCGCCACCAACCCCCACATAAAGGATTTTGGGATCGTTTACCAAATCTCGGGGATGGACGGTGGAGCCACAGCCGTAGTTCATTTCTTGCATGATTGTGGGAATTTCCAAACCCGGAAATTTCCAAATCGGGGTGGTGGTACAACAGAGGCCGACATCCGGACTTTCGGCAGCAGCTTTATATACATTTACGGTGGTGTCTAGATAACTCATAGAAGTCGGATTATAGTTGATTTAAATAGGCCAAAAACAATCGGGTGAATTGTTGTTCGCCCTTTTGGGCCATGGCCATGATCTCGGGGATGTCTATCGCTTGTAAATTATCAGGGTCACACAAATCCGTTAGGACGGCAATAGCAAGTACTTCCATCTCCAATTGGTTGGCGACAATCACCTCAGGAACGGTAGACATCCCCACGGCGTCGGCTCCAATGATTTTTAAGTAGCGGTATTCGGCGCGGGTCTCCAGTTGGGGCCCCACAACGGCCGCATAGACCCCGCGGTGTAGTCGAATGTTTAATTTTTGAGCAATGCTTTGCCACTGCTTTTGCAGGCTTTGAGAATAGGGTTCCCGCATGTCAACAAAGCGTGGGCCGGCTTCGGCTGCGGCCAGACTGGCGAGGGGAGACCCTCCCTGGAGGTTGATGTGGTCGTCGATTAAGAGCAGTTCCCCTTTTTGGTAGTTGAGGTTTACGGCCCCAGCGGCATTGGTGATCCCCAATTTTCTCACCCCTAAGGTGTGTAGTAGCCGAACTCCAAAGGTGATTTCATCCTCGCTATAACCTTCGTAGCGATGCAAGCGCCCTTGGCATACCCAAAACAATTGTCCCTCCGCTTGGGCCAGATGTAAAAAGCCTTCATGACTCATCACTGTCGGCGGAGCCATATGCGGAATTTCGGTGTAGGGAATGCTATGTAAGATTTCCACGGCGTCTAAAAGGCCGCTCATTCCGGTTCCCAGAATCAGGCCGTGAGTGGGGGCTTTGTCCGTAATGTTTTGGACTGCTGCTCGGCTGGCTTGGAGTTTCTGGCTCAAATTCATGGGATTAATGGCTTTGGATCGCCTCCCAAAGATCGGGATGTTCTTGCAGATCTTGCAGGGTATCCAGATCATTTTTTTTAGGAAGTAGAAAGACTGACTTCCCTTGAAGATCGATTAAGGTTTCGTTTAATAAATTCGGCTGACTCCAACTTTTGTTCCGAAAAAGTTCAGGCATTTCTCGGGAAAGCCCCAGTAAATAGTAACCGCCGTCGGTCGCCGGGCCGATCACGGTACTGTGGTTTTGCAAAGCGGAAAATGCTTGTTGGAGATCGGCAGACTGGAGGTCCCAAAGGTCGGTTCCGAGTGCAATCACCTGGGTATAGCCCGAAGTAAAGGCCCATTGAAAAGCGTGGTTCATTTTTTGGCCGAGGTCTCCTGCTACTTGAGCAAAACGATGGATAGCGATGGATTCCCAGTCCGGATCGGGAAGGGGAGCGGGGTGGTGCCAAACCGCTACCGGGACGAAACATTCCTGGAGAATTCTTTGGGTTTTGGCGATTAATAATTGATAAGCTTTCAAGGCTTTTTCGGGCCCGATAGTCGCAGCCAAACGGGTTTTGACCCTCCCCAAAACAGGATTTTTACAAAAAACCAAAACCAACGGACGCGTGAGCTGCATCCTTCAAAGGTGCTGGAATCTTTTCAGTTTTCAAAAGCTTCTTTAGCTTTTCATTGGACATCAAGGGGGATTTTAGCTTGGAAAATTGGTAAATAATTAAACTGGATCCATTTCCCGGCTCATGCGAGCCAGAGAATGGTTCATGGCACAAGCGTGGACGAATGTCTCAATCGTCCACGCTTGAGCCAACGGATTAATTCTTTTCCAGAGCTTCCAATCGTTTTTCAAGGGCCTCTAGTGCAGCTTTAAGCGAATCATTTTGTTGGGTTAAAACTTCGTTTTGGGCATGGAGTTCTTTAAGGGCATTGGTCATCGCTGCCAGCAGTGGCCGGTCACTTAGGGTAAGATACCCGCGAGTGTCCTGGCCTACGGCTTCAGGCAGGTGCTGTTGGACATTTTGAGCCGAAAAACCAGTGTACAGCCCTTGGGGGTCTAGCCCCGAAGTCGTATTCCAACGGTATTGAATGGGTTGAATATTGAGAAGGGCATCTAAGCCTTTGGTAAATTCGCCGCGGATGTTTTTTAGGCGTTCATCGGAGGAAACCGACACATTGCCATCGGCATCGGTCTCAAGGGTTCCGGCACCTAGGCTGCTCAATTGAACCAAACCGTCAAGCTCCGATCTTCCTTCTATTTTAAGGGTAATTTTATCTGCTTCAGGTACCTGCCCTATGATTTCAAACTCTGAAGCGTTAAATATACCGTCGTTTCTCTGGGTGTCTACTCCACCCAAAAAGATATAACGAACTTCATCTCCTACTACATTGGGAGTATAGGCTGTGGTCCACTGACCGTTTCCTGCTGCTGCTGCAATGGTAGTAGAAGCGGCAACCATGGCTCCATCTTTCCAAATTTGAATTTGACCTCCTCCTGTTCTTCCAAACCAACCTCCGTTCCCTCTGGCTTGAAAACGTACTTGAGTAATAGTATAATCGTTATCAAAGGAATAGCCGATACCCCAATCCTGACCGGCATTGGTTCTATAGGCATGAAAACTATCTCCTCCAGTATCCGCTGCATCGTTGAATAAATTTGATGCAGGACCATAATTTTGGGTTGAATTGTAATAAGCAAAATTTCCCCCATTAAAAAGTTCTAAATTTGGAATAATTACTTGAGCATTATCATTATCCCCTGAGTTGGTAACGTGCAAAGTCGCTGTGGGGTTTTGGTTGTTGATACCCACATCACCTCCTTTATTGACATAAATGCGTTGATTGCCATCCCCATCGGCAATGATGATGGTATTGGTCAATGTTGCACTTAAGCCGGTAACATTGGCTCCAATAACCGTATTGCCATTTCCCGTAGTAATCCCTCGGCCGGTATTGTTTCCTACAAAAGTGTTTTTATCTGCGTCGGTGACATCCCTTCCACTTTCGTATCCAATGGCGGTATTGTTAATTCCGGTAGCAAGTCTTAAAGCATTGCGGCCTACAGCAGCATTTTGATTCCCCACAGTATTCTCAAACAATGCACCAGCTCCCAGAGCAGCATTGTTTTCTCCCGAGGTATTGTTTTCCAATGCAAAGGAACCTATGGCAGTGTTCCCGCTTCCCGTAGTATTGTCAGTTAATGCAATATGTTGCTCGTGGTGCTTAATGGTTTTGGTGTTGTTCACCGAAAAAAACAAAAACACTCCAACAACGACAAGATTGGAAATGAGCAAAGGCAAAAACTGCTGGAAGTTGAAATTGTCCCAGCTAAAGCCCTGTAAAAACAGGAATAATAAGAAAGGGTTTAAGCACATATATACCTATGTGTGAATTAAATATAGTAGGTCTTGTATGCTTAAAGATAGCGAAAGATTTTTATTGCTTAGAAGCGTGCCTGGATAGGGTCATTTTCACGGGAATCAAATATCTTTAAATCCTTAACGATTAAAGTCATTATTCCTATGAAAACCTATTACCAAGCCGAAGACCTTAAAAAGTTCAGTAGGATTACTGAATGGAGCCCCGAGTTGGGCGAACAGTTTTTTACCTACTACAACCAAGTGTTTCAGGAAGGGGCTTTAAGTGCACGAGAAAAATCGTTGATTGCCTTGGCCGTCGCCCATGTGGTGCAATGTCCTTATTGCATCGAAGCCTATACCAAAGACGGCCTTAAGCGGGGCATCGAAAAAGAAGAAATGATGGAAGCCGTACATGTAGGAGCCGCCATCCAAAGTGGGGCCACCCTCGTCCACGGGGTGCAAATGATGAACTGGGTGGAGAAACTCAGTATGTAAACCCAGCCGATGAAAAAATCTTTACACGCTCGCCAGCAAGATTTGGCCGACCCCCAGCAGCAACTGCATTGGCTCTCCAACGGGATCTTTGCCCAAGGCGGTTTGCCGACCTTTAAAACCCAACTGAAACAGGCCGGTTTAAGGGGCAAAATACGTCCCAAAGCCCTTGAAATTTTACAGCTCAACTTGGGCTATATGTGTAACCAAGTGTGTGCCCATTGCCATGTGGATGCCGGACCCGACCGCAAAGAAATGATGTCGCGAGCTACGCTCGAACGCTGTTTGGAAGTCGTTGAAAAAACTCAAGTCCATACGCTTGACCTCACCGGAGGGGCCCCCGAAATGCACCCGGATTTCCGGTGGTTTGTTCAACAGGCCACCCAAAAAGGGGTACAAGACCTGATCGTGCGGTCCAACCTCACCATCCTGCGGGCCAATGCCACCTATCGGGAACTACCCGAATTTTTTGCCGAGCAGGGCGTTCATGTGGTTTCTTCCTTACCGTATTACCGAAAAAATAAAACGGATCGCCAACGAGGCGACGGGGTTTTCGACCAGTCGATCGAAGCGCTCCAAGCCCTCAACGCTTTAGGCTATGGCCAAGCGGGAAGTCCCCTCCAACTGGATTTGGTCTACAACCCTGCCGGGGCTTTTTTGCCGGGCGACCAAGCCGCTTTGGAGGCTGATTTTAAAACGGCCCTCCTAGCCGATTTTGGAATTTCTTTTCACCGATTGTTCACCATCACCAACTTGCCCATCAGTCGGTTTTTAGAATTTCTGATCGCCTCGGAAAATTATGAAGACTATATGCAAACCCTGGTGGAAGCCTTTAATCCGGCAGCGGTTTCAGAAGTCATGTGCCGCAATACCCTTTCCGTCGGTTGGGACGGCCGGATCTACGACTGCGATTTCAATCAGATATTGAACTTGCCCGTGCAAAGTCCGGTGCAGCACCTCCAAGATTTTGACCTCAACCAATTGGCCTCTCGAGAGATTTGTGTATCCCAACACTGCTATGGCTGTACGGCCGGAGCGGGGAGCAGTTGCCAAGGGGCGGTAACCTAACAACAGCCGCTACCCGGAGCGCAGGCAGGCGGTTCTTGCCCGATTCGGATACGGACTTTGGGCTTTTCAGGAATTCCACAGGCATCTTCCGCCAAACAAGCCGTTTGGGTGGGTTGCAACACCAGATAGCCCCCTTGAAGGGTCAAAAAGTAGTTTTCAATCGTTTTTCCTTGAAACTCGATCCGGATGGGAGCTTCCGGAAACGGCCAATGGGTTAAGCCTTGCGCGATAATCCCCTGCAATTTGGCCGGAGCTAAACGGTGGTCATAGTCTTCGGCTGTGTAGAGTTGAAACTGCCAAAAACCTTCTTTGCGAAGGGTATTTCCACAATCGATAAATGCTTTTTCGATCCAGGCGATTTCCGTCAGATGGAAATGCGCCGGCACTTGGCTGCCATCCGTCAGCCGAATGCTGAGGGAAGAAGTCGTTTCTAAATACTGTTGTAGGGCGTTTAAGGTCATGATTTACGAATACTTTGAATGAATTCCGGAATTTTTTCGATTCCCTCGTGTTCTAAAAATTTAATAAATGCCGATCCGATAATAGCGCCTTGGGCGAACCGGGTGGCGGCCTCAAAAGTCTGGGCATTACTGATGCCAAAGCCGACAATCTGCGGGGTTTTTAAATCATAGCCGGCAATCCGTTTAAAATAGGCCTCCTGGGGATCGCCAAAACTGCTTTTGGCCCCCGTAACACTGGCAGAACTCACCATATAAATAAAGCCTTGGGAAACTTCGTCGATATAGCGGACGCGACTTTCGGGAGTCTGCGGCGTGATTAAAAACATATTGTACAACCCGTACTGCTGAAAAAGCGCTTGATAGCTTTCGTGATATACATCCACGGGCAAGTCGGGAATAATCAGTCCGTCGATTCCAACGGCCGCACAGCGTTTGCAAAAGCGTTCTACCCCGTATTGGAGCATGGGGTTGAAATAGCCCATCAGGATTAAGGGCAATTCAATACGCTCTCGGATCCCCTCCAGTTGTTGGAAGAGTTTTTCGGTAGTCATCCCGTTTTGTAGGGCACGCGTACTGCTTTCCTGGATGGTGGGCCCATCGGCTAAAGGATCGCTAAACGGCAGCCCGATTTCGACCATATCCGCACCGGAAGCTTGGAGCAATTCCAAAATTCGACCGGTATCTTCCAACTCGGGGTGACCGGCAGAAAAATAGATGGAAAGCAGCTTGTGGTCTTTTTGAAAAGCTCGGTCGATACGGTTGACTTTCATCGCGCTTTAATTTTGGGTAAAGATAAGATTTGTCGAGGCAATTCGAGGGATTTTACAGGACTTTTGAACAATCCCCGAACGTTCACTCCTGCGAGTCATACCAAGCGGCCGCAAGGTCCTCCCATTGGAGATTCATTTGTTCAATCAATTGAATTTTCCACGGCCGTTTCTGTCCTTAGTAGACACAGGGGGTCATCAGATGGGACGGTCCAGGGGTATCCTACAGAAGGCTTCATCCATTTAGGGCTGAATAGATGATTCAAGTGAGTTGCCAACCCTCTAAATGCATTTGGTTTGGACTCTACCTTTACAGTTTAAAATAAT
Organism: Flavobacteriaceae bacterium; assembly: GCA_049598145.1. Taxonomy (GTDB): domain Bacteria; phylum Bacteroidota; class Bacteroidia; order Flavobacteriales; family Flavobacteriaceae; genus WTJH01. The sequence continues at coordinate 10,861 of JBMYNJ010000006.1, read as the reverse complement.
CGATATAGGTATTTAAATCTTTATCGCCACGTCCGGAAAGATTGACCACAACGACCTCTTCAGTACCAAATTTTCGTTGGTCAAAAATGGCAAAGGCGTGAGCGGTTTCAATGGCGGGAATAATTCCTTCCAACTGGGAAAGCTCTAAGCCTGCCGTCATGGCTTCGTCGTCGGTTACGGAAATAAATTCGGCACGTCCGGAACGGAACAAATGGGCATGCATGGGCCCCACCCCGGGATAGTCCAGCCCAGCAGAGATGGAGTAGGGTTCGGTGATTTGTCCGTCGGGGGTTTGCATCAACAGGGTTTTACTCCCGTGGATGATTCCTTCTTTCCCCAGGGCAGAAGTCGCAGCACTTTCGCCACTGTCGATTCCTTTTCCGGCGGCTTCCACCGCAATGATGTTGACTTCCGGTCGGTCCAAGTAGTGGTAATAGGTTCCTGCAGCATTACTCCCTCCGCCGACACAGGCCACGACATGGTCCGGGTAGTCGCGTCCTTCGACTTGCTGCAGTTGCTCTTTGATTTCTTCGCTAATCACCGATTGGTAGCGGGCGACCATATCGGGGTAGGGGTGCGGGCCCACCACCGAGCCAATGATGTAATGCGTGTCTTCCGGATGGTTGATCCAATCGCGGATGGCTTCGTTGGTAGCATCTTTAAGGGTTTTACTGCCCGACTGTGCCGCACGTACTTCGGCTCCGAGCATTTTCATCCGGGCGACATTAGGCGCCTGTCGTTGAATATCAACAGCTCCCATGTAGACGATGCACTGCACACCCATCAGGGCACAAACCGTTGCTGTGGCGACCCCGTGTTGACCTGCTCCGGTTTCGGCGATGATCCGAGATTTTCCCAAACGTTTGGCCAAAAGAATTTGACCGATGGTATTATTAATCTTGTGCGCCCCTGTATGGCAGAGGTCTTCTCGCTTAAAATAGATTTTCGTGCCGTATTTTTTGGAATAGCGATCCGCAAAATAGAGCGGTGTAGGCCGCCCCACATAATCGCGTAACAACTGGTTAAACTGTTTTTGAAATGAGGGCTCACTGCTGATCTGAACGTAGTGTTCCTTCAGGTGTGCCACATTGGGATACAACATTTCGGGAATATAAGCCCCGCCAAAATCTCCATAATAACCGCGTGCATCAACATTGTATTTCATTTTAGGATTGTATTTGGTTTAAAAATTCCGCCAATAGCTCTATGTTTTTTTGAGCCGGAGCGGTTTCAAATTTACTATTTAAGTCGAGGGTATGCAGGGGTAAGTCCTTTTTTTTCAGTTGAAGAACGGTTTCGACATCCTTTGGGCCGATACCCCCAGCGATCCAAAAAGGCGTAGGGGAGTCATATTCGCTTAAAAGCGTCCAATCGAACTGCTTTCCACTCCCCCCCGGCAGGTCGCTTTTGGTGTCGAACAGAAAGTAATCGCAATGGGATTCATAGGGGCGCAATTGAGAAAAATCGAAGGTTTTCCCCACCGAAAAAGCTTTGATAACCAAGGTGCCGGCTGCTTGGAGTTGCTGGCAAAGTTCCACAGATTCCTGCCCGTGTAGCTGGATAGCTCCCAGTTGGTGCTGCCGGGCAGTCGCCAAAATTTCTGTTAATGAAGCGTTGACAAAAACCCCCACTTTAGTAATGGAATTGGGGAGTTTTGGGGTTGGGTGTTGGACAAAACGACTGGAGCCGTCCCAAAAGATAAAGCCCATAAAGTCGATCGGGAGGGAGGTGGCTTCCGCAATGTTTTGGGGATCACGCATCCCACAGACCTTTACTTTCATGGCTTAAGAGAGTTGATAAATTCTTGGGCTGCTGCGCCGGGTTGGACTTCTTTCATAAAGCGTTCGCCCATCAAAAAAGCCTGAAATCCTACTTGGTGTAGAGCGTGGATTTCCTGAGCCGATTGTAAACCACTTTCGGAAACCGCGACCATTTCTTCCGGAATCATGGATTTGAGTTCAAAGGAAGTATCCAGGGAGACCTCGAAGGTTTTCAGGTTACGATTGTTCACTCCGATACAGTCTAAGGAAGGCATCAAGGCTTTTTCCAACTCTTCGGCATTGTGCACTTCCAACAGGACTTCTAAGTCGAGCGCATGGGCATGTGTCGAAAGGGCTTCGATTTCCGCCCGACTCAGTACCGCAGCGATCAACAAGACGGCATCCGCTCCATGTGCCTTGGCTTCGGTGATCTGATAGGGGCTAAAAATAAAATCTTTGCGTAGGATGGGCAAGGTACAACTTTGCCGGGCATACACCAGATCGTCCAGTGATCCTCCGAAATAAGGTCCTTCCGTCAGGATCGATAAAGCGGCTACTCCGGCTTTTTGATAGCCCTGAACGACCTCCGGAACCTGAACTTTTTGATTGATGATGGCTTTGGAGGGCGAACGCCGTTTATGCTCTGCTATGATCTGAGGCCCCGAGGCTCTAAGGGCTTGTTTCAGGCTATACGTCGCCCGATTAAACACCGGGGATTGTTCCCAATAACTGGCCGGGAAAATGACCTCTCGGGCAGCAACTTCTTTGCGTTTATCCTGAATGATTTGATCTAAAATAGTACTCATCGGCTGATTTCTTGTAAGGTTTGAAAAGCTTGAAGGGCCTGGCCGCTGCTTAGGGATTCTTGGGCTTTGGCATAGCCTTCCTGAGGACTAATCCCCTGATGGGTGGCAATGGCCATTCCGGCATTGGCACAGACCACTTGTTGTTGGGCCGTGCTGCCATTTCCTTGCAGGACCTTCATAAAAATTTTGGCTGCCGCTTCGACCGAATCGCCTCCGCCGATAGCCTCGGGTGCTAAAGGCTCTAAACCGAAAGTGCGGGGCTCCAAAAGACTTTCTCCCCGGGCTTGCACCACTTTGGTGGCCCCTGTTAGGGAAATTTCGTCGTAGCCGTCTAAGGCATGAATGATGGCATAGTTGGTCTCCGACTGCTCAAAAATATGTGCATAGAGCCGCGTTAATGCTAAATCATAGACCCCTACCAATTGGTGTTCGGGCCGGGCGGGATTCACCAAGGGCCCCAACATATTGAAAAAAGTTTTGAGTCCCAGGCCTTTGCGAATGGGGGCGACTTCTTTCATCGCCGGGTGGAAAAGTGGGGCGTGCAACACGCAAATTCCGGCTTGTTCGATACAGCGTTCTAAAAAGTCGGAGTCGTTGCTAAAGCGTACCCCCAGATGTTCCAACACATTACTGGAACCACAGCCGGAAGAAACGCCGTAATTGCCGTGTTTGGCCACCTTAATTCCCGCTCCTGCACAGACCACAGAGGAGAGGGTAGAAATATTAAAGGTGTCTTTGCCGTCGCCACCAGTGCCGCAGAGGTCCATCGGGGCATAGGCTCTAAGGTCTATCGGGATACACAAGTCCAGCAAAGCTTCCCGAAATCCAGCCAATTCTTCCGGACGGATCGGGCGCATCATAAAAACGGTTAAAAAGGCTGCGATCGGGACGGGCTCGTGTTGTCCCGTACCGATTTCCTTGAGGGCTTGATAGGCTTCTTGTTGGGTGAGTGTTTCTCCCTGAGTTAACCCTTCTAAATACTGTTTCATATAGTGGTGTTTAACCAGTTAGCAATCATTTGTTTTCCATGAGGTGTTAAGACAGATTCGGGATGAAACTGCATGCCCCAAAGGGGTTTGTCTTTATGGCGAAAGGCCATTAGGCGGTTTTGATCGTCTATTGCCAAGGGAACTAAATCTTCGGGCAGCGGAAGCTGAACCCCCCAAGAGTGATAGCGACCCACTTCAAATGTTTTGGGCAAACCCTCCCACAGCGGGTCTTTTTGGGTTTGGTGGGCCGAGGTGGCAATTCCGTGATAGACTTGGCTGAGGTTTTCCAAGCGGCCGCCAAACACTTCGGCCAAAGCCTGATGACCCAAACAGACTCCTAAAATATTTTTAGTATCGGCATAGGTCTCAATTAAAGCTTTCATTTGTCCCGCTTCGTCCGGGATTCCGGGACCGGGGGAAAGCAATATTTTATCGAAGGCAGCGACTTCGTCTAAGGCAAAAGCGTCGTTGCGCTTGACCACAACTTCGCCCCCCAGTTCTTCGATATAATGCACGAGATTAAACACAAAAGAATCGTAGTTATCAACGACAAAGACCCGAGGCATTGCTTTCATAATTGTTCTGCTTTTTCCAAAGCGCGGTCCAGTGCGCCAAGTTTGTTATAGACTTCTTGCAATTCATTTTCGGGGACGGAGGCGGCTACCAGTCCGGCCCCTGCTTGGTAGAAAAGTGTTTTTTGCTGGCTTAAAAACGACCGTATGATAATGGCGTGATTAAAGTTCCCTTCGTAATCCAGATAGCCAATGGCACCGCCATAGGCTTTGCGATTGGTCGGTTCATAGCGTTCGATCAGTTCCAATGCCTTGGGCTTGGGAGCTCCACTCAGGGTGCCGGCCGGAAAAGTATCGGCCACGACCTGAAAGGTTTCGATGGATTCTTTTTTTCGGGCGATTACTTTGGACACCAAGTGAATCACATGCGAAAAAAACTGTACCTCCCGGTTGGTCACTACTTCTACCTGACTTCCGTTGCGGCTCAGATCGTTTCGGGCCAAATCGACCAACATCACATGTTCGGCATTTTCCTTGGGATCGTTGGCCAATTCTCGCGCTAGGGCAGCATCCTCAAGATCGTTTCCAGTGCGTTTAAAGGTTCCGGCAATGGGATGTATCTCGGCTTGTCCTTCTTCTACAATCAGTTGCGCTTCCGGAGAGCTTCCAAAAATTTTAAAATCTCCGTAATCAAAATAGAACAAATAAGGAGAGGGATTAATGGTTCTTAGGGCTCTGTAGACCTGAAACTCATCCCCTGAAAATTGTTGGGCAAACCGGCGAGATAAGACCAGTTGAAAAACATCCCCCCGCTGACAATGTTCCTGAGCTTTGGCCACCAGACCCAAAAACTGGGTATCGGTCAGATTGGAAGTTTTGTCTCCGGTTTTTTCGAAAGGGAAAGTGTTGGGCGTAGGACTTAGCAGGAGTTTTTCGATGGTTTGTATTTGCGAGGCTCCATCACAGCGATGTTCAAAAATTGAAGTCTCGTTGTTGAAGTGATTGATGGCAATCACATAAGTATAAAAAGCGTAGTGCAAATCCGGGATTGGAGCGCTATCAGGTTTCGAAGCGATGGGAGTTCCTTCGTAATACTGAACCATTTCGTGACCCATATACCCGAAGAGTCCTTGCTGAATACGGTCTTTATGGGGGTTGGGAGCAATTTGAAATTGCGCTTGGAATTCAGCCAAAAGGGCTGCGATATCTGCTTTGGGTGCTAAGGGTTGATGGGTGTGCGAACCGTCGGGAAACTTTTGGGTAAGCTGCCCTTGCTGAATGCTAAAACTTGCCACGGGGTCCATACAGATATAGGAATAACCGATGGTATTGGCGTGATAGTCGCTACTTTCCAATAAAAGGCTGTTCGGAAAACGGTCCCGAATTTTTAAATAGAGCGTCACCGGGGTGAGTAGGTCCGTCAACAGGGTTTTGGTGGTCGTCTGAAAGTTAAATTTCACTTGTTTTTGCATATCCCCAAAATAAAAAAGGCTTGTCGTGAGACAAGCCTTGATAAAATAAATGGCTATAGTTCACGAATGCTTAAGCAAACGGGTTCCACCACCATGTATTTGTGTTCATTGAATTCATCGATTCAAATATAGAAAAGTTCTTTAGTTATTAAAAACTAAGCGAGCTTCCAATTTAATTTCGTCGTAGATGAGTTTATCACCAAGGTTTTGGAAAAAGCTCCCTGAACGAAATTGAACGTCATATTTCGCCCGATCGAAAGTTAGAAGAGCCACCCATTGCCCGTTTTCGGGGGAGAGTTCAAATACGGCTGGATGGGTTTTCCCTTTGATGGTGAGGTCTCCTTGAACATTGTAGCCTCCATTTTCCAAAGCGGTTCCCTTGGTCACGACTAATGTGGCTTCCGGGTATTTTTCAACAGAAAAGAAATCGTCGGATTTGAGATGCCCTTCTAAATATTCTTTGGATTGACCAGATAAATCTTTATTCTTTAAGGTGGTCATGTCCACTACAAATGTCCCGCCCACAAGAGCTTCGTTTTCAAAGGTCAAGGATCCGGACTTAAATTTTAAGGAGCCGTAATGTTGTTTGGTGGTAATTTCCTCCCCCGTCCATTTGAGATTGCTGGACTCAATGTTAAGAGATTTTTGGGCCGAAGCAACCGTCGGCAGCGTAAGGATTAAAGTAAATAAAAGGATCTTTTTCATAGGTATATAAATAAATTTAAACAATGCGATTTTGATAAAACAAGGCCGTTAAAGCCGCTTGACTTTGAGTGTCGAACTGCGCGACAAAATTTTCCTCCGCGGCAGCAATAATCGGGTCTAAATTGGTCAAGAGCGCGAGCCCTTCTGCTGTGATACACAGGTCAATCTTCCGACGATTGGCGTTGCAGATGTCTCTACTGACCAATTTTTTGTCGATCAAACGATCTATAATCCGGGTGGTATTACTCATTTTGTGGATCATTTGCGACTGGACGTCGTTCAGCGAGGCCACTTTCCCTTGTTGTCCCCGTAAAATACGCAGGACATTAAATTGCTGTAGGCTCAACTCGTAGGGCTTCAAGGCAGTTGAAATGGCCTCATGGGCCTTTAATCCCGCGCGGATCATACCCACTACGATATTTTTGTTTACATCTTTTGTCATTACAATAGTTGTTGGTACAAATGTAATAAAAAATATATACCAATCACCGATTGGAGTCCTTTTTAGAAATATTATTTTTGAAAAAAAATTATTTATGGACTTAAGTCAAAACGAATGGGCGACTCAGGTGGCCCAAAACCCAGACGCCATTGTATTGGATGTTCGTACGCCCGAAGAGTTTGAGGAGGGCCGTATTCCAAACGCTCAACTGCTCAATATCCGTGAACCGCAATCGTTTATGGACGGATTGGAGCACTTGGCCAAGGCAGAGACCTACTATGTCTATTGTCGTTCTGGGGCTCGAAGCGCTCAGGCTTGCCAGATTATGGCCAGCCAGGGTTTTGAGACAACCTACAACCTACTGGGGGGTATCCTCGAGTGGGAGGGCCCAAAGGAATAAAGTATAGATCCCCAAATCAGAGCTTATGCAAGAGGCTTTCTTGCAATTTTTATGGCGCTATCAAAAATTTAAAAGCCCGAAGTTAACCACCAGTTCAGGGGAAAGTCTTCAGGTGCTTCAACCGGGTTTTTGGAATGCAACAGCTGGCCCCGATTTTTTACATGCTAAAATCCGGGTGGGAGAGGTCCATTGGACCGGGCATGTGGAGGTGCATCGCAAAAGTTCGGACTGGTGGCATCATCGGCATCACGAAGATCCGAACTACGATGCTGTCGTTTTACATGTGGTGTGGGAGCACGACGGCTTGGTGTTTTCTCCAAGCGGGGCCCCTATCCCTACATTAATTCTTCCGGAATTTGTTTCCCGGCGCTGGCTGGACAACTATCAAATGCATTTTGTTTCCCGACCGATGGGTATTCCCTGCGCAGCTTCGATTCGATATTTTCCCGACGCTCAATGGGATTCTTGGAAAGAGAAATTATTGATCGAACGACTCGACCAGAAAACGGCCTGGATTTTTGAACAATTGCAACAAACCCAAAACGATTGGGAGGCTGTTTTGTTTCGATTGCTGGCCCGAAGTTTTGGTTTAGATACCAACGGTTCGGCTTTTGCCGAAGTGGCTCAATATTTTCCTTTTTCCGTTTTTCGGAAACTCTCTCGGCTCACTGATAAAGAGGCGTTGCTCCTGGGCAGTTCCAGCCTGATTCCTCAAACGCCTTCGGATGCCTACGCCTTAGAGCTTCAGACCTCTTTTACCTACTTACAACGCAAGTTTCAATTACAGGAATGGTCGCCCCCAACATTTTCGTTTGCCCGACTCCGACCTTCGAATTTCCCGACAGTCCGATGGGCACTTTTAGCAGCCTTATATCATAAAATACCGCAACCCTTTCGCAAACTTGTGGAAGCACAATCGCCCGAAGATTTATCAGAATTTAAATCCGTTAAAGCTTCTGAATACTGGAATACCCATTTTAATTTTGGGCGTTCGAGTCCCATGAGGATCAAAAAAATCAGTCGTTCTTTTTTGGATTTACTTCTCATCAATTGTTTTATTCCGATGCGCTTTGCCTTCTTTAAATCTCAATTGGGTTTTGAGCCGGAACAGCATTTGGACTGGTATCGTTTATTAAAAGCCGAAAAAAATCGGGTGGTGACTTTATTTGAAGAAGTCAAAGTTCCGATAGAAAGTGCCGCTTGCTCACAAGGATTGTTGCAGCTGTATCGGGTCTATTGTCGGCCAAAAAAATGTTTGTCCTGTGCGGTGGGTTTTCATTTGATGCACGAATGATTATTTTTGCCAAGTGAATATGGTTCAAAACATTCGTATTTATTCCGAACAGCACGGCTTTGCGGTGTGTACACGGCTGGCAGAATTCTTAGGGATGCGGGTCAAAAGTGTTCGCCTTTTTTTTATTTACGCTTCTTTTACCACTTTGGTCGGGGGATTTTTGGTCTATCTAATTGTTGCTTTTTGGCTGAAAATGAAGGACATGATTTATACCAAAAGAACCTCAGTTTTTGATTTGTAGATTCAGATAACTGAGTATTATTTTTGGGATTGTCTGGGACCGATTGCATCAGGTGTTTGTGTATTTTACGCATTTTGATGATATTGCTCCTTCATCAACTGAATTGAAACTCATGACCGCATTACACAAAAAATTTTTTTGGACACTTCTTTTTATTTTTGCTCATCTTCCTGTACTTCAGGCACAAGAAAAAGGTCTGGACGAGCGAATCAATGAAGCCTTTACGCCCATAGCCGATTGGTGGGGCGGGGTAGTGCTCCACAACTTCCCTGGCACCGAGATCCCAACAATTATCTTCTTACTGGTTGGGGGAGCTGGATTTTTTACTTTGTATTTCGGATTTGTGAATATCCGCCGATTCCCTACGGCCATCAATACCGTACGTGGTAAATACGATGCCATTGACCATCATGAAGCCGGTAGCGACCTGGCTGTTTCCGGGGATATTAAAGATACGATTCGTGATGAAAGTCAGGAAGGGGAAGTGAGTCACTTCCAAGCCTTAGCCACTGCTGTTTCCGGGACGGTAGGAAATGGAAATATCGCTGGGGTTGCCTTAGCAATTGCTGTTGGGGGGCCTGGAGCTACCTTTTGGATGATTCTTTGCGGTTTGTTGGGGATGTCTACCAAATTTGTGGAATGTACGCTTGGCGTAAAATACAGAGATGTAGGAGAAGACGGGACCGTTTACGGAGGACCCATGTATTACTTGACCAAAGGCCTGCAAGAACGTGGTTTTGCTCGTTTCGGAAAAGCTTTGGGGGTTATTTTTGCCATGTTGTGTATCGGAGCATCTTTTGGCGGCGGGAATGCCGCCCAATCCAATCAGGCAGCCATGCAATTGGTCGACTCTTTTGGAATGACCGGAGGCAGTGCTCGAACAATCATTGGACTCATCATGATGGTATTGGTTGGGATTATCATTATCGGAGGGATTAAAAGAATTGCTTCGGTGACCGAAAAAGTCGTGCCCTTGATGGCTTTGATGTACATCTTGGCCTGTGTCTATATTATTGGCACCAATTTTAGTTTTGTAGATGATGCCTTTGGGATGATCTTTTCTCAGGCATTTAACCCGCAAGCCGGCTTAGGTGGATTGTTAGGCGTATTGATTACTGGATTCCGTAGAGCGGCCTTTTCGAATGAAGCAGGTGCCGGATCGGCTTCTATTGCCCACTCGGCAGTGAAAACCGACTACGCCGCTTCAGAAGGATTAGTGGCTTTGTTAGAGCCTTTTATTGATACTGTGGTGATTTGTACCATGACTGCTTTAGTCATTATCATTTTTAATGGCGATAATACTGTATTCGATTACGGGGGTGTCGGCGGGATCGTTACGATCGACGGGCAGGCAGTTGAAGGGGCTGGCATTACAGCAGCAGCCTTTGCAAAATACATCTCTTTTTCCGGTCCGTTTTTAACGATTGCTGTAGTCTTGTTTGCAGTATCAACGATGATCTCCTGGTCTTACTACGGCCTTCAATCTTGGATGTATATATTCGGAAAAAGTAAAATTTCCGACCTGACGTATAAAGTGCTATTTCTATTGTTTATAGTGATTGGTGCTGCGGGCGATATGTCTGCGGTATGGACCTTTTCCGATGCCATGATTTTAGCTTTAGTGTTCCCGAATATGATCGGTCTGTTTTTCTTATTCCCCAAGGTAAAAGAAGAACTTACCCGATACCTCTCCGCCATTCGTGGGATAAAATAAATACGGATGAACTTCAAGGCTCTTAAGGTGGTATTGCGATCCCAAGGAGCTTTGTGGGGAGTTGCTTTTGTGCTCTTTTTTGGGATTTTCTTACGAGAAAAATTTTCGTTCCAGACCGACGCTGCTCAGGGAGGTCCTGACAGTCCCGCTGCCCTAGCAAGCCATTGGACTTTTTCGGTGAATCGATTGAATCGGTTTGATCGGTATAGGATTCAATTACCCGAGTCGGTTTACGAAGCGATTGAAGCCCTTCGAGATTCAGGGAACTTTTATGTGACCCAAGAAGACCTGGTTCACCAGATGGGTTGGACGTCTGCAGTAGATTTCCCCGGAAAAACAGTGCTTCGGTTTTCCCTTCCTAGAAAGTCCTTTCCCTCCAAAAATTTAAAGCCCCCAGAGGTTAAACTTTCGTTAAACCAGGCCACTGCTCATGAGTTTGAAACGGCCCGAGGTATTGGCCCGGTTTTGTCGAAACGAATAATGGCTTACCGCAAGTTTTTAGGGGGGTTTTCTATTCCGGATCAAT
>JBMYNJ010000005.1:0-38267 GCA_049598145.1 Flavobacteriaceae bacterium | reverse complement strand
CGGATTTGTCTTTTCCCTGAAGAAGGGTTAGCAGGGGTTCGGTATCTACTTCCTTTTTATGGGGTATACTTAAAAACAAGTGAAAAACTGATGACTTCCAAAGGTCCATTTGAGCCAGTTGGTTGGCAATCTCTAAACTCCAATCTTCTACCTGTACTGCTGTAACCTCTTCCCTTTTGGAAGTAAAATAAGCTCCTGTTTCTGCTTTGGTGTAGCGCATCAGGAGGTTTTTAACACAAATAAAATGAATTAACTTCGTTGTGTGAAATCCGCAGCTATTGAACTTCAACTGAAAACACTCCCCGAGGCTCCGGGTGTTTATCAGTACTACGATAAGCAAGAGCGGTTGCTCTATGTGGGCAAGGCTAAAAATCTAAAAAAGCGGGTCAGTTCTTACTTTACCAAAACTCATGAAAACAATCGTACTCGAGTATTGGTCAAACATATCCAGAGAGTTGAGCATATTGTAGTCCCCACAGAGATGGATGCACTGTTGTTGGAAAACAGTTTAATTAAAAAGCATCAGCCCCGCTATAACGTGATGCTTAAAGACGATAAAACCTATCCGTGGATTTGTATCAAAAAAGAGCCTTTTCCAAGGGTTTTTCCGACACGGAGGGTCATCAAAGACGGGTCGGAATATTTTGGGCCCTACACCAATTTTAAGACGATTCGTACCCTGTTGGACTTAATCAAAAGCCTGTATCCTTTACGAACCTGTTCTTATGATTTAAGTCCGGCAAAGATTGAGGCCGGAAAGTATAAGCTATGTCTGGAATACCATTTGGGGAATTGTTTAGGGCCTTGTGAATCCAAAATGGAGGCAGCGATTTACGATGAAAATATCAAAGCCATTCGGGCTATAATCAAAGGGAATTTTAAGCATTCATTAAGCCAATTCAAACAATTGATGAAAAGCTATGCCGAGGCAATGGAGTTTGAAAAAGCGCAACGAATGAAAGAAAAGATTGAGGTACTCGAAAATTATCAGGCCAAGTCTACCGTCGTAAATCCTAATATTAGCGATGTGGATGTGTTTTCTATTGTTTCGGATGAAAGCTATGGCTATGTCAACTTTTTACAGTTGTCTTATGGGTCTATTATTCGTTCCCATACTCTTGAAATCAAGAAGAAAATGGATGAGACCGACGCAGATCTTTTGGCCTTAGCGGTGATCGAAATCCGACAGCGGTTCCATTCTCAGTCGCCTGAAGTTTATCTTCCTTTCTCATTGGATTTGGGGGACAAAATTAAGGTCACTGTTCCCAAGTTGGGCGACAAACGCAGCTTAGTAGAATTGTCGGAACGCAATGCTAAATTCTTTCGAATGGAGCGTTTTAAGCAAATGAAAATCGTGGATCCCGACCGTCATGTGAAACGCTTAATGGGGCAGATGAAATCGGATTTAAGACTGTCTGCGGAACCTACCCATATCGAGTGTTTCGACAATTCGAATATTCAGGGAACTAACCCTGTGGCTGCCTGTGTGGTGTTCAAAAACGGGAAGCCTTCTAAAAAGGAATACCGTCATTTCAATATTAAAACCGTCGAAGGCCCCGACGATTTTGCCTCTATGGAAGAAGTCGTCTATCGCCGGTATAAAAGACTTTTAGATGAGCAACAGCCCCTGCCACAACTGATCATCATCGATGGAGGAAAAGGACAATTGTCTTCTGCTCTGAAAAGTTTAGACCGTCTGGAATTAAGAGGAAAAATTGCCATTGTAGGGATTGCCAAACGTCTGGAAGAAATCTTTTTCCCCGGAGATTCCATCCCCATTTATTTAGATAAAAAGTCTGAAACCTTGAAGGTGATTCAGCATCTGCGAAATGAGGCGCACCGTTTCGGAATCACATTCCATAGACAAAAACGCAGCAAAAATGCTTGGTCTTCGGCCTTAGATGAAATTCCTGGAGTGGGTCCCAAAACGGCTACTCAACTGATTCGAAAGTTCAAATCATTTAAAAGAATTCGAGAGGCTACGGAAGCCGAACTCCAACAAATCCTTGGGCCAAACAAAGGAAAAATCCTTTTTCAAGAACTCCAGAAGCTGGGCTAATTGTCGTATCTTAGAGGGAAGAAACTCAGCCCCAAATGCGTTTCAGCCTTTATTTTTATTGCTCTCATTTTTGCACAAGAACCGACTCAACCCCAAAAGGTAGGGCTTGTCCTCAGTGGAGGGGGAGCGAAAGGTTTAGCGCATATCGGGGTATTAAAAGCCCTTGAGGAAGCACAAATCTCCATCGATTATATCGCCGGGTCCAGTATGGGAGCGGTTATCGGGGGACTGTATGCCGCAGGCTATTCTGCCCAGCAGTTGGATTCTTTATTTAGGGGCATCGATTTTCAAAAGCTTTTTAGCGAATCTTTGTCTCGAGAACAATTGGATTTTTACGAAAAAGAGATTCGTGACCGCTATGCGTTTCGTTTGGATTTTGATGGATTTAAGTGGAGTGCACCCTCTGCTTTCGCTACCGGACGCGAATTTTATCATTTATTGTTTCAATGGCTGCAAGGCCAAAATCATTTCCAAGATTTTAAAAAACTCCCGATTCCATTCATCTGCGCGGCAACCGATCTGGAAACCGGAGAAAGCATGTATATCGATTCCGGATATCTTGCTTTAGCCATTAATGCTTCGGCCGCTTTACCGACCCTCTTCCAGCCGGTGACTTATCAAGGGCGTTGGCTGATGGATGGCGGGATTTCCGACAATTACCCTGTAGAAGTTCTCTTAGACAAAGGGTTAACCCATATAATTGGGGTTGATGTACAGGACGATCTGTATACACGTGAAAAACTACAAACAGCCCCGCAAATTTTATTGCAGATTGCCAATTTTGGCGAGATTGAAACGCGTCCTGAAAAAGTTGAACAAACGGATTGTTATATCAAACTCCCTTTAGACCCCTATGGAATTCTCTCCTTTGCCGACGGTCCGGCAATTATTGAAGAAGGGTATCGCATCGGGAAGACTAAAATCCAAGCTATGGACTGGTCTACAGCGAGTTTTTTGAGTAATTCTAGAGCTCAAGCACAGGACTTGATTCAACTTTCCAGGGTACATATAGAAGGGTTAAACCAACATAACCGAAGATTCGTTTTGGGAAAAATGCGATTAAAACCTCCGGAGAAGTTGACTTTATCCGACCTCCAAAGTGGCATTGATCGCTTAAGTGCTACTCAATATTTCCAGAATATCCGTTACTATTGGGACCCCGAAGAAACCGATGCTTTGACGATCAACTTAAGGGAACGCCAAGCAAAAACTGAGATGAAATTGGGGCTGCATTACGACGACCTCTATAAAAGTTCAATACTAGTGAACATCGCGCACCGAAACACTCTTTTTTCGAATGATTTGTGGTCTCTGGATATGATCTTTGGAGACCAGCCCCGCTACAATTTCAACTATTCCATTTTCAACGGCTATTATTGGGGAGTTGCACTACACTCCTCCTTTCATCGGTTTACGACTCCGGTAGACAATTGGCACAGATACTTCCCTCAAGTGGTTCAGGAACTATTGCCTGAGGGAACCTTTGATCTGACCTTTTCGGATTGGACCCACGGCATCCGGTTGGAACGTATTTTAGGGGAATGGATGCAAATACGTATGGGAGCTGCACATAAATCGCTTTCCTATGTCACCCGTTCAGGCGGGAATTTAGATTTGGGAGATACCATATTGTCCGATCAGCAGTATTTGAATTTTTCGGGGGAGATCACGATTGACAAACGCAATGACATTTATTTTCCTTCTCGAGGGATTTGGTTTCAATCCCGAATGGATCAATATTGGAGCGAAGAAGATTCTGACCAACGATTTGTCTCTACTGTTAAAGGAATTTATCAATCCAACAGTCCTTTGGGAACTCAAACCAGTCTGCAGGCAGAGCTTTCGGGAGGCTTTACCTATGGGGAACGAACAAGCCTTGGATTTCCATTTATCGGTGGAGGTTATGGCAGTGTATTTATCAATAATTCTTTCCACTTTTTAGGATATCGCCCTTGGCAATTACACGGGAACAGCTATCTAAAATTAAAAGGGCGAATGGATTTTCGATGGGCCAAAAAACATCACCTGAATCTGACTTATTCTACAGGCTTGGTGGACAACGATCTTTTCGATCGACTCAATGAAGGACCTGAAGATTTTATTCAAAGTTGGAGTTTGGGTTATGGGTATGAGAGCTTTTTAGGGCCTTGTGAAATTCAAGTAGCTCAAGGGAAAAATCCAGGCAGTCTGATTGCATATTTCGCTTTAGGCTATCGGTTTTAACATCCCGATGACACTTAAGCCCTGATTAAATTGTATTTTTGCACATGCTTAAAAAAGTATTGATTTATTCCCTTTTTTTAGCGGGGCTTGGATCTCAGTCCTATGCACAAGCGACAAACGAGGCTCCAGAGCTTCCATTCCAGTCGGGGGAGTGGTTCGAATTTCGGATACATTACGGGTGGTTTAATGCCAGCTATGCAACCTTAAAATTAACCAAAGAAACCCTTGATCAATCCCCTGTTTACCATGCAGCGGGTATTGGAAAGACCACAGGCTTAGCCCGTTTATTTTTTCGTGTAGACGATTATTACGATACCTTTTTTGACCCCAAAACAGTTTTGCCTAAAAAATTTCTCCGCAATATCTACGAGGGAGGATACACCAAAGACACGGAAATTTATTTTGATCATCCCGAATTAAAGGCCCACGTAAACGACAAAAAACATCAGAAAAAGGAAGATTTTGAAATCCGACCCCTTACCCAAGACCTGATGTCAGCCTTTTATTTCTTGAGAACTTTCTATCCTAAAAACGGTTTAAAAATTGGCGAGAGTTATGCTTTAGATATGTTTTTTGATAAGGAAAACTATGTATTCAAATTGAAGTTTTTAGGGAGAGAATCATTATCGACAAAATTTGGAAAGGTGCCTTGTTTAAAATTCAGGCCTATAGTTCAAGCGGGGCGTGTTTTTCGAGAAGAGGAAAGTGTTACCCTCTGGGTTTCCCAAGATCAAAACCGAATTCCGGTTCGTCTTCAGGCCGATTTGGCCGTGGGATCCATCAAAGCCGACCTGAACAATTTCTCCAATCTGAAGTATCCCTTTGAAATTGAAATGAAATAATTTTTGCCCCATGTTTAATTTGAAAAAATTCCTAAGTGTACTGTCGACGTTGGGTATCCTGACTTTCCATGCCTGTCAACAGTCGGAGCAAGTTGTCTCGGAGACCATTCAGAGTAAAGTGTATATCCCGGAACCCGAAATGCGATTTGGGTTGGACATGAATCGATACATTGTCAACGAAAAAAAAATTAAGCGTGGAGATACGTTTGGAGCGATTTTGGAGGCACACGGGATCGATTATCCCGAAGTACATCTCATCGTACAAAAGGTGAAGAAAAAGGTCAATTTAAGACGTCTGCAAAAGGGGAAAGGCTACACACTACTCTACAATCCTCAAGACAGCTTAAACGTCCCCGAATATTTTATTTACCATCCCAATGTGATGCAGTATAGCATCATCCGTCTTCGGGATAGTATTTACGGACAAGAAGTCCAAAAACCAATAGAGCTACGGGAAAAGGAAGCTTCTGGGGTCATTCAAAATTCGCTTTATGAAACCATGCTCGCCAATGGTTTGGATGATGATTTAAGCTTCTATATGGCCGATATCTACGCTTGGACGATCGATTTTTTCCGTCTGCATAAAGGGGATCGGTTTAAGGTAATTTACGATGAAAAGTATGTGGACGATACCTTAGCGGTAGGGATTTCAAAAATCAAAGCAGCCTATTTTGAGCACCGGGGTAAAGGCCAATATGCTTTCGAATTCCAGACGGATAGCCTTAAAGGAATTGTAGACTATTTCGATGACAGTGCTAAAAATTTAAGACGTGCTTTTTTACGGGCACCGGTGGCTTTTAGTCGGATTTCGTCCCGCTATAATTTAAAACGAAGAATTGCCTACTACGGCAATAAAATACGGCCACACCGCGGAACCGATTTTGCCGCAGCTGTAGGAACGCCCATCATGTCCACAGCCAATGGAACGGTTGTAAAATCCAGTTATACACGGGGAAATGGGAACTATGTTACCGTTCGCCATAACAATATTTATAGCACCCAATATTTGCATATGAAACGCCGTAAAGTTCGGGTGGGGCAATATGTGAAACAAGGCGACATCATCGGATGGGTAGGGATGACAGGCAATACCTCCGGGCCCCATGTGTGTTATCGTTTTTGGAAATACGGCAAACAAGTAGACCCTTTTAAGCAAAAACTCCCAGAAGCGAAACCTATCGATTCCAGTTTACGCAAACGCTTTTTCGAATCGACAGACGAATTAAAACAACAACTGGATTGTATCAGTTACCCAACGACCCAAGAACAGTTGACCAATCACAAATCCATTAAATCATCGAAAAACAATAATGGCACTACCTAACCATAATCCGACTGAGCTAGATGCTTGGCAAAAATTAACACAACATTTTCAAGCTCAAAAGTCTTTAGATATCTCCCAATGCTTTCGTGAAGATCCGAATCGTTTGCAAAGCTTACACCTGAATTGGGAAGACTTTTATGTCGATTTTTCCAAAAACCGCTGGACTCCTGAAACCAAAGCTTTACTGGAAGATTTGGCTCAAGAGGCCGGATTAGCGGAAGCTATTCAAGCGTATTTTTCTGGAGAAAAAATTAACCAGACAGAAGGGCGAGCGGTTTTGCACACCGCCCTGCGATCCTTGGATAAAATCCCTGTCTTGGTGGATGGTATCGAGGTGCTTCCAGAGGTAGAGCAAACGCTTCAAAAAATGTGTGCCTTTAGCGAAGCAGTAATTGCAGGAGAGTGGAAGGGACACACAGGAAAAGCCATTACAGATATCGTAAACATTGGAATTGGAGGATCCGATCTGGGTCCTGCCATGGTAGTGGAAGCCTTGGGGTATTATTGCAATCACTTGCAGGTCCATTTTATGTCCAATGTAGAGGGCGACCATGTACAAGAGGTTTTAAAGCCCTTAAATCCAGAAACAACTCTTTTTGTGATTGTTTCCAAGTCGTTTACCACTCAGGAAACTTTGGCAAATGCCCAAACGGCACGGAAGTGGTTGGTCTCCAATCTAGGGGAGACCTCAGCTGTAGCCAAACACTTTGTAGCGGTATCCACCAACCTCAAACAAATAGATGCTTTCGGAATCGCCTCCGAAAATGTCTTCCCCATGAACGATTGGGTGGGGGGACGATTCTCCCTTTGGAGTGCTGTAGGCTTAAGTATTTGTTTAGCCGTGGGTGCCGAGCATTTTAGAGCTTTACTGGCAGGTGCTGGAGCAGCAGATCAGCATTTTAAAGAACACTCATTTGCAGAGAATATTCCTGTTCAAATGGCTTTATTAAGCCTTTGGTATAATAATTTTTGGCAAGCAGAAACCCATGCCATTATTCCTTATACGCAATATCTAAAAAGTCTTCCTGCCTATCTTCAGCAGGGGATAATGGAAAGTAATGGAAAAGGGGTAGACCGCAACGGAAATGAGGTGAACTACACCACTGGAAATATTATTTGGGGGGCCTCCGGAACCAATGCCCAACATGCCTTTTTTCAGTTGATGCACCAGGGGACTAAACTAATTCCCGCTGATTTTATTGGGTTTAAAGAGTCCCTCTATGGGGAACAAGAGCATCAAGAAAAACTTATGGCCAACTTTGTGGCTCAAACTCAAGCGCTCATGGTCGGAAAAACCAAGGAAACGGTATTGGAGGAATTAAAAGCCCAAGGGAAAACAGCAGGTGAAATTAAAAAGATAGCACCCTTTAAAGTCTTTGAAGGAAATCGACCCACTACATCTATTCTGATTGAAAAACTCACCCCAAAAAACATTGGGGCTCTGATCGCCTTTTACGAACACAAGATTTTTGTAGAAGGAATTTTGTGGAACATTTTCAGTTACGATCAGTGGGGGGTGGAATTGGGAAAACAATTGGCTAATAAGATCTTAAATTCTGATTTGGACAGCCAACAAAACTTGGACCCTTCAACAACAGCCTTGTTAAGCCGCACCGCAAATTAAATTTGGATGAGTACTTAAACTTAAATCAACCTCAATTTAAAATTTCACAATTCAAATCTAATTGTGCTTGTTTGCTGTTTTTAGGGGGCCACAAATTACCATCACAGGGACAGTTGTCGATGCCGATTAGGTTCGTGTCTTTTAGAATCAATAATGATTAGTTCAGATATATTTGGGTTAATTCATTTCTACCACTGAAAATAAAAGACTTTTGTATATGTGCATAAAAAAACCCCCACGATAGTGGGGGTTTTTAAGAGGTATTATTTCGATTAGAATCGATACGCAAGGCTGATGGCAAAATTTCTGCCAAAACCTGGATCAATTCGATTAGAAACGTCAATGCCTTTGTATAAAGTACTGTTAGCACCAGGATAATTATTGGTGGTCATTTCTTCAATATACCATGCATCGAAGATGTTAAACACAGTAATTCTGGCATCTACACTATTAAATTTGGAGAGTGGGATTTTAAAGTTAGCTGAAAGATCTACGAGTGTAAATTCGGGTAATTTAATCGTCCCATCATTGTTAGGTGTTTCGAAGACTGGCGAACCAAAGCTAACGCGAGAGTACAGATCGTCATAGTGTGTTCCTGTAAAGTTGAATGAAATTTTATCGGATAATCGATAGAACAATTCAACACCGGCTGAGCTCTGTGCGGCGTCACCAACTTTGACACCATCTAAATAGGCAGTATCTCCAACAGAGAGCGTTCTTCCTTCTTCATCAAACTCTGTGGTCTGTACGTTTGAACTATAGGTCCAGTCTCCAAAGGAAACAAAACCAGATAAGGTCATATCTTGATTGGGTTTGTAGTCAAATTGAACTTCTATCCCTTGGTGCAATTGCGATATGGGATTGGATTGTGTATAGGACTGTATAACGTTGTTATTGTCATAAGAAGTGGAGGATAAAATTCGATTATCCCATTTGGTTGAATACAGGTCAACAATCGCTCTGAACTTTTCAGTTTCATAGGTATAGCCCAATTCAAAACCTGAAATTTCTTGGTTTTTACCACCAGCAGTATTCAACTGATCGGAGTATCTAATATTGGTGTACAGATCGTCGTGAAAGGGCTGTCTTGAGTAAAAGCCATAATTAGCGTAGGCTCTTGATTTTTCACCCAATTGTTGGGACAAGCCGATTTTGAAATTATTCCCGTCATTGGTGATTTTTGGTCCTTTCCCCAGATAGTTGGATGGCATAAACCCTTCCGTTTGATGACTTTGACTTGAAAGAGTACCGGAGGCGTAGGCAGAGAAGCGATCAGTAGCATATTCTAGTTGCAAAAAGCCACCAAAATAATTAATTACTTCTTCGTAGTCATACGATATTCTCATGTTCGAACGGTCTTCGGGTAAGTTGAGTGCGCTCCAAGGATTATATCCATATGTTTCGGTAGCACCACGATAAGACGTTAAACCTAAAAAGTCTGTGGGAGTTCTCAGGTGGATCCCGTTATATGTTCTTGCATCAATTCCGATATTGTAGGAAAAGTTCTCTCCAAGTTTTGATTGGAAGTTTACAATTCCACCATACCAGTTGTGGCTATTAACAGATGCTTTTACGATTCCTTCGGAAACCCCGTTTCGGTTGTTTTCAATAATGGCGTCATAGTCTACATTACCATTATCAGTGTAATAAAAAGTTCCTTCCTGATAAGCAAAACCGCCTCGGCCATTAGAACCATAGAGAACGGTAGACAAGTTGGTGTCTTCGTTAATTTTCCAATCCCATGTGAAATTGTAGATTGGCTTGTGATAAAAATTACGTCCTCCTGGGTATATATCATTATTTCGGACTCCATACCAGTTTCCGTATTCTCTTCCGTAAGTCAAATAATCCCCAATAGATCTTCCTCCTTGAGCACCGTGCCATTGTGGAGCACCAGTAATGAATAAATTAAAAACATTGTTGTCGTTGGGTTTATATCCAATGGAAAAAAAGTAGGTTTGGCCCTGTCCATTTGCTCCCATGTGATAGCCATCTCCTCGCCAGTTTCCAAGTAACATTGAAAATGCCCAACCACTATCCGAAAGTCCAGTAGATAAATAGGCGGAAGTTTTAAAATAGTTGTTGTAGCCCATAGTGGATTTGATTAATCCGCCTG
Organism: Flavobacteriaceae bacterium; assembly: GCA_049598145.1. Taxonomy (GTDB): domain Bacteria; phylum Bacteroidota; class Bacteroidia; order Flavobacteriales; family Flavobacteriaceae; genus WTJH01. The sequence goes on along the minus strand of JBMYNJ010000005.1, from coordinate 28,079 downwards.
CTTGTTGATCGACTGTTTTGGTGATGATATTTACAGTACCCCCAACCGATGAAACGGCTAGTTTCGAAGCACCAAGTCCGCGTTGGATTTCAATTTCTTCCGCGACATCAATCATTCCCTGCCAATTCGACCAATACATTTTTCCATCTTCGACACCGTTTATAGGCTGTCCGTTGATTAGGAAAGCAGTGTTTTCTTGGCTGAATCCTCTGAGATACATTTTTCCATCACCAAATCCAGCACCTCTGTTTACTTGGATAGATGGAGTTTGACGCATGACTTCAATAAGATCAAATTGACCCCCTTTTCGTTCAATTTCTTGTGATGTGATAACACTTACAGCAATTGGAGTTTCACGGTCTTTGGCACGGTCGATAATACCGCCACCAACTATAACTTCCTGTAAAGACACCTCAGTCGCTAAGCTGTCAACAGCTTGCTGTCGGTCGTTTTGCGCATATGATATGGCAAAAGAAAATACTAATAAGTAAAAGATTTTTTTCATGATAAGCTCTATTTTATTTTGGATAAAAGTAAAAGCTTAACGATCTAATTATTTTAAGCGAATTGTATCATAACAAAAAAATTACGTAAACAAATTTCAAAGCCTTAATATTAGCTTTAGAATAGAAAAACATAAAAAAGGAAATTACTAACCTAAAATTTACATTGCGTTGAATATGTCGGAGCTTAGACCTATAACTGAATCGCTACTTTAAACTTCGGTATTTTCGATTTGGGTCGTCCCTTTAACTCAAGTGCAGGTTACCGTTTCTAATCCATCAAAATTTATGTTTAAAACCCACCAATCGGCGGGTTTTTTATTGATTAGCACGAATGTCTTTTACTTGAAGTTCGAGGGTGGTTTGATCGTTAAAGGTATTTTCTTCTAAACAATAGAGGATTTCAAAAGAGCTCTCTTTTAGGGCCTCCCATTGAGGGGCCAATCCAAACCCAATCCCTGAAAACCGACGTCCACTGGGATCGATCACATCCAGTTTGAGGTGGTTTTTATCTTTTCCAACGATCCTACTAAAGCCTCCATCAGTACAGTCAGAGGTAAAAAATACGGGACGCATATTTCCCGGACCAAAAGGCCTCATTTGTTGAATGATTCGGTAAACTTTCGGGTTGATTTCAGCAAAAGAAACCTCTAAATCATAGGAGAGTTGCGGGCTTTGTTGCTCCGGGAGGATTTGAGAACAAACAGCGGTTTCAAAAGCTTCTTTAAAGGCTGCAAAATTTTCGGGGGCTAAACTGAGACCTGCCGCATATTTATGTCCGCCAAATTGGAGAAGGTGTTCCGAGCAGGTATGCAAAGCCTGATATACATCAAAACCTCTAACGGAGCGGACCGAAGCCACAATCGTATCCCCTGAAAGGCAGCAAACAATTGTAGGCCTGTAGTAGGTTTCAATGAGTCTGGAAGCCACAATTCCAATAACTCCTTTATGCCATTTTTTGTTATAAACTACAGTAGACTTACGATCCTTATCTTCACTATTTTTTACTTGCTCTAGGGCTTCTGCCGTAATGTTTTGCTCCACAGTTCGGCGAGCCTCATTAAATTGTTCAATGGCTTGGGCAATGCCTTGTGAGTGAGTCTCATCGGTGGAAGTCAACAATTCTACAGCCACTTTGGCGTGTTCCATTCGGCCTGCAGCGTTTATTCGGGGAGCTACTCCAAAAACCAAATCACTAATTCGGTAGGGTTTTTTTCGTTCCCCCAAAAGGTTTCTTAATCCTAGGAGCTTTGTGTTTTGCAATTCTAGCATTCCCAAGGCAGTTAAGACCCTGTTTTCTCCTATAAGGGGGACAATATCAGCAGCAGTTGCTGTGGCTACGAGTGCCAATAGGGGCTTAATTTCATCCCAATTCCTTCGTTGTTTTTGATGATAGGCCTGGATTAGCTTAAATCCAATTCCACATCCACAAAGTTCTTTTTCGGGATAGGTACAGTGGGCTTGTTTGGGATTTAAGAGGGCATATGCCTTCGGGAGTATTTCACCAGGTTTGTGATGGTCGCAAATGATAAAATCGATTCCTAAACCACTAGCATATTCCATCTCAGAAACGGCCTTGACTCCACAATCCAAGGCAATGATTAAACTAATTCCTTGAGCATCTGCATAATCAATCCCTTGAGTGGATATTCCATAACCTTCCGAATATCGGTCGGGGATATAATATTCTAAATTGGTGCTGTCTTGAGAAAAATAGGTATAGACCAATGCAACGGCAGTGGTACCATCGACATCGTAATCTCCATAAATCAGTATTTTTTCCTCTTCTTGGAGCGCTTTTTCAATTCGACTTATGGCGCGATCCATTCCTGCCATCTGATAGGGGTCGTATAGCTGATCGGGGTTGGGTCGAAAAAAGGTTTTCGCAGTTTCAAATGTATAGAGCCCCCGCTGTACCAATAACCGTGCATTGAGTTTCGGAATTTTTAAGGTCTCCTGAAGCTGGTTGACCGTCTCCCGGTCGGGGGTGTTTTTGGGGGTCCAGTTCATCCTTTAGGCTTTTGCTCCTTCTATGACTAAGACAAATTCTCCTTTAGGGCTGTTTTGTTCATAAAACTGTTGAGCTTCCAAAAGCGTCCCTCGAAAGGTAGTTTCGAATTTTTTGGTTAACTCTCGGGAAATGGCCAGTTTACGATTTTCTCCAAATAGCGGAATCATCTGACCTAAAGTCTTGAGTATTTTATGCGGAGATTCATAGATAATGATGGTTTTTCTTTCTTGAGCGATGGCTTCCAATTTTGAAAGCCTCCCTTTTTTAGGGGGTAAAAATCCTTCAAAACAAAAGCGATCGCAGGGAAGACCGCTTTGAACTAAGGCCGGAATACATGCCGTGGCGCCCGGAAGACAGATCACTTCAATCGCTGCAGCCAAGGCTTCCCGCACCAATAAAAATCCAGGATCGGATATGGCCGGAGTCCCCGCATCGGAAATCACAGCGAGAGATTTTCCTTGCTTGAGCATTGAAATGAGGTGTTGGGTTTTTTGATGCTCGTTATGCATATGATAGCTTTGGGTGGGGGTTTCAATCTCATAATGCTGTAAGAGTTTAGCACTCGTACGCGTATCTTCTGCTAAGATTAAATCCACTGTTTTTAAGACCTGAACCGCTCGATAGGTGATGTCGGCCAAATTCCCAATGGGAGTCGGTACTAAAAACAACTCACCCATTAGCGTACTCGATCTTTAAAGAGGTAGGAAACACTTAAGAACACCGGTGCTAAAAAGCTCATCCCTGGGGTTCCATCCACCACGATATGAGCGGTAACTGCAAGCATAAAATCAATGGCAAGTCCGGCATAGGCCCACTCGACTATTTTTTTTCCGGGATGCCATAAAATCACAGCGATAGCAGCCCATTTAAGCAATCCTAATGGAATCACCCAATAGTCGGGAAATCCTAAATGTGTAAATTCTTGACGAGCTTCGGCGGTTTTTAAAAAATACATGAGCCCGTTAGAAATCATCATTAAGCTGAGGATTCCTGTTGGAATCCAGTACAAGAGTTTAAGGGTTTTCATACGATAAGATTAAGGGGTAAAAGTTTTTTTCAGATGTTCTATAAATCGAAGTTCTAGGTCTTGGTGATCAGCCCAGTTGGGATATTCAGGGCGGATGTAGGTATTCAAATAATTTTCAACAGAATTCCAATCGTCTAGTGTGCTGATCTGAGAAACTACCCGATTAAAATCGGTAGCATTGCCCTGAAACAACTGGTTGATAAAGGCCAAGCGATCATTTAACCCAAAACTTGCTTTTTTTTGGTATTGATCGTTCAAATTCGGTTTGGGTTGGGCATCCGAAACGACCGTTTCCGGGGTAGATTCTTTTTTTTGTGTGGCCTCTTTTTTTACAAAAGTCGGATGGGGAGCAATCCCCTCAAATAGAGACTTTACCGGAGGGGTGTCTTCCGGCATTTCAGGGATCATATTTTTAATCGTTTCGATTAGTGGAGCGACTTCATGTGGGTCTGTTGGGGTTTCTTGTGCAGCTTCATCGGCTTTAATTCCGAGGTTTTCAGACAATTGATCCAAGTGTTTTTGCCAGTTATGACTTTGATCTTCTTGTTGGGATAGGAATTCATAAACCACAGCCAGTTTATATAATTCTTGAATATTTTTGAATACTTCAGAGAGCTCTAACTCTTCTTTTTGGGCCAAAATAGACTGGGCCAGTTTTACTAGTTTTTGTTGAAGAGCAATCATGTTTGGAGGATTCAAATGAAGCAATTGAAATTAATACCTTTGTTTACGGCACAAAAGGATAGCCCTATATAAAGTAGAAAATTACAAAATGTTTTTAGAAAATACGACAAACTCAGAGGAACAATTCGGTTGGATCGAAGTGATATGTGGCTCTATGTTTTCTGGGAAAACGGAAGAATTGATTCGTCGACTCAAGAGGGCTCAAATTGCCAAACAACGGGTAGAAATTTTTAAACCCGCTATTGATAATCGCTATGATGAGAACTTGGTGACTTCTCATGACGACAATAAAATTCCTTCTACTCCTGTCCCTGCTGCTGCAAATATTCCTATTCTAGCCTCTGATTGTGATGTCGTAGGGATCGATGAAGCACAGTTTTTTGATTCGGAGATTATCACGGTTTGTAACGATTTGGCCAACCGAGGCGTTCGGGTAATTGTGGCAGGCTTGGATATGGATTTTAAGGGCAATCCTTTTGGCCCTATGCCCGGGCTGATGGCCACGGCTGAATATGTGACCAAAGTCCATGCGGTCTGTACTCGAACCGGAAATTTGGCCCAATACAGCTTTCGCAAAACAAGAGCCTCGGAATTAGTAGTCTTAGGAGAAAAAGAATCCTATGAACCCTTGAGTAGACAAGCCTTTTTTTACGCCATGCAAGAACAACAAAAAAAATCCTCCCCTAAACCACCGCCTTCTAAAGCTTAAAATTCAGATTTATTTTGCCTAAGTTAACTCTATATGCCTCTCATTTGCTTTCCAATTTTGAAGAATTAAAAGCACATTTACGACCCGAAACTTTAATGATTCCTGTAGTAAAAGCCAATGCTTACGGAAGCCATGCCCCTCGAGTGGCTCAGCAGCTTTCTGAGGCCGGAGCTCAATACCTAGCTGTAGCTTATACTCAGGAAGGGATAGCCCTACGTAATGCCGGGATCAAGCTCCCAATTATGGTATTTTATCCTCAAAGGACTCAGTTTAAAGCGTTGATAGACGCCCAATTAGAACCAGCTCTCTATCGTTTGGAGGACCTTTCTTTTTTTGCTCAACTGCTTTCACCTCAACAGGGAAACTATCCCATTCACTTAAAGTTTAATACGGGATTAAACCGAATTGGTTTCCATACCGATAGTGTAGAGCAAGTGTTGGAAATCATTGCCCAACTCCCCTTACATATCAAAAGCGTATATACGCATCTGTGCGCTACAGAAGACAAACGTCCGCAAGCTTATATGGATCGTCAATTAGATATTTTCACCAAGCTCACCGATTATATCAGTTCCCAATCCAGTAAGATTCCCTTTTTTCATGCACTCAATACATCCGGGATCTTTAATTATCCCGAATTTCAATACGATGCCGTCCGATCAGGAATTGGGTTGCATGGCTTTGCCAACAGGCCCGATTGGGACGCAAAGTTGAAAGCTGTAGCCGAACTTTCGGCCGATATTTGTCAAATCTTAGATGTTGCCAAGGGCGACTATGTGGGGTATAATTTTGGTTGGCAAGCACCGCGTAACAGTCGAATTGCTACCCTACCGTTAGGGCATGCCGATGGGATTGGCCGATATTTTGGACAGGGAAATGCATGGGTCTTTATAGAAGACCAAAAGGTGCCTATTGTTGGGAATATTTGTATGGACTTATTGATGATTGATGTAACAGATATTGAGGTAAATGTGGGAAATCGAGTTTATTTTTTTGGGCCACAGTATTCCGCAGCTCAGTGGGCTAAAGACGGGCAAACCATTGCCTATGAGCTGCTCACAGGTTTGGGCCCCCGAATTGAGCGCCACTGGACCGAATAGAATAGCCTCAGAATGTTGTAAATTAAACATATTGTTTTTTTTATTGAATAATTCGAATTGTAAGCGAATTATTCCATTTTCAGTTTAGTTTTGCCATAGATTTAATTTTTACTTATGAAAGTAGCTGTTGTAGGAGCCACTGGAATGGTGGGTCAAGTGATGCTTCAAGTTTTGGAAGAGCGGTCTTTTCCGGTCAGCACATTAATTCCTGTAGCTTCGTCTCGTTCGGTAGGGAAAAAAGTTTCTTTCCGTGGGGAAGAGTGTTCGGTGGTAGGATTGGAAACCGCAGTAGACATGCAACCCGATATTGCTTTATTTTCTGCTGGAGGAAGCACTTCTCAGGAGTGGGCGCCAAAATTTGCTGCGGCAGGAACGACAGTGATCGACAATTCGTCTGCCTGGCGGATGGAACCCAAGATTCCCTTAATAGTGCCAGAAATTAACGCTTCCATCTTAACTCCAAATGATAAAATTATTGCAAACCCCAATTGCTCCACGATCCAAATGGTGGTAGCCTTGGCTCCATTACATCAAAAATATCAGATCAAGCGCTTGGTTATTTCTACCTACCAATCCATCACAGGGACCGGAGTTGCTGCGGTGCAGCAGCTTGAAAATGAATATGCAGGGGAAAAGGGTGAAATGGCTTATCCTTATCCGATTCATCGAAATGCTTTACCCCATTGTGATGTTTTCTTAGAGAATGATTATACCAAAGAGGAGATGAAGTTGGTTCATGAAAGTCGTAAAATTTTAGAGGCTCCGGAATTAGGAGTAACGGCTACTGCAATTCGCATTCCTGTCGTGGGAGGACATAGCGAAGCGGTAAATGTTGAATTTAAAAAGGAATTTGAAGTGAGCGAAGTACGGCAGGTTTTACAAGAGTCTGCTGGGGTCACTGTACAGGATGAACCTGCAACACAAACGTATCCTATGCCAATTTATGCTCAGGGGAAAGACGATGTTTTTGTAGGCCGAATTCGAAAAGACGAATCTCAAGATCGAACTCTAAACCTATGGATTGTATCCGACAACCTTCGAAAAGGTGCTGCTACCAATGCTATTCAAATTGCTGAATATTTGGTCGCAAACACCTTAGTTTAGTCTTCCATGGAGAAATCCTCCATAAATTTAGTAGTGTAGTTCCCTGCTACAAAATCGGGATGGCTCATCAGCTTTAGATGGAAGGGAATTGTAGTTGCGATTCCTTCAATCACAAACTCTTCGAGAGCTCTTTTCATTTTATTGATAGCTTCTTCACGGGTCTGTGCCGTGGTGATCAGCTTGGCGATCATCGAGTCGTAGTGGGGTGGGATCACATAACCGCTGTAGACATGGGTATCCAATCGGACTCCGTGACCTCCAGGAAAATGAAGGGTTGTGATTTTCCCTGGAGAAGGGCGGAAATCATTATTGGGGTCCTCAGCGTTGATCCGGCATTCAATCGAGTGTAACTTTGGGAGGTAATTTTTTCCTGAAATCGGAATTCCGGCTGCGACTTTAATTTGCTCCCGGATCAGATCGAAATCGATAACTTGCTCAGTTATAGGATGCTCCACCTGAATTCGGGTATTCATCTCCATAAAGTAGAAATTTTTGTGTTTATCCACTAAAAATTCCACTGTTCCAGCCCCTTCATATTTGATGAATTCCGCAGCTTTGACCGCAGCTTCTCCCATCTTTTTTCGAAGGGCTGAAGTCATAAATGGTGAAGGGGTTTCTTCGGTCAGTTTTTGATGTCTTCGTTGAACAGAACAGTCTCTTTCAGACAAATGACAGGCTTTACCGTAGGCATCCCCAATGATTTGAATTTCGATATGACGAGGTTCTTCGATTAATTTTTCCATATACATCCCGTCATTTCCAAAAGAAGCTGCTGCTTCTTGTCGGGCGCTTTCCCAGGCTTTTTGGAGGTCTTCAGCCTCCCATACAGCACGCATTCCTTTCCCACCCCCTCCAGCGGTAGCCTTAAGCATAACGGGATAGCCCATTTCTGCGGCTAACTCTTGTGCTTCCTCGAGAGAGTCTAAAAGGCCTTCAGAACCGGGAATGGTAGGGACCCCTGCAGCTTTCATGGTTGCTTTAGCACTGGCTTTATCCCCCATTTTATCAATCATCTCTGGGTCAGCTCCAATAAATTTAATTTGATGTTCTGCGCAAATGTTGGAAAACTTGGCATTTTCAGATAAAAATCCATAACCGGGATGAATTGCATCGGCATTGGTGATTTCTGCGGCTGCAATGATATTGGACATTTTTAGATAAGAATCTGTACTTGGAGCAGGCCCAATGCAAACGGCTTCATCGGCAAAACGCACATGAAGACTGTCTCGGTCGGCAGTAGAATAGACAGCAACAGTCTTTATTCCCATTTCTTTGCACGTTCGAATTACCCGCATGGCGATTTCCCCGCGGTTGGCAATTAAGATCTTCTTAAACATGACAATATAGTTTAGCTGGGATCAATCAAAAACAAGGGTTGGTCAAATTCTACCGGTTGGGCATCGTCGACCAAAATCTTGACGATCGTTCCGGAAACTTCAGATTCGATTTCATTGAAGAGTTTCATGGCCTCAATGACGCATAGGACATCTCCTGTGCTTACCTGTTGTCCGATTTCAACAAAGCTGTCTTTATCGGGCGAAGGCTTGCGATAGAAGGTGCCTATGATCGGGGATTTAACCTCAATTAAGTGATCGGTTTTTTCAGTGGATTTTTCACTGATTTCGGGTTCTTGTGCAGGAGTCTCCGGTACTGCTGTTGCTAAGGGAGCAGCTGCAATGGGTTGTTGAATACTGGGAACTTGCTGTACGATGGTCGTGGGTTCTGCAGCCACATTATCTGCGGCTGTTTTGATGGTAATTTTAACATTTTCCATTTCCAATTTGACTTCATGTGCCCCAGATTTGGCGACAAAACGAATCAGGTTTTGAATTTCTTTTAGATCCATGGTTTGTTGATTTAAGTTGAATAAGCCCACGTCAGGTATGCTGCTCCCCAAGTAAAACCTCCTCCAAAAGCCGTGAATACGATCCGATCCCCAGCCTCGAATTGGCTGTGAAAATCGTGGAGGACAAGTGGGAGTGTGGCAGCTGTCGTGTTGCCATAATATTGAATGTTTTTAAGGACTTTATTTTCTTCGACTCCAAGGCGGTCTTGTAAGCCTTCTATAATTCTCAGGTTGGCTTGGTGAGGAACCACATAGGATATTTGTTCTGAGCTGAGTTGGTTGTTGGCTAATATTTGTTCCGTTACTTGACACATTCCTGAAACGGCCATTTTATAAACCGTTCTACCCTCCTGATGGAGATAGTTGTCTCTGTTGTCTAGCGCTTCTGAGCTAATGGGTTGTAACGAGCCACCAGCCTTGATCGTTAATGCCATTCGTTGTTCTCCATTCACCCGAAGAATTTCATCTTCCCAACCGAAACCATTCGAACTGGGTTCCATTAATACTACGCCAGCACCATCTCCAAAAAGGACACAGGTGGTGCGGTCTTGGTAGTCCACAATCGAAGACATCTTATCGGCCCCAATAACTAAGGCTTTTCTATAGCGTCCTGAACTGATGTAGGCTGCTGCAGAAGACATTCCATATAGAAAACCAGAACAGGCGGCTGTTAAATCATACCCAAAAGCATTAACGGCCCCAATTTGAGAAGCTATAAAAGCCGCAGTTGCTGAAAGGGGCATATCCGGAGTAATCGTGGCAAAGATGATCAGATCGATTTCTTCAGGGTTCCAATGCGCTACTTTTTTTTGAAGGTCTTCAATGGCTTGGAGTGCCATATACGAAGTTCCTTGACCTTTGTCCTTCAAGATTCTTCTTTCCTGAATCCCTGTTCGGCTTATAATCCAATCGTTGGAAGTGTCGACCATTTTCTCCAAATCTGCATTGTTTAAAACATCTTCAGGGACGAATCCACCCACAGCTGTTATAGCAGCTTTGATTGGTTTAGGTTGCATTTTTTTCCTGTTTTTGAGTCTGCACCGTAGTCAAACATCAGGTGAAGATAGTAGTTTTTTTGAAATGAAAATATTCCAAAAAAAAACTCTCGGCGAGCGAGAGTGGGAGTTAAAATTCTATAATTAGATTAAGCTTCAGCTTCTAAAGTACTGTCGATAAGGATCTTTCCGCGATAGTACAGTTTTCCTTCATGCCAGTGAGCACGGTGATACAAATGCGCCTCCCCTGTTGTTCCGCAAGTCGCGATTTGCTGTGGGCTTGCTTTGTAGTGGGTACGGCGTTTGTCGCGACGCGTTTTTGAAATTTTCCGTTTAGGATGTGCCATAATTTCTTTCTTTATTCAGTTATAATAAATCTTTCAATTTATCCCATCTCGGATCGGTCTGTTCCGTTTCCGGGGTGGCCTTTGGAGCCAGTTCATTTAGTTTGTCAAGTATATCAGATTTAAGGCTGCCATCGGCGATCCCGGGATGTACCTTCTTTACAGGAACAGCCAAGACAATCATTTCATAGATGTATTGTTGGACATCCACTTGATAGCTGCCCTCGGGGAGGATAAGGATTTCGTCTGTATGAGAAACAGCAGAGCCAAATTTCACTACTAAAGAAAACTCAGTATCCAAAGGGAGGTCAAAAGGTTCATTGGTTAAGTCGCAGGGGACTTTAACGAACCCTTGAGCCCTAAAATGGAGATTGAGCAAAGTGGGTTGCTTTTCCAATTCAAGGATTACCTCCAAGGCGGAAGACAAAAAATCTTCATAATCAAACAAATCAAAGAACGAACCATTAATGGGAAATTTAAACTGGTGCAGCCCGTTTTTAAGCCCTACAAAAGGGATCGTATATTCTGAACTGCATTCCATACCTCATTAATGAGCCCGCAAATTTAATATAAATCGCAGAGAACCAAAAATATTCCACAAGATAGTTTCACAAAAAACAACTTATTGGACTGCCACTCCAGCAGTGCGATTTCGAATAATTTGCAGTGCAGTAAATAGGGCTTCTCGGAAAGATTCTACTTGTGCTTTTCCCTTTCCTGCAATATCGAAAGCCGTTCCGTGGTCTGGGGAGGTTCGAACAATGGGGAGTCCGGCACTAAAATTGACTCCTTGCCCAAAAGCAAGGGTTTTGAATGGGATAAGTCCTTGATCGTGATACATAGCCAAAACGGCATCGAAATTTTGGTAAGCGCCAGACCCGAAAAAACCATCCGCAGGGTAAGGCCCAAAAACCAACTTTTTATTTTGTTGAGCCTTTTGTAACCAAGGTTTTAAGATTTCATCATCTTCTTTTCCAATGACTCCTTGGTCTCCACTGTGGGGATTGATTCCCAAAACAGCAATTTTAGGGCGGTTGCATTCAAAGTCTTGTTTTAGACTGTTTTCGAGAGCTTTGAGTTTCTGATCCAGTAATTCGGGCTGGATCACCGATGAAATTTGCTGCACGGGAATATGGTCGGTTACTAGAGCCACCCGAAGACTTTCATGCACCATAAACATCAGCGCGGGAGTTTTAAAAAAATCTGCTAAAAAATCGGTATGCCCTTTAAACGGAAATTCCTCGCTTTGGATATTGTTTTTGTCAATTGGGGCAGTCACTAGCCCATCAGTTTCACCAGCAGCAGTCGCTTGAGTAGCCGCTTGTAGTGATTTATGAGCCCACTGGCCACTGTGGGGAGTCGGTTTTCCCATAGTTAAGGGTTCCAATGAATCCCAACATTGAATGATATTGAGCTGTTGGGGATGAGGCTTCCCTTGGGCTTTTAAATTGAAAATAGGGGTATTGATCTGTAAACTTTTTTTTTGTTCTAGGAATATTTTGGGGTGTGCATAAACAATTGGGGTTAAAAATTCAAACATTCGTTTGTCTTCAAAGGCTTTGAGAATGATTTCGCAACCTACTCCATGAGGGTCTCCTATGGAGATTGCGAGTTTAATTTTTTTTGTTTTTTTCATTCCTGATCAGAACTGCTTACATTTGAGTGCAAAGAAACAAAAACTTGTCATGTTTACGGGTATTATAGAAACGATGGGAAAGATCGTCCAATTGGAGGAAGACCGAAGTAATTTGCATCTGAGTTTGGAATCTGTATTGACCCATGAGCTTAAAATAGATCAAAGTTTAGCCCACAACGGAGTCTGCTTAACCGTTGTAGATATCCAAAACGATCAATATACGGTTACTGCGATTGAAGAGACCCTTCAAAAAACCAACTTAGGGCATTTGCGTATTGGCGACTGGGTGAATTTGGAGCGTGCTATGAAGTTAGGCGATCGCTTGGATGGGCATCTGGTTCAGGGACATGTAGACCTTGTAGGGGTTTGTGAATCTGTTAGCTCTGTTGACGGGAGTTGGACCTTTGATTTTTCTTTTGCTCAGGACCGTCAACAATTCACTATCGAAAAGGGGTCTATAACGATTAATGGAGTCAGTCTTACCGTGGTAGATTCCAAATCCAATGGTTTTTCAGTGGCCATTATTCCATATACCTACGAACACACCAACTTCCATCAGTTGACTTCAGGAGATCTTGTGAATCTTGAATTTGATATGGTTGGGAAATATATAACAAAACTCTATCAAAACTCTCTATAATTATGACTATCAGCGTTCTTGAATTAGCGACTATATTATTAAGTCTTGCATCTGTATTTTCTTTAATTAATCTCAGATTTTTAAAACTCCCACAAACCATTGGTCTGATGATACTGGCCATTGCGCTTTCGGTTTCGATCCTAATTTTGGGTTGGATTTTTCCGGATATTTTAAACACCGTTGTTTTTATGACCGAACAATTTGATTTCAGTGAATTGTTGGTTAACGTGATGTTGCCGTTTTTGCTCTTTGCTGGAGCCGTTAGTGTAGATGTTCATGAGCTTCTAAAAGATAAAGTAACGGTTTTATTTTTAGCCTCCTTTGGCGTGGTCTTTTCCACATTTGCAGTAGGTTCGGGACTGTATTGGTTGATTCAGCTACCCGCTTTACATCTCAATACGCTTGGATTAAGTTATGTGGATTGCTTACTTTTTGGCGCTCTTATTGCTCCAACAGACCCCATAGCAGTCTTAGCAATGGTTAAAAAAATGAATTTGTCCTCCATTACTGAAACGCGTATTGCCGGAGAGTCCTTGTTTAACGACGGGATTGGAGTTGTGGTGTTTTTGACCTTACTCAATATTCAAACCAACGGCGTCGAAAATATATCTGCAGCCAGTGTTGCAACTCTATTTGCCACCGAAGTGATTGGAGGTATTGGCCTAGGAGCTTTAATGGGTTTTTTGGGCTTAAAACTGTTGAAATATATCGAAAACGAACATGTGGAATTGGAAGTATTGGTCACGCTATCACTGGTGCTGCTATTACCGATTATTTCCCATCATTTTCATTTTTCGGCTGTTTTGGGCGTAGTAATGATGGGGTTATTCCTGAATCAAAATATTGATACTGACAAAGAAGCGGAGGGTTTGCAAAGGGCTATGGGCGATTATGTTTACAAATTTTGGCACCTTTTGGATGAAACTTTAAATGCCATCCTCTTCATACTTATTGGTCTAGAAGTTTTGGCCATTTTCCAGGGCTTTAATCCTAACTTTTTATTGGTTTCGCTCATCGTAATTGTCTTGGTGGTCATTTCTCGTGGAATAGGAGTATTTATCCCTATCGGGATTTTATCTTTCTTTAAAACTTTTGAAAAGCGTACAGCCCTGATCATTACTTGGGGAGGGCTTAGGGGAGGTCTTAGTATTGCTTTGGCTCTTAATCTTTCTGACAGTATGGAATCCGGTAAATCACTGATTTTGTTCTTGACTTATATCGTAGTGTTATTTACCATTTTGGGACAGGGGCTTACGTTAAAAAAATTGGTGCGTTAAGGGTTAAACAAGAGATAATTTCTATTTTTGACATGATCTGTTAATGCTGTGACAACAGCCATGTGTAACTTAATGTAGAAAGGAGGTGTCTTATGTTTAATGAAAATCATTTAAGGAAAATATTTAGACTACAGGCCGCCTCGCATGGGCGCGTGTAGCGAACAATCCTTATCTAGTCTAAAGCAGGTCGATGGGCCTGCTTTTTTTATTCGAATTAACATCAATTTAGCAACGGCTTAACACTTCAAGGCGAGTTTTGTTGTATTCTTGTAGGGCCTAAAGGGAAAACGAGGATACCCATTTGGGTCTTTTTTTAGCTCTAAAATCAAGGAGAATCCGTCGCATTTGGGCGAGGTATAATCCTTTTTCCTCGAGCTGTAAACGCCTGATGGGTGTGCCCCTCCCATTCCAGATAGGCGCAAAAGTATCCTAAACTCTCATTATAGTCGAATTCAAAATCAATCGTATTAGCATCCCATTTTAAACGATCCAAACGCCCGACTTTTTCCAGTTCCAAATGATCCTGGTGCTGTTTTTGAGAACCTTTAAAGGTGTGTTTGCGTTGTTGACCATTTTTTTGAGTTACAAAGGTCACTTCAAATTGATCGTCTTCCAATACCAGTTCATCCAAAAAGCAAGCAAACCCTTTAGCATTTAGCATTGGACGCTGAATTTTCCACTTTCCAGAGCTTTGAAAGGCGTCTTTTTGAGGGATACAGATTAGCATCCATAGCAAACTCGAAATTCTTAAAATTTTCATGAAATAAATTTGTAGAGACATTAAAGTGAAAAATTAAATAATTAAACAAATACCCGGAAATTACTTTATGAATTAATGAAATTCAATAATTATGTTTAACTTAAACAAAAATTGTTGTGGGAATGCTATCCAAAATTAGTTTTAAGCGTTGGTGGCCTCAAGCCGGACTTTCATGGCCTATATTGAGTTGGTTATGGATCGCCTTATATTTGTTTTCAATTAAACGATAAATCCAACCTCAAATGGGGAAATCCATCCTGATGTTTGGCCTTTTGCTAGTCGCAATTGGTGCGCTATTGTGGTTTTTAGAAGGCCAAAATTGGTCGTATAAAAATCCCCTTGATTTCCGATGGCAAAGAGGTCATACTAAAGTCTATTTCCCCTTGGGGACATCCCTTTTGGCTAGCGTTATCTTAAGTCTTTTATTTTATGTGTTAAAAAAATAAATGATGCAAAAAAATACCCTCCAAAATCTGTGGTTACTATTGGCCTTTTTATTTCTTATCGCAGTAGGTCTCAATGCCCTGTCTGGTCGTTATGTGCAGTATCAAAGTTTTTCCAGTCAAGGTTTTTTGATTTTAGACACCTGGACGGGGGAAGTGCATGTAAAAACGAGCCACAGTATCGATTTACCCGACATGCCTAATGTCCCAATTCCGGAGCCAGATAAGCATCCCCCCTTGAAAGAACAATAAATTTCCGTAAGGATTGAGCTAATTTAAAGTGCTGCTATCCATTGAAATACAATGGTCTGTACTTGTGCTGCTGGCTTTAATTCGTTGAAGACCAAACCAAGAAAAAAATCCGTTAAAGTAGAAGGATACAACCTTTAGTAGCTGTCTATGATCTGGAAATTGAAATGCTAATCAAATAAACTTAGATGTGTCAGCCTTTCAGAGCCGTTTGAAAACGGGTCAGGCACTTTTGAAATTCAGCATTTAATTCCGGATTTAGAATCCCTTTTTCCGGATCAAAATTATCCTTAAAACTTGGGAGGGAAAACTTTTCCACTCGGTTGGTATTTGCTCTTGAAATGCGCAGGTGTGCCATTTCCAAAACCTGGATGGCTCCTCGAGCCCCAGGAGATGTAGCCAGTAAAAACATGGGTTTGTCGTGCCAAATATTCTTTTCGATCACGGAAATCCAATCGAAGATGTTTTTAAAAATCGCTGTATAGGAACCGTTGTATTCTGCAAATGAAATGATCAGTCCATCGGCCTGATTCAGATGTAATTTAAAGTCTTTAGCCGCTTGGGGAACCCCATGAAATTTGGCTAAATCAGGATGATAGATGGGGAATTCGAAATCGTTTAAATCCAAAAGATCCACTTCGACCTCCGGCAATTGATCTGCGGTATATTTTGCCAAAGCTTTGTTGATAGATTTATAGCTATTACTGGCGCCAAAAGCGACAATTTTCTTCATCTAATTTTTTGATAAAAGTACGGAGTTTACTGAAAACTAAAGCTTCACTCCTTATAAGGGGACTCTACTTGGATTAATATTTCATTGGTCCGCTGATAAAATTTAAAGGGACTGTCGTAGCCCAACACCCAAGGGTTACCTTTTAGGGTTAAATTTTTTTCATGAATTCTTCGGAGGAGTTCTGCTGTGAATTGTGCTTCTTTGGTGGAGTTGCTGTAACCGCCATAACGCAGGCTACAGAAATAGCCTCCGGGGTCTTTAACAACTTTTACAGATGTGTCTTTAGGTATAGGAGAATTTTCCAAGGTCATTTCGGATGGCAACACAAAGGCCATTTCAGAGGAATTGGGTTCTTTCTGCATATAAACTGGTGTGGTCATGGCAATTTTGGTTTCACTACTATTTTTTCCACTGATGTAGCCGAAAAGTTTTTGAAAATGCAGACGCGGATCGGGTGAGGTTGTTTTCACTTTTAGGGCAGGAGGGTAATAGCGGAGTTCGAAATTATCGATTTGCTCCAATACTTGATACGGTTGGGTTTCATAGCTTTGTTGCATGTCAATAAAATTGAAGGGTAACAGAAAAAACAAAAGCGATAAGAAAAGATTATGCATGCATAAGATTTATTAACTATTTTTGAATCAAATCACAAAACAAACAAATATGAAAAAATTTTTATTTGCTTTTTCAATTTTATTTTTAGTGGCTTGTTCCGATTCGGAAACGACCGATGATCTACAAACCCAAATTACGGAATTGGAACAGACTATTGACTCTTTACAAACCACGATTAACTCTTTGACCTCTCGGCTGACCACTGCTGAGCAGGACAACACTGCTTTAGGGACTCGATTGACTGAGGCAGAGCGTTTGTTAACGGAGGCTCGAAATACGATCAATAGCTTAAATAGTGGTCTCACCTCTACTCAATCGAGTTTAACTGGTGCGATCAATGCCAATGCCGATGCCCAAAATACCATTGCAGACTTGCAGCGAAGATTGCAGTTAGCTTTAGCTGCAGTGCAAAACACCAATTATGCCGAAGCGGTTAATTTAGGAGCTACCGGGACGGTTGCAGAACAGACTCCTTCGCAAGCCAAACAAACCATTTACGGACGTTGGGATATTCCAAGTGCTTCTAAAGGAGCAGCGACTTGTTCGTTTGATTTCTTTGAATTTAACGACGAAAACTATTTGCTTTCCATCAATACTCCTGAGGGAACCGCACAAGTCTTTGGGGAATACATTATCAACGAAGCTGCAGACGGTACTGTGGAAAATGTACAGTTATTGTATAACGATAATGGAAATGTGGATGCCATCGCTACTTTAACTGATATCGTGGTGACCGAAGTATCTTCAGATACCTTTAACGTCACATTTGTGATTAACCTTGAATTACCTGCGGCCCTAGAGGTTTGTCAACCCGCTCTTGAAGGAAATGTCACGGCCGGAAAAGACGATCCCGTCGATGAGGCTGAAACTGCTCAGGCATTGAGTAATCACGCAAAACTGATAGGTGAGTGGGAAGTCATCCGTTTAACCGATGATGGAGTTGATTTTTATGAAGAGAATCTAGCGGACTTCTGTATTGATGATGACAGTTGGACCTATGATGAAGAAACAGGTCAGGAAAGTTACACCTTAATTGATGGCTGTGTGCCTCCTGTAAAGTTCGTTATTAATTTCTCTGATTATGGAACTTATATGTTAGCGGCGCTTCGTGCAGACGGTTCTGCCGCAGAAGTTCAAGTCAACGAATGGTATTGGGAAGATGATGATCAAACCATCTTAGTGATCATTTTTGAAGATGAAGAAGATGGGGAAATTTATGCCGATGCTCACGATGTCATTGAGCTCACTTTTGATGATTTTCATCTACAATATACAGATATCGATTATGAAATGGAATATGATGAAAACGGTAACATAATAGATGAAACTCTGGTTCGTACAGTAACAGATATCTTCCTGTCCAAAAGATAACTCGTCTTTTTGTCTAAAAGAAAACCCAGCCAATTGGCTGGGTTTTTTTATGCTTAAACGCGTGTTAACATACTTGAAATAAAAAACACCCCTACGATTCGATTACGCTTAAATCTTACCTCATTTAACAAAACAAATGAATCTTAATCGGCAGGGGTGCCTAGCAACTTTGAAACAAAAGTACTTAAATTTTTATAGGAGTGTCATTAAGAGACTGTTAAATATTCAATATTTATCAATTAGTCAGCTAAAGGCATCCACTTTTGAATGACCTGAACGATCAAATCCAGATCTGTCCAAATCAAAAAGTGATTTTTTGTAGGGTAAAAAGAAATTAGGGCTCCTGGCCAAAGCTTAGAAATATAATTAGCGGTTTCAGGAGGGACCAAAACATCGGCTCCCCCCTGGATAAAAACAGCTTTACCCGGATAATTTTGAAAGGTCTTCTCCAAGGCTTGAAGATCATCCGCCAAAAAGAGCATTTCACGGTTACTGGCCCGAAAAGAAGGGCCAATAATTGTTTCAAAAACAGAGGTATTGGCCAGTCGATTATACCAACGAGCCCTTTGATAAGGTGCAGCAACCGTTCCGGCTATACTGAGTATTCCACTGACCTGTTCGGGATAATCTACCGCCAATTGCAGTGCTAATGCCGCCCCATAAGAATGGCCAATTACACCGCAGGGATGACATAAATCTTCCATCAAAGTACGGAGGGCTAGACTCTGATCCCTCAAGTGTCCTCCCGAGTGGCGACTTAGATTATAGGGTGGACGATCGATGACCACTAACTGATAATGCTTTGCAAGGGGAGTCTCCAAAAGAATTTTTTTCCAAGCAGTCCAGTCGCCCGGAGATCCGTGAATAAAAAGTAAAGTGGGCTTTTCTCCTTTAGGGGTATACCAACTGTATATTTCTCCCGATTCGGTTAAATATTTTTTTTCTTGTGGGAAAATCCCTCGTTTTTGGAAACTTTTCAGGGAATCGGATAGTGGTTTAAGGGTTTTTCTCTGAAGAAATACGCCTGCCCATAAGATCATAAGACCCATGACTATAGCTGTCCATCGAACGATTCTTTTCCAAAGCTTTGGAGGGAGTTTCGGCATAGTAATAACTTCTGCACTCTAAGGTATACATTCACTAGGAATCTCTTCGAGTTTTGATAGTTAATGGTGCAACCTTTATCTTGTAATTGTGGTAAAAAATACAATAGAATCCAGTCCCTGGGGGAATTTAGCAGATGGTCGTTCGGTGGTGAAGTATCGACTGACTCATGCCAATGGTTTAGCCTTAGAGATTCTGAATTATGGAGGAATCATCCAACGCTTGGAAGTCCCGGATCGTCTGGGAAATTCGACAAATATAGTCTTAGGTTACGATGGATTAAACACATATTTGGAAGATCAAATCTATTTAGGGGCATTAATAGGCCGTTTTGCTAACCGGATTGCTAAGGGTACTTTTACTCTCAACGGGCAGCATTACCAACTGACCAAAAACCTGGGGTCGCACCACCTACACGGAGGGGATGCAGGGTTTCATCAAGTACTTTGGCAGGTGACCCCTGAAAAAACACCCAATTCAGTGGGTTTGCTTTTAAGCCATCAAAGTCCACACGGAGCAGGGGGCTACCCCGGAAATTTAAACATTCAGATTCGCTATCGACTTTCCCAAGATAAACGCCTTGAAATCTTATATCAAGCAAGTACCGACCGAAAAACAGCAGTAAATCTTACCCAGCACAGTTATTTTCATTTGGGAGGCAATTTTCAACAAAACATTTGCGGACATCAACTTCAAATCGATGCGAGTTCTGTTTTGAAAACCGATTTGCATGGAATTCCTAATGGGGCATTTATTCCAGTGGAGAATACACCACTTGATTTTCGGGCGACCAATTCATTGGCGTTAAAGAGCAAGACTCCCTTCTCGTATGACCATTGTTATGTTTTAACAACAAACGAAACAAAACTCAAAAGGGTAGCCCAGTTGAGTGATCCTCTATCCGGGCGTAAAATGACCGTTTGGACCGATCAGCCTGGGATGCAGCTCTATATTCCTCAAAGTCTTCCCAAGCCCTTTGTGCCCCTTGGAGCTATTTGTTTGGAAACTCAAAATTTTCCGGATGCTCCCAATCATTCCCATTTCCCTTCCCCATGGGTAAGTCCCGAAAAACCCTATCAGGCCGAGACACACTACGGGTTCGACTTTTAATTGAATCTATACTTAAAATCATGTTACCGATTTCAAGTTTAAATTCCACTTGGCTCAACAGGTTTAAGGTTCCTAAGTGACTAACAGTGAGGGAGTCGTTTGTGTAATTGAAGAAATGCGTGTATATTTTGGGAAATTAATTGCAATGATTAAGAAATCAGATTATTGGCTGCTGGGGGCAGCTTTTGTAAGCTTTTGCCTGTCTGTGGGCTTGTGGTTTAGCGGGCAGAAAGAAGAAGGGATGTATGTGGGCATTTGGGTGCCTTCTATTTTGGCCGCTGGCGGATATTTTAAACAAATGACCAAGTAATGGGAACTTTAGTATTATTTGTTATGGGGTTAGCTGTTTTTGGAGCCGTATTGTTGGCTGCTCGCTACTCATTTGAGGAATCTCGTTCGGAAGCTCAAAAAAAACTGGAGGTGGATAATGTGGATTACGACGGAGGCGGGAATTTCGGTCGGATTCCAGATACTAAACCCAAACGTAGAGCTTAGTTTATGAAAAGATTTTCCTATAAAACCCTTGAAAATAAACTCTTCAAAAAACCCAATATCACTGAAGAAAATCTGAATAGATTAGGAATGGATGGGTATGAATTAATAGCGGTTTTACAAACCGAAGGCCTTACCAAAGCCTATCTTAAGAAAGAGCTTTAGTCAACAATTCTGGAAGAAGAAATAGCTCCGATCTGCACCGTTTCTAACCCATTCTGTAAAAAAGTTGGGGGATGTCACCTTATATTTCCGTGCCAACGGATTCGTTTGAAAAGTTAAATTCTAAATTAAAACAGGATACCACCGCATTTTTTCATTTTAAAATATCTTGAGGGATATTTTATCAGATTTAAAATAAATATTTATGAAAAACCCTACTTTTTTAATCATATCCGTTTGTTTATTAAGCTTCTATAGCGGGGCACAGCAACTGCAGCGCATCTATATTGCTGAACAAGACAGTATCGATTATTCCTTGCCCGACGAAAAATATCAACGGGTTCAAATTAAAAATAAAAGCCCTTTTTCAATTGAATTCAAGCTGGTCAACTCTCTTAGCAATCAAGTCACCGGAGGTTTTGGATTAGCCCCCCGTGGGAAGACTGCGGTGGAGTTAGACCCCCAACAAAAGCTACGTTTAGTAAATCCCAATTCTCAGGGAGTTGAACTTGATCTGCAAGCTCGAAGGGAGGCAAAGGAACCTTTGGCTTTAAGAAACAATACTGAAATCAGTTTTACTTTGGTGAATAAAACCGGTAAGCCGATTCCATTAATTATTCCTAATGTGATGAATCCAAACCTTTCGCCCTTTTCCAAGAGCGGGGTACGATTAGAGGTTGGACAAAAAATTTACCTCAAGAAAAAGCTGGGAAAACAAATCATTTTTGAGGTTCCAGAAAATTTCGAAGAAGGCACCCAATTAGATGTGGCTGCTTTGATCAAAAACCAGGACAGAAAAGGAAAACAAAGTGAAGAAACGAAGCATTCTCAAGACTGAATTGGTTTACGGTTATATGTAAATTTATACTACATTTAGTGAATAAAAAGTGACAAAAATCACAAAACGATCTAAAATGTTTACTTTCCATTCACTTCCAAAAGAACTGATTGAAGAAATTGAGTACACCTCTAAGTTGATTGAAGTGCCTTCCGGGCAGATCTTGGTATCTATGGGAGATACTATGGATTATGTTCCTTTTGTTCAAACGGGAACTGTACGGGTTTTTGTGGAGAACGAAGATGTAAACAAGGAGTTATTATTGTACTATGTAGATGCAGGACAAACTTGTATGATGTCCATCATTGCCAGTTTTACCGGAAGAATCAGTAAAGTTTCTGCCATGACAGAGTCGGCCAGCAAGGTGTTTTTAATGCCCGCCTCTAAAATTCGTG
Source organism: Flavobacteriaceae bacterium (assembly GCA_049598145.1). Lineage (GTDB taxonomy): Bacteria > Bacteroidota > Bacteroidia > Flavobacteriales > Flavobacteriaceae > WTJH01. The sequence continues at coordinate 5,931 of JBMYNJ010000005.1, read as the reverse complement.
AATGGCAAGTTAAATACGAGGAATTTAATGACTTAATCATTGATTTGTTTGTCAACCGCTATACGGATTTATTACAAACCATTGAAGCACTTAGTTTTCAGAAAATAGAAGACCGTTTGATGACCTATTTTAATTCTATCGCTAAATCCGGCGATCACATTGCTCATCAGAAAACCCATGCGCAGATCGCTAAAGATATCGCGACCTCCAGAGAAGTGATAACCCGGACACTAAAGAAGTTAGAGAACGAGGGAAAAATCGCAATAAACAAAGGTCAAATCCAGGTATTGGGATAATTTAAATTCATTCTAAGACATAACTGTGTTAAATTGCTTAAAAATAAAATGTTATGTCTTTACAAACCGTATCTTCATGTCTGAACTGTGCAAACTTGATGCAAGATTTCCAATGTGGGAAGCACCATACAGCGGTAGAACTTCTCAATTCTTGTGAAGATCATTCCGCCAAAGCATCCCTTCATAAGTCCTCTTCTTGTTCTAATTGTGTGAAATTTGGAAAAGCTAATTGTGCTAATCCTACCGGTGCAGCACCTGGAATGCTTTGTTTTGCTTGGACAAAATAATCTTGTAGACTTTTGAGTCAATAAGTAATGCTTAAATATTAATCGCCTGGTTTTGTACCGGGCGATTTTGTATTTTATTGAATCGTATAAAGTAGGAATGAATACAACCGATATCATCATTGTGGGTGCTGGCCTTTCCGGTATAGGAGCAGCCTGTCATCTTCAAAGGAAAAACCCCAATAAAACCTACCGCATTCTCGAAGCTCGTGATTCTATCGGCGGGACATGGAGTTTGTTTAAGTATCCAGGGATCCGTTCAGATTCAGACATGTACACTTTTGGATATTCCTTTAAAACATGGGACAATCCTAAGTCATTCGCAGATGCCCCAAACATATTAAGTTACCTTAAGGAGGCGATTACTGAGTACAAAATTGAGGACAAAATACATTTTAAAACTCGAGTGCAGGAGGCCAACTATGACTCCGATAGCTGTCATTGGCAACTCCAATGTTGGGATGCCCAAAAAAAGGAGGCGGTTGTTTATGAATCTCAATTCTTGTTTGTTTGTACGGGTTATTACAATTATAAAAATGGCTACACCCCTAAGTTCAAAGGGATCGATAATTTTCAAGGACAAGTGATTCATCCTCAGCATTGGCCGGAGGACTTGGATTATGCCGAAAAAAAAGTGGTGGTAATTGGCAGTGGAGCTACGGCAGTTACCCTAGTCCCGGAAATGGCTGAGAAAACGGCATCCATCACGATGTTGCAACGCTCGCCCACCTATGTAGGGGCGTTTCCCAATCGGGATAAAATAGCAAGATTGATTAAAAAAATACTCCCCAAAAAAACTGCACATTCCCTGATTCGACTTAAAAACATAGTCACACAAATTCTTTTTTTTCAGGCCTGTAAAATTTGGCCCAAAATATTAAAGAAACTCTTGATTAAGGGGGCACAAAAACAGTTAGGTGCTTTTCCGGCACGCCCTCATTTTGAACCTCATTACAACCCTTGGGATCAGCGTTTTTGCGTAGCACCAGACGGAGATTTGTTTGCAGCTCTACGGTCGGGAAAAGCCGATGTTGTGACTGATACCATTCAAAGTTTCACTGAAAAGGGATTAATGCTCGATTCTGGAAAAATCCTTGAGGCCGATATAGTGATTACGGCTACGGGTCTTCAATTGTTGGCTTTCGGGGGTGCTCAAATCACTATAGACCACAAACCTTACGATCTTTCTCAAGGGCTGACCTATCGTGGTCTGATGCTTAGTGATTTGCCTAACTGTGTCTTCTTTGCCGGCTACACCAATGCTTCTTGGACCTTAAAAAGTGATCTGACGAGTGAATATTCCGGGAGACTACTGCGTTATATGGATCGTAAAAAACTGAGGGCTTTTGTCCCCAAAGTTGCGGATCAATCGATGGAAACCATTCCCTTATTAAATCTCAATTCGGGCTATATTCATCGCTCGGCGGATGAATTTCCCAAGCAAGGAGAAAAACTGCCTTGGCGTTTATATCAGAACTATTTTAGAGATTATTGGACCCTTAGAGTTCAATCATTAACCGATTCACAACTGCATTTTACTTCTTGATATGCTTAAAAAGTTATTAGAAAAACAAATTGTTTTTGAGTGGACACTCCGTTTTTTGGCTCCTTTTTCACGTCGCACTTTTTTCGATTCTTGGACCCGAAGTCTCACGGGACTCTTGGCTCGTTTAAATGTCTTGTTGAATCGTCCTAAAAAGTTCCAAGAGCTCGCTAATTTAGGTCAAGCTTGGCTTGAGATGATGCCTCCCGATGGGCAAAAATTTTTCAAAGTATATCCTCCTAAAGGGGAAACGGTGGAAGCTGAAATTCACTTGCATTGTCCTTTACGGGGAACCGGTGATGCCCATGCCTGTTATAAGTTAATGAATTATGACCGTCAATTGATGGATGCTGTAGGCGGGCAATTAGTGGTGTTAGAGTCGCAGTCGAATTCTGGAAATCCGTATTGTAAATTAGCTATTCGTAGAAAAGGGGAATCCATCGAAGATCTCCAACCAGCCCATTAAAATAGATAGCAAAGGACAGAAAAAATCTGTGACCTGAATTCTCTACCCCAAAACTTGATCTTTTGAAGGGATGACTTTTATGATATACTTAAATCCGATTATTCCCGTTATAGTTCTGGAATGGGGTTGAATCCGTATATTTAACCATTATTAAGGTGTTGTTAAACATGAAGTTTAAATTGTATTGTATTCTTTTCTTGTGTCTGGGAATACACAGTTACTTAGAGGCGCAGAAGATTGATGTAACGATAGAAGATTTTATCATTGAACACGAAGGTTTAGATCACCAAAAGGGGGAAATTGTTCCCATTAATATTAATGAAATCAAGCGAAAAATTCGCTTTTTTATTGAGGAGAAATATCCTGATGTGGTAGAGGTTACCGATAATATCATCTGGGATTCCTACCAGACCTACACGAGTCATTCCAGCCGTTTTCATTACCATACATTTATAGTACGTGCCATTGTTAAGAATACCGATCGGATTAAGTTTGTCGAGGTAAAATACAATCCATTTAACGAACTGGTGTATGGGGATTTTCGATGGTCCAATGAAGATCAAACATTCTACCTGGAGCCAGAGGCACTAAATAAAGAGCAAAACCGCCCAGACCTTATCGCCTTGAAAATTGCTAATCAGCCCAAAACACCCACTTTAGATGAAATTGTTTCGGAACATAAAGGATTCCTTCAGATGATTAAACTCAAAAATCAGGGAAGAAACGGGATGGTCCCTTTAGATGTAGAAGCCATTAACGAAAAAGTGGAGAACTATGTCAACCAAAAATATAACAACATTGAATATACCCGAAACATCATTTGGAATTCCTATTCCACTTTTATGAGTCCCTACAGTAAATATCACTACCATTCCTTTATTGCACAAGTAAAAGTTAAGGGGATTCGTATTATAAAATATTTAGAGTTGTTCTTCAATCCTGTTACAGGAGAAGTGAATAGCGATTTTGTTTGGATGGAAGATGAAGAAGAATTCCTTCGGGTAAGATCTACAGAATAAGGCAGCGATTCTATTTTTTATAGTCGGCGGGGCTATTGTTTTTTTAATGCAACTGAATTTTATCGGATTTTAGTAGTTTCCATTAATCATGAAACATGCCGATTTGTTGCTCATCAATTCATCCCTTATACCTCTACTTAAGAGGTCAAGAGGATTCGGCTGCTCTCATGCTTACACTGAAGAAATTTGAATTAACGTGTTATTTCAATTCGCGAGGCTTCTTCCTTGTCCTTCAGTTTTATTTTTTTAATATTCTGATTTCCAAAACTATAGGCCACTGAAAACTTGATTTGAGGAGGGATTGCGTCAAAAATGATATTTTGAGAATAATCGTCAATTACGCCCTTGGTTTCAAATCGATATTTCTGCATGTCCAGTAAATTACTTCCATTTAATGTATAGGTGAAGTTTTTATGCTTTTTTTGAAGGGAAATATTTAAAGACGTCATAGCTTTCATCATGTTTATCCCAAAGACAGATTTGGACTGATAAAACCCCCAAACTTGGAAGCTGAATCCTTTTTCGAAGGTGAAGTCATTATTTAAATTTAGTCGAATATTCGAATTGTCATTGACATATAGATTTCCATCAATATTATTTTCTAATCGAGTTTGTGAAAAAGTGGTAAAACAACGTAAATTCCAAACAGAGATAGGATAGAAAGAATAGCTTAAAACAGCACTGAATGTATTTTGCAAGTCTATATTATCAGGAATCACTGTTACAAAACCGTTGGGGTCTATTTGGGGTTGAAATCTGCTAATTCCGTCGGTCTCTCGGGTATATTGTAAACTAAGATTCAAAGATTTAAAACGATAGTCTAATTGAAGGTTATTGGTGTAGGAAGGTCTTAAACTCACATTTCCCTGAAATGCTTGATTTAAATCGACAAACCAAACAAAAGGCGCCATATCTGTAAATGCAGGACGATTTATACGCCGACTGGCAGAAATATTGAGGTTATTAAAATCATTGATTTTATACCCAAAATATACAGAGGGGAACAAATTTCCATAAGACCGATCCACTAACTTTTGGTTCGTAATTAAAGAATTTACTTGAGTTTGAGTATGTTCATAACGCAATCCGGCTTGCATACTTATTTGAGGGCTGAGATCGCTTTTGATTTGAGCATAAGCCGCAGCAACAGTTTCATCTAACTGACTGTCCGATGCAAAGTTAGGGTCTCTTTGGTTATTTCTAAAAAGCTCATTGGTGTTTCTAAAGTCATTCTCAACGAACTTAATTCCAGAGATAAATTCAGTAGACTCCCCTAAGGTTTTTTCATAATCTAAGGCATAGACAAAAATGTTGAATGGAGACTCTTTGGTTGAATCTAAATCCAATTGCTGATTGGCTCCGGTCCGATCCAAAGTAATACTATAATCCATCGGCTGGTCGTTGGCATATTTCAGATAATCAAAGCTAAATTCCAATTGTTGATCATCACTCCATTGATAGGTTAAAAAAGCCCCGATCTGTGCATTTTCCCAGAAATTGTCTTCTGTGGTGAAGTAAAAATCTTCTGTTAATCCCCTACTTTGGATTTGAACCAACTTGTTTTCAGACATGCGATAAGCATTGGAATAACCCGACACGATCGTTCCGAAATTAACACGTTCACTCATTTGATAATTATAGGAAAATCGCAGATTTTGGACGCGTCGATTGTTGTCTCGGGTAGCATCTGTTTGTGTCTCTTGAGGCGTTTGATTTTCGAGTAATGATCGTGAAAAATCCAACACATAGGGCAGTTGATTTTTGGTGTAGCTGTAATTAAATACTAAGCTGGACTTTTCAGCTTTAACATTAAAGTTTATGCCTCCGTTTTGGATGGTTTTTGAGTCTCCTAAACTTAAGGAAGAAGTCGCATTTCCATTATATCCCTCGTTCACCCCTTCTTTGAGCTCAATGTTAATATACCCTGCATTTCCTTCGGCATCCAATTTTGCTGGAGGAGTAGTAATTAATTCTATGCTTTTAGCATTTTCAGCATTAATTCCATTCAAGAACTGAACTAAAGCCGCTGCCGGCATGTAACTTATTTTCCCGTTAATCATTACTTGTACACCATTTTTTCCCAGCATGGCTATCGATTCATTCTGCCGATTAACAATGAGTCCCGGGGTACGCTCCAAGACATCTAAAATGGTAGCTCCAGCAGTAGAGCTATCTTCCTCTAAATCAATCACTGTACGATCAATTTTTTTGAGATATGCTCTTTTTTTCCCTGTGAGCTTGACCCCCTCTAAGGCAAATGCTTCTTGGACGAGCTGTAGGGTTCCCATATCAACGGTTCGGTCGGTCGATGTGAATTGTTGGG